>NZ_JBPOEA010000002.1:0-535991 GCF_052060035.1 Fodinibius sp. SL11 | reverse complement strand
TTCTTTTTGTGTCATGATTTGTCTAAGTTAGTAGATTTTAAATTACCAACCTAGACAGAGTTAGATTTACACTCTCGCCTAACCAGCGCTATCAGCGGACAGGCCTCTCACCAGGTTGCGTACCTTCTATTTATTAGTTACTCTTTCATTTATAAACAATTTCAACATTCCGGCGCCTTCAGCTGTAACGCAAGGTCGTTAGCTACATTACTTTGGCTTTAACAGGATTAATTATAGTAGCTGTATCTACAGCTTGAAAAAAATGAGTAAGTTTTTCATTCTTTACAGTCCAGATATGCACTGCATTAGCTTTGAACTTCTTCCCAGTGGCTTTCCAAGTTCCCGTGTAATATCCCTTCATGATTACGCGGTCACCGGATTCCATTAGTTCTTCAATCTCAACATTGAAGTGATCATAATATTCGGGAATCTTACTAAACACACCATTGCCTACTGCTTCTGGTCCTGTAAATATGCCATCGCCCTCAATAAAGGGAAATCCGTTGCATTCATGCCATTCCATCTTGGGATCAAACATGGAAAGAACACCCTCAATATCCCCTTCGCTAAATTTTTTATATCCGGTTTTTGCTAGTTCTATATTTTTCATAACACTTCCTCTCGTATTTGTTTTGGGTTATCTGTATAGTAGATAATCTTTAAATAAAAAGGGCTTTTTTATTTTTTTTTAAGTTAAATAGAAACAAATACTTGTAACTGTTTGCGTAGTGGTTAGTAACGATCAGTAAGTTTGCAACTAAAAAAACCACTACTAATTAATAATATAGCTAACCAGCGCATTTATTAGACTACCCTACCGAGTTGAGATGTGCAACAACGTCTCCCATATTAAAAAATACCAGCACGGCGGAAGATAGACGAATCCGTGCATCAGGCTCCGAGCCTAACCCTTGAATCATGTGCCTTCCGCCTTTGGTATTACCTAAACCTAAATAGCATTCAAGGGAACGCACCTCGCCATCTGGTTGCCTCCCTTCCATTTTTTAGTTACCCTCTCTTTTATAACCAAATTCATAATCTGTGGACTGTCGGTGATGTACCAGATCGTTATATTTACAGTCCCAAAAAATATTGCAGATTAAATCTCGGGCGAATTGTTTTAAAAAAAATTAAAGTTAATAATTAATGGATGAGTATTTATTTCTAACCAAGATTCAATATTTCTCTACTGGACTCATACTTGGAATCAGTATGCTCCATCTCATCCTTTTTATTTATTGGCGCAAGCGAAGAACAAACCTATTCTACGCTTTATTTCTTCTGCTTTTAGGAGTTACGATCTTTTCCGATTTTCAGCAGATGGTTACATCAGATCAATACTCTTTATTGTTTCTAAGGATTCAGAGGGGTTCCCTAAGCATCAGTTTAATCGCCGGGCTCCTTTTTTTCTACAGGTTATTCCGTAATAGGGTCCCACTGCACTTTTGGTTGATCACCTCATTATTAATTTTTACAGGTATAGCGGCTGTAATTCAGCCATCCAGCAACTTCATCTATTTAGAATTGGTAGTTATTGCTGTATTAATAGAGATCATCCGCATCACGTATTTGGCTTTACAATCAGGACTTAACCGGCTTTGGATTATCGGAGTAGGGTTTGCAATATTTTCGTTATTTGGCAGCTACGATCTCCTCTTAGATCTGGAACTGCTTTCTCCCTTGTTTGGCCTCACCAATGGATATCAATTTGGAGTGATTGGATTAATAATTACTACGTCTATCTATCTTGCCTATGATATTTCGGTTACCAACAAAAAAGTTATTGAACAGGAAAAAAATATCTTCCAGCAAAAGCTAAAACGGGAAATGCTTCAGAACGAAGTAGATCGAACGAGCAAAGAGCTTGAAGAAGCACGTAAACTTCAACTGTCGATGCTTCCTCACCGACTACCAGAAACTGATACGCTATTAATGGCGGCAAGCATGAGAACCGCTGTAGAAGTGGGTGGAGACTATTACGATTATTATAAATCGGAAGATGATCAACTTACTCTTGTGATAGGCGATGCAACCGGACATGGCAATAAAGCTGGGTTCATGGTAGCCATAATAAAAAGCCTTTTTAAAAGCTTTCAGCCTGAGTCTGACTTTCCCGAGTTTTTTAATAAAGTAACGCTCATATTAAAACAGATGAATCTTGGGACACTCTTTATGGCACTGACATGTATGGAGGTGAAAAATAATGTACTCACAGCTTCTGCTGCTGGAATGCCCCCCATTCTTGTGTTTAGAAACGAATCCAAATCAATCGAAGAATATGTTATAAAGGGAATGCCGCTTGGAGCCGTCAACAACTTTGACTACAAGCAAATTACTGTTGAACTTAATCCTAATGATACTGTATTGTTAGTTTCCGATGGACTTCATGAGCTGTTCAATAAAAATCGTGATATGTTTGGCTGGAAAAGGGTGAAATCAGCTTTTGAAGAGTATGCTCATTTAAAACCAAACGAGATAATCGATAATTTGAAATACGAGGCTGATCGCTGGAGGGGGGATAAACCTATTGATGATGATATTACTTTTGTAGTGATGAAATTTAAATAATCATACAAAATGACTACCCCTTACATAAAGGATACGCCCCTCAGCTTATCTTACCCAATTCCCTTTTGTGGTTACAGTCATTTGTATCAATTTGACACTAAGTCGTCTGCCCTTTTTTCGCAAAGCCGTTAGGCCGATTAGTGTCCATCACAAATAACCTGATGTTTCACACCAATGACTATTTACTAAAGTAGCAGGACCTCAGCATCCATTTAAAAAAAGCGTGGGTATTGATTCCCACGCTCTAAAAAACAATCAACTTATGCTTATACTAATATCCTGAAGCCTGACCATCTTTCCTTGATTCCGAAGCACCATAATAGACGCCTTGTTCAGCATCGTACATGATAGCCTGGTATCCTCCGTAACCGCCGATATCATAGCCTACATCGTGACCTCGCTTTATTAAGCCACGAATTGCATCAAATGAGTATCCATCCTCAAGATTTAGCGTACCTTCATCTTGGAGATATTCCTTAGCATCATCCGTAGGTTGGGTGGATCCAGTATGTCGCCATCGTGCTGCGTCTCCCGCTTCCTGGATGTTCATGCCAAAGTCTATCATATTTGTCAAAATTTGAACATGACCCTGTGGCTGCATACCTCCCCCCATCACGCCAAAACTCATAAATGGTTTTCCGTCTTTCATCACAAAAGCAGGAATAATTGTATGGAAGGGGCGCTTTCCCGCCTCATAAACGTTGGCATGATCAGGATCCATGGAAAACAGTTCACCGCGATCCTGAAAGACAAAGCCAAGGCTCGGCACAACGATTCCTGAACCCATACCTCGATAATTGCTCTGGATTAGTGAAACCATATTACCTTCGCTATCAGCGGTAGTCAGATAAATAGTATCACCGTCTTCAAGAACAGACATACCCGGTTTTACATTACTGGATGCATATTCATCAATTTGCTCTGCCCGCTTTTGCCCGTACTCTTTGGAGATAAGCTTTTGAACGGGCACATCTGAGAAAGAGGGATCCGCATAAAATTTGGCTCGATCTTCAAAAGCCAGCTTTTTTGCTTCTGTCATTAGATGAAGTGCTTGTTCACTACCATATCCGATGGCACTCAGATCGAACTCTTCTAAAATTTGCAGCATCTGAAGTGCGGCAATACCCTGTCCATTCGGTGGTAATTCGTAAACATCATAGCCCCGATAATTCACAGACACAGGATCAACCCACGTGGAGGTATGTTTAGCAAAATCTTCTTTGCGAAGATAACCACCATTTTCGCGCATAAATTTATCAATTTTCTCAGCAATTTCTCCCTCGTAAAAAGCGTCGCGACCTTTGTTAGCCAAAATTCGATATGTATTGGCCAGTTCAGGACGCTGCATAATTTCGCCTTTATCCGGGGCACGACCGTTAATCGTCATTTCTTCTTTAAAAGCACCGGGACGGTCGTTATGAATTTGCGCCCCAATCTCCCAGTAGTAAGCAATAAGTTCACTTACCGGGAAGCCTTCTTCCGCATAATTAATAGCGGGTTGCAAAATTTGATCCATCGACATACTACCCAGTCTGTCATGCAATGAAAACCATCCATCCACAGCACCGGGAACTGAAATGGGTAAAAATCCATAGGCCGGAATGTCATCCGTATTTCTTTTTTCCAGCTCTTGTTGCATTTCCTGATATGACAGGCCGCGCGGAGATCGTCCGCTTGCATTCAGACCGTAGAGTTTTTGATCTTCTGCTGACCAAACAATAGCAAAAAGGTCACCACCTATTCCACTTCCGGTAGGCTCCATAAGGCCCAGTGCAGCGTTAGAAGCAATAGCCGCATCAATAGCATTGCCCCCATTTTTTAGAATTTGCAGGCCAACCTGGGTAGCCAATGGTTGACTGGTGGCAACCATCCCATTTTGGCCGATTACTGCTGATCGCGTGGCAAAAGGTTCACCGGTAATACGGTCGGGCTGGGCTTGAAGCGAAAGCGCAGAAGTAATCAGAAGAGCAATACATCCTAAAACAGAAACTGCATTTTTCATAGTATAAGAGTTTGATTAAAATACACTTTTAACAGTAAGAAAATATCTCTTGGGTAACAATAAGAAATAAGACACTCCAAAAATGTAAAAATATATTGAAGCACGTTGTGGCTTTTACAGCTAATGGGTATTCAGATCATCATGCGGATCCTTAAGTGGCTTCCAGAAGCTTTTAGTAATTCAGCAAACTCCCTGCCTACCCTTCTGATTCGGAATAAGTTGGCCATAGTAATAATGTATTAAAGATATTTTGAAGGTATGCGATCACCTGCCAACAAAATTCAATTACACTTTTAAAAGGCAGTATTGGCATTTATAGGAAGTCATGAAAATTATTGGAGATAGGATATCAAGAGTTTATATCGTAATATATTATTTGGTGATTATTCCTAAAATAATCTTAGCATAACCATAAAGCATCAACTTACCTATAGAGAGATTATCATGAGAATATCCAAAGAGCATGTAGACATCAAGATGGAAATACCAGGAGCCACTATACGTCAGCAAACGGATTTTGGTGATGCTACGGGATTAGGTAAAATCAGCGGTGAGTACTTTAGCCTTTCGGCAGGCGTCGATACCACTCCACTTTTCGAGGGACTGGAAGGCAATTTGTGCCAATGCCCCCATTGGGGCTTTGTTTTGGATGGACAACTTACCACGACAGACGCCGATGGTGTACAGGAGACTGTGAATACAAACGACCTGTTTTACTGGCCTCCCGGCCACAACGTCAAGGTCAATAAAGACGCAGAGATCATTATGTTTAGTCCTCAACATGAGCATAGCCATGTCATAGATCACATGATCAAAAAAAACGAAAAGCTAAATACCGCTATGTGAAAGTATATTTTTGAGGGATGTAGCGCATTGAAATTAACTTCTATCTCTTCACTTTAAACTTATTACATTTAGTAATAGCATGAATATCCAACTCACATAACTGCAACAAATCAGATAAACAGCGTTACTGTTACGTTCTTGTTGTCTGCAACTCTAAATGGTATGGTGACAAAAAAATCAAAAAGCCCGGATAATTATTTGGACAACCATTACATCCACAGAAGCAATTGGCTTCGAGCAGCGGTACTTGGTGCAAATGACGGGATTTTATCAACCGCAAGTCTTGCCATAGGTATTGCGGCTGCAAGTGTCAGCAGAGAACCCATCGTGTTAGCGGCATTAGCCGGATTGGTCGCCGGCGCTTTATCAATGGCAGCAGGTGAGTACGTTTCGGTAAGTTCTCAAACAGATGTTGAAAAAGCGGATACGGAAAGGGAGAAAATTGAGTTAGAAGAAATGCCTGAAATTGAATTACAGCGGTTGGCGGAAATTTATGAAAAGAGAGGATTAAAAAAAGAAACAGCTCTAACAGTCGCTAAAGAATTGTCGGAGCATGATGCTTTAGGGGCTCATATTAGAGATGAATTAGGGATTAATGAAATTAGTCAGGCAAAACCTATGCAAGCAGCATTTTCGTCTGGTGCAGCTTTTACGATAGGTGGAATATTGCCTTTACTTGTCACACTATTTATGCCCTTAGAAAGTATGGAGTATAGTTTGTATGGTTTCGCTCTTTTCTTCCTCATTGTCTTGGGCGCTGTAGCTGCAAAAACCGGTGGATCAAGTATTGGAAAAGCAATCATCCGAATTACATTCTGGGGTACAGTTGCAATGGGACTAACTGCTTTAGTCGGGTATCTCTTTAATGTAAATGTGGGATAAAATTTACTGAAGCCAGAGCAATAATATATGCCCCTTTCAAAATAAATTACGTTCCTGTATTTCCACTCTTAATAAGGGATATTCAATTTTATCAACCCGTAGTATATTTCTCTTGATACCGGACCCTTATTTTTTTGAGGAATTAAAGATATTTTATGGATGTTAAAGGCCTCTATTGAAAAAACGACTCAAAAATTAATTCGACAATAACATCCATGTCTCGATTTGATGAAGAAGCCCAAGATTGGGATACTCCCGAAAGTCAAGAACGCGCAGAAAATATTGCGGAAGCAATTAAATCACATGTTCCATTATCAAACAATATGTCTGCTTTTGAGTACGGCTGTGGCACCGGACAGCTTAGTTTTGAACTTCGTGAAAAAATAGGGCCTATTACTTTAGCCGATACTTCAACTGGAATGCTGGAAGTACTTCGTGATAAGATTCAGGATAAAACGGAAGATAATATGCACCCAGTCAATCTTGATCTGACCAAGGATCCGCCTCCCAGCACACAGTTTGATTTGGTTTACACGATGATGACACTTCACCACATCCCAGACACACAATTAATCCTAAATCAATTCTATCAGTTGCTTAACCCCGGCGGATACCTTTGTGTAGCTGATCTTGATAAAGAAGATGGATCTTTTCATGGTCATGATGTTGATGATGTCCATAAAGGATTTGACCGAAAAAAGCTGGCAGGGTTGGCGGAAAAACAAGGGTTTACAAAAATAACTTTTTCAACAGCCTATAAAATGGAACGAGAGGTTAATGAACATGGTGAAAGCAAATTATTTCCTATTTTTTTGATGGTAGCACAAAAGTCTTGAATTTCATCTTAGCAGGTGGCATAAAAACCACAATTCGTTCCCTCGTTTCTGATGACGCACTAAGACAGGAAACATTTCGCTATATCTGTCTACATCAATATTCAACTTAAAATAATTTATTACATCGTGATTTCGAAGACATCTCTAACCATTCTGGCGGTTTCAATAGCTCTGTTTTTCTCCTGTACCACCCAAAAAAAAGAACCGGTATTTTCTGTAGAAGGAAAGCTCAATAACATCGATACAGAGAATGTATTGTTGCATCAGGCAAAGGGGCTCAACGCAACTCAATTCGATATTTTGGATACTTTGTCGGTAGATGCAGACCGTTCGTTTTCATCATCTTACCGTCTTGAACCTCATTATTACCGATTGCGTATTCACGATTCCCTGCAGGTACCCTTCATTGCTGATTCCGGGCAACATATCACCATAAAGTTTCACGGGGAAGGTGACTATGAGGTATCCGGTTCACCGGACACCGAACTTTTTGAAGAGTACGAGGAGTTCCGAATGCAGGTTTTGAGAGAAACAGTGTATCCGATAAGGACACAATTGGAAGATTTACTGGAAGAAGATAACCAGGATGATGCCACCCGGATTAAAAAGCTTGGGGACCGGGTGTTAAAGGCAGAAGAACAGTATAGGGATACACTGATACATGCGGTAAAAAAGATGGGAACCTCTATCGCTATTTATCCGACCATGGTTCGCTGGAACGGCGATAAACACATGGATTACTATGAACACCTGGCCGCTAATTTTTCTGAACGTCATCAAGGGCTTGAAGTAGCACAGCTGGTATCAGAGAAAGTTAGAATTTTAAAGCAGGTTTCCCTCGGCGGCAAAGTTTCAGAAATTGTTGCTCCCGATACGTCCGGCCTGGAACGGTCACTTTATGATAATCTGGGCAAATACACTTTAATAGACTTTTTTGGTAGCTGGTGCGGCCCCTGCAGATCAGAAAGTGACCATTTGGGGAAAATGTATGACCGGTATCATAGCTCCGGATTCCAGATTTTTGGCTTTGGCATTGAGTATAAGAAAGACCGATGGATCCAGGCACTTAAAGAAGACAACCGAACCTGGATCAATGTATCTACGGTTGACGGCTATTCAAACCAAATTGCTGAAGAATATGCCATAACGGCGATCCCTAAAAATTTCCTTGTCGATGAGAACGGCATCATCATCGCAAAAGATATTCATGGCCAAGAACTTGAACAGAAGCTTGAGGAGTTATTTTCAGAGCAAAACCCATGATTGATATTCACCGAAGTGGTAGAAAAGTTTATGCTTTAAATTAATAACTGAGCAAGTTGCTTATCTTACGAACCGGGTAATCGGCCTATGGTTCTTTATAACAATGGAATAAAATACCACACAAAAACCTCACGTGTTTTTTAAAAAAACCAATCTATAAAATAACACCTGCACTTTTCCTATTCTTTGTTGCTCTTGGCTTTTATAGCTCCACTTTTGTTAATTGCAATAATAAACAGCATTAAATGGATCGGTTACCCTCAGGTATGGAATTCAGAGACGTACTGTAACATTTCCTGATACAATCTTAATGGTCAAGGTTTTTTAAATAAAATCACTTTCAGCTGTAGCGGTACTGGGAACTGGGGCGACTGGGGTTGTTGGCTCCCATCTTTCGGAATTACTTTTACAAAAAAAGCAGATGTGACAGGTATTGGCGATCGCCTATCGCACCTTAAAACTAAGGGGATTAGCCTACAGGCCGTAGATCTTCGTAAGACACGGTAAACTAAAAGATATCATAGAAGGAAAAGATATTGTCTTCCATACTGCCGCAGTTCTGAATGCTGATCTCCAGTTCACGACTGGCATTTTATCTATTCGTTCAGTATTTAATAAATAAACATTCATTCGTACGCCTTAAACTGACGCAATATTTTGCATTTCACTAATCCGTACCTGTACTGCTAAATACTTTACTTATGACTGATAATGAACTACGTTATCTGAAATTACTGGCTCAACAATATCCCTCCATTCGGGCAGCATCAACAGAGATCATCAACCTCAGTGCCATCCTTGAACTCCCAAAAGGTACAGAACATTTCATCTCAGACATCCACGGTGAATACGAATCCTTTTTACATGTCCTGCGTAACGGCTCCGGGTCAATAAAACGACGAATTGAAGAAATATTTGAATACACTCTTGATGACCAGGAAAAACGAAATCTGGCTACCCTTATTTATTATCCTGAACAGAAAATGCCGGCTATCGTCAAAGAGCTTAATGATCCCGATCAGTGGTACCGAAAAACTCTTTTTCAACTTATCAAACTTTGTCGGGTTTATTCCTCAAAATATACTCGTAACAAGGTGCGCAAAGCACTGCCCAAAGACTTTAGTTATATTATTGAGGAACTTCTTCACGAGCAGGAAAGCAACCGAAATCGCCAAGAGTATTACAGCAGTATAATTGACTCTATCATTGATACAGACCGTTCGGGTGCATTTATAACTGCATTGGCCCGTCTTATTCAGCGACTCACTATCGCGCGCCTCCATGTTATCGGCGATATATACGATCGCGGTCCCGGGGCACATATCATTATGGATAAGCTTATGGAGCATCATGCCGTAGATTTCCAGTGGGGTAATCACGATATCGTTTGGATGGGTGCCGCGGCCGGGAGCCAAGCCTGTATTGCTAACGTAATCCGCGTTTCTCTGCGCTATGCCAACATGGAGACCATTGAAAACGGCTATGCCATTAGCATGCTACCGCTGGTTTCACTTGCTGTAGAAGAGTATGGGGATGATTCCTGTGAGCTTTTTCGTCCCAAAGAAGCCGACGAAGAATTTACTGAAAATGAACAACTGCTGATGGCCCGCATGCAAAAAGCCATTACTATAATTCAACTAAAGCTCGAGGGGCAAGTTATTCAGCGTCAGCCACAGTTCCAGATGGAAGATCGGCTGCTGCTCGATAAAATTGACTATGAGGAGGGCACCGTTCATATCAACGACCATGCCTACCCCCTATTGGATACCTATATGCCTACCATTGATCCCGATAATCCTTATAAACTTTCCGAAAAAGAACAGACGGTTATGGAGAAACTCTCCCTGTCGTTTAAAAACAGCGAACGTCTCCAATCTCATGTACGATTCCTGTTTTCCAAGGGCAGCATGTACCTGACCTATAACAATAACCTGCTCTATCATGGCTGTATTCCTATGACAAAAAGTGGCCGTTTACGACACATCATCCTTGACGGAAAAAAACACAGTCCCCGAGAATTTATGGATCGCCTGGAGCAACTTGCCCGTCAAGGCTATTTTGTAAATGACGAGCCGGCCAAAAAACAGTACGGACTTGATACCATGTGGTACCTATGGAGCGGCTCCCAGTCTCCCCTGTTTGGCAAAGATAAGATGGCAACTTTTGAGCGTTATTTTATTGAAGACCCCAAGACCCACCAAGAAAAAATGAATCCCTATTATGATCACCGTACCAAAGAAAAAGTTATTGATAAAATCCTCGAAGAGTTCGGTATCAATCCTGAAGATGGACATATCATCAACGGCCACGTTCCGGTAAAGGTAACCAAAGGTGAAAGCCCCGAAAAAGCAGGCGGCAAGTTGCTGGTCATCGACGGCGGATTTGCCAAGGCCTACCAAGAAAAAACCGGAATTGCGGGATATACCCTTATTTACAATTCATATGGACTCATCCTCGCTGCGCACCAGCCTTTTGAGTCTACACAAAAAGCTATTAATGAAGAAATTGATATTCACTCTGAAACACGAATCCTTGAACGCAACAACCAGCGTATCCGCGTTTGTGATACCGATAACGGTAAAGAAATTCAGCGTAAAATTACGGATCTGCAAAAACTGCTGGAAGCTTACAGGTCCGGACTGATTAAAGAGTTATCATAAACCTTAAAACATAAACAAATGACATGTCCATAGCAGCTACTCTTGCAATCCTCATCGTTGCCTTACTACACCTCGGCTTTTTGGTGCTGGAAATGTTTTTATGGGAAACAAAACTTGGATTGCGCATTTTGGGCCACTCAAGGGAAAATGCAGCTTCAACAAAAACACTGGCTGCCAACCAGGGCCTTTATAATGGCTTTCTTGCCGCAGGATTATTGTGGGGGCTGAGTCTTGGGTCAGAAGGCTTTACCATCAATCTATTCTTCCTATGCTGCATAATTATGGCAGGACTGTTTGGCGCTCTGACGGTTAACAAAATCATTTTCTATATTCAAGCATTTCCCGCAATGTTAGCTTTGCTGCTGCTTTATTTGGCATAGGAAATACGCTTTTTCAGCTCGTTTTAATCTTTGACAAATCAGTATTTGGTATCCTGATATCATTGGAAGTTATGTGAGAGCTTAAACCTATTCCATTGGACAAACCTCAAATAGTAAATTAAATTTAAGAAGCTATTGTAACAGAGTATTTTTGGTATTAACTTTGAAATAAAAAGTACTTTGTATGAAAGAGGAACAGGATTACATTCAAGATTTAACTGAGATTCGCTCCATGATGGAGCGGTCTTCCAAATTTTTATCGTTATCAGGCTTGGCAGGTGTAATGGCTGGGATTTATGCATTAGCGGGAGCCTATATTGCGTATAGCCACTTCAACTTTAATCCTGATGAGATTAGCTATAGTTCCTTCGATTCCTCAAGCTTGTCAGCGATCATATTTTTAGCTATTTCCGTGTTACTTCTGGCAATTGGAACGGCCATTTTTCTTTCCTGGAAAAAAGCTCAAAAAAGGAATGAAAGTGCCTGGAACAGTACATCCAAACGAATGATAGCTACAATGGCCATCCCCTTGTCTGCGGGTGGTATTTTCATATTACTATTACTTTCAAAAAATCTTATAGGATTAATCGTCCCATCTACCTTACTGTTCTATGGACTTGCTCTATATAGCGCCAGCAAGTTTACTTTTGATGATTTAAAATTTTTGGGATTGATACAGATGGCCTTGGGATTAATTGGCACTGGATTTATTGAATACGGTTTGCTTCTATGGGCCGTGGGATTCGGAGTAGTCCATATCGGCTATGGAATTTACATGCATTTGAAGTACGAGCGGTAAGAGAATCTACCCATGAAAGTATCTATCGATGATTTACATAAAGCATTCGAAAGTCGAGTACGACTTGGAATTATGGCGGTGTTAGCAGTGAATGATGGCCTCGATTTCACGTCATTAAAGGATGTTCTGGATGTAACAGATGGCAACCTGGCAACACATATAAAAAAATTAGAAAAAGAAGGTTTTGTCGAAGTTGAAAAAACCTTTATCGATAATAAACCCCACACTACATACTACATGACCGAAGAGGGGAAAAAGGCATTTGAGGAGCATCTTAATGTGTTGGAAAAAATTATTCAATCGCAGAAATAACAAATCGTAATTATGAAGAAAAATAAGGTTGATAAAATAAGGTTGTACTCACTGCTATCGGTATTGACTATCATAATTGGAATCGCGCTTCTGGTATTTATGACAATTGTAGAAAGTGAGCCGGGCGCAATTCCATTATTGTTGATTGTAACCGGTGCCGGATGGTATTTTATCACCCGATACAGACTTGGATCAAAGCACACATAATTTTATAAAACAGACCGTTTTTTTTGCCTTTTTACTTTGTAAATAAAAGTACTTTCCAATAACAACTAAATAACTCACCATGAGTAAAAATCACACATTTTATCAATTCATTGCCTTATTGGGCGTCGTAATAGGGCTTTTATTAATGATCCCACTAACTGCAATGCAATTCACTGATAAAGTTGTATGGACACTCTCTGATTTTGTCATTGCCAGCACGCTCCTCTTTGCCACTGGCCTTACATATAAACTGATAACAAGAAATTCGGATAAAACTGCCTACAGTGTGGCTATCGGATTTGCGCTCTTCACTGGATTATTCCTCATCTGGGTAAACGGTGCTGTGGGCATTATTGGTTCCGAGGACAATCCCATCAATCTGTTGTATTTTGGGGTGATTTTTGTTGGAATCATCGGTGCTTTTATTGCACGCTTTAAACCAGAGGGAATGACACAAACAATGTTAGTAATGGCTCTCGCTCAGGTGTTAGTAGCTGCAGTTGCTTTAATCGGTGGTTTTTACCAGTCACCACCCAGCACGGTGTTTCATATAATTGGCGTCAATGGATTCTTCATTATACTATTTGTGGCGTCGGCCTTGTTGTTTCGATATTCTACTCACAAAAACTCTGCTATTTCTGAAGAATAGCATCTTCCTACAAGAATTTTATTACTTTTCATATAGCCAAATATCAAAATCATTAATAAAAAATGGGAGCCTGATAACAGACTCCCATTTAAAGGTTAGCTAAAATGTACACCACATTTTGCAATGCATGGTTCTATTAAAGAACTATTGCATTACAGATGAGTTTAGTCCAGATCAAAGCGATCCAGTTGCATCACTTTAGTCCATGCATCAACGAAGTCCTTAACAAACTTCTCTTCTGCATCATCGGCCGCGTAGGATTCAGAAAGAGCACGCAACTCAGAATGTGAACCAAAGATTAAGTCAACACGAGTGGCCCTCCACTTGACGTCACCGGTCTTACGATCTTGGCCTTCAAAGAATAGTTCGTCATCCGAAGTTGCCTTCCATTCGTAATCCATATCAAGAAGATTCACAAAGAAATCGTTGGTCAACGTTTCTGGCTGGTCGGTAAAGACCCCGTAATCGGAATCGTCGTAATTGGTATTTAACGTACGCATACCACCAACCAGTACCGTCATTTCAGGTGGTGTGAGCGACAACAATTGCGCCTTGTCAACCAACATTTCTTCTGGCTTTGCATTGCACTCAGAATTATAATAGTTGCGGAAACCATCAGCATTAGGCTTAAGCCACTCGAATGAGTCCTCATCCGTCTGTTCTGCCGTAGCATCATTACGTCCCGGAGTAAAGGGTACTTCTATTTCATGGCCGGCATCTTTCGCCGCTTTTTCAACTGCAGCAGCACCGCCGAGAACGATTAGATCCGCAAGAGAAACGCGCTTGTTACCCGATTGAGCATTGTTGAATTCCTTCTGAATGCCTTCAAGCACTTTAAGCGCCTTAGCTAACTGTTCAGGATTATTCACTTCCCAATCTTTTTGTGGAGCAAGTCGCACACGGGCACCGTTGGCACCGCCTCGCTTGTCGGAATCGCGGTAGGTTGAAGCCGAAGCCCAAGCTGTTTTAACCAACTCCGATACAGACAGATCGGTACCTAAGATCTTACCTTTGAGTTCTTCGATATCCTTTTCGTCGATCAGTTCATAATCAACTTCGGGGATAGGATCTTGCCAAATCAGGTCTTCTTCGGGAACTTCAGGTCCCAGATAACGAGACTTGGGGCCCATATCACGGTGGATAAGTTTGAACCAAGCTCGTGCATAAGCATCCGCAAATTCTTCAGGATTTTCATAGAATCGCTTGGAAATTTTTCTGTACTCAGGATCTACTTTCAATGCGAGATCCGTAGTAAGCATCATCGGAGCATTTTTCTTATTCGGATCGTGAGCATCGGGTACCATACCGTCCCCGGCTCCATCTTTTGGCTGCCATTGATAAGATCCGGCAGGACTTTTCGTTAACTCCCACTCATATTCAAAGAGATTCTCAAAAAAGCCCATGTCCCATTGGGTAGGATCATTCGTCCAGGCACCTTCTTCACCGTCGGTGATTGTATCACCGGCTTTTCCTGAGCCATAATCACTGATCCAGCCGAAGCCTTGCTCTTCAATATCAGCCGCTTCAGGTTCCGGGCCTTTATGTTCTAATGGTCCCGCCCCGTGGGTCTTACCAAAAGTGTGTCCGCCGGCAATAAGCGCAACAGTTTCTTCATCGTTCATTGCCATTCGTGAAAATGATTGTCTAATGAAATGGGCTGATTTTTCAGGATCCGGTTCTCCGTTCGGTCCCTCAGGATTAACATAGATTAAGCCCATATGATCGGCAGCAAGTGGACCCTTGAGATTACCTTCTTCATCGTGACGCTCATCATCCAGCCATTCTTCTTCGGAACCCCAGTTTACAGAAGTATCGGGCTCCCAGTCGTCTTCACGTCCACCTGCAAAGCCAAAGGTTTCAAAACCCATTGATTCCATCGCAACATTACCAGCCAGTACTAACAAGTCGGCCCATGATAATTTACGACCATACTTTTTCTTAATAGGCCAAAGCAAACGACGCGCTTTGTCTAAGTTAGCATTATCCGGCCAGCTGTTCAGAGGTGCGAAACGTTGCTGACCACCAGCAGCTCCACCACGACCATCAGAAACACGGTACGTACCGGCAGCATGCCACGACATCCTGATGAAGAGACCTCCATAATGTCCCCAATCTGCGGGCCACCACTCTTTGGAATCGGTCATCAAATCATGAAGATCTTGTTTCACAGTTTCGAAATCGAGCTTTTGAAATTCTTCCGCATAGTCAAAATCCTCATCCATTGGTTTACCCTTGGACGAATGCTGGCGAAGCATATCCACATTTAATCGTTCGGGCCACCATTTATCGAGCTTTGTACCACTGGCAGCAGTTTCATTTGATCCCCCATTATGAAAAGGGCATTTACTTTCGTTACTACTTGATGTTTTCTGATCTTTATCTTTATTCATACGAGGCTTGGTTTTACAATTTCTTATTAATCAGTATTAATCTAACTAAATCATTCATTCATATAAATTGTTTTCTGATAGAAAAATACTATTACGAATATTAGGCTTAACTATGAGACATCAGAAATAAAATTTACTCCTGAAAAAGATTCTACTGGTGAACCCATATTCAAACTAAATACTCAACTCATTCTTCTAACTCAAAGATTAGGTGGATTGGGAATATTTCCGGCAATCCAGTCAGTCATTTCCTCAAGAATATCTTTGTACGGACGTACGGCCGGCCAATCTTTTTTCGTGGGTTCTACAAACTGCTCCCTTTGCTGATTACGCATCTCATTTATCGCATTAATCAGCTCTTCTTTCTGTTGATCTGTATAAAACGTATTGGCTTTTATCTCTTTAATCTCTTTCTGATGATCAGCTTTACTTGCTTGCAGATCTTCCGAAATATCCATCGCAGAAATAGCCGCGTGTATGCGTTCTTTTACCTGATCGAATTCCTGAACCGTCCATCCCGAAGATGCTAACAACCCTTTTCGCTCTTTATAAAAAGCAGCAACCACATTATCGAACTCCGAGGCATTCGCTTTCATCTTATTCTGCAGCTTAGCAACTTCTATTCGGATTTCAATCCACTCTTCCACTTTTTGCTCAGTTAATCGAAGTGAATCATATGCGAAGATGCTCTTTTCAAAAAAAGTTTGATCACCAACAGTAATAAACAGTTTTCCCGTGTTACTTTTGGCATTCTTTGCACCAAAAGCGAATGACTCACTGCTTAAGAGCAAACAGAAAGGAAGAATCCATATAATATGTAATTTTATTCGCCTATTACTCCACATTGAATATTATCTGATTAGGTTTTAATCAATTATCAGTATAATGATAACTTACGAAAAAAGGATTTATATAAAAGAGAACATGTAAACGATTTTTAGTTATAATCACTTATATCAATGACATACAATGATTTTTTAAGATGGAATTCTAAATTATGGCGATAGATACCAAAAAAATTGCGGGGTTGCCGGTTTGGATTATAGTTTGCAGTTTAGCCGGTGTATTTGGAGCTCAATTTGAACCCGGTATGTGGTACGAACTATTGCAAAAACCAAGTTGGACACCTCCAAACTGGATTTTCCCTATCGTTTGGCCAATCCTGTATGTAATGATGGGGACGTCAGCCTGGCTTGTTTGGCGAAAGGATTCAGTTTCCTTATTAGATTATGAATTCAAATGGTTTTTTGTGCAACTCATCCTAAATGCATTATGGTCTTGGCTATTTTTTGGGAAACACTATATTTCAACGGGCTTGGCTGAAATTTTACTCCTTTGGGTAGCCATTGCTTTCACCCTTCTTCTCTTCTGGAGAAAAAGCCAACTGGCAGGGCTGTTACTTGTACCCTATTTACTTTGGATTAGTTATGCTTCAGCCCTGAATTTTGCAATCTGGCAACTTAATTAATCACCGGATTTTATGCAGTCGTATGACTACATCATAGCAGGTGCAGGTGCATCAGGGCTCTCTCTTGCCTGGAAAATGCTGCATTCACCGTTGTCAGAAAAAAATATGCTCATCATTGATCAATCGCTAACCCCGACTAATGATAAAACCTGGTGTTTTTGGGATGCCACTGATCCTCCCTTTGCTGAGTTGATTTATCGGAAATGGAATAAAGCAGAGGTAAATACTTTTGACAGCCGAACTATCGAATTGCTAAATACATACACTTACTACTGCCTGCGAAGTATTGATTTTGGGAGACATATTTTGAGCAAATTGAAAAATCATCCCAATTTCGATCTGCTCGAAGGCTCAATTACAGACTTATCATTCAACGAGAGAAATCCCATCCTGCACACGGATTCCGACTCATTTAAAGCAGAGTATATTTTTCAAAGTTGTTTTGATCCATGGAATAATACTGGTGATCAGCCCCGACATCCGCTTTTGCAACACTTCGTAGGCTGGGAGATTAGCACATCAAAACCAGTCTTTGATGAAGATGTCTTTACCTTAATGGATTTTGACCAAACGTTTGAAGATGGCATAGCTTTCATCTATCTGTTGCCCTGGTCTCAAACATCTGCGCTTATTGAATACACCATTTTTTCGGATACATTGCTTGATAAAAAGAAATACGAGGAGAAGATATCTTTATATTTAAATAACCGATTTAATCTGAAACCGGTTGATTATACTATCGAACGAAAGGAATTCGGAAAAATCCCGATGGCAGATCGCCCACATAAACCGTGGTATAAACCAAATATTTTAAATCTCGGTACGGTTGGAGGGGTCACCAAGCCTTCTACCGGTTACACATTCAAGCGTATCCAACAACAAACTGACGCAATTGTCAAGGATTTGTTATCCTCTCGCGAAATTCGACCTCAGCCTATTTCCCGAAAGCGATTTCGAGCGTACGATCTCTGGCTGCTACAAATCATTGATCGACATCCCAAGGATGCATTGAGGGTTTTTAATCACCTATTTCAAAATAATTCACTGGACAAGGTGTTCCAATTTCTTGCCGAGGAATCTTCTATAAAAAACGATTTAAAAATAATGAGCAGTGTTCCCAATATCCCTTTCTTGAGAGCCATTTGGGAAACCTCCAATCGACTTAAAGAAATTTAATCGCCCTTGCTCTCCGTTTTTATTTCAGCAGTTTGATATTCAGTGCGATTGCCCAGCAAATACCCATATGGTTTCAATCCATCAACCTGATCAAAAACACATTTCAAAATTCCCAATAGCGGTACAAAAAGTATCATCCCTGAAATACCCCACAGCTGTCCCCCAATTATAAGCGCAATTAATGCCATGAAGGGATTAATACTTACTTTTGAACCAATAACATTGGGCGTAATAAAATTTCCTTCCAAAAATTGAACAACAGCAAATACTGCTACCACCCCTATAGGATTCAGTAATGAGTCAGTGAATAAAAGTGCAAAAACAATGGCAGGAAGGCTTCCCAAGATAATTCCTATGTATGGAATAACTGCAAGAATTGCCGCAAAGGCCGCAAAAAATAGTATATGATCGATGCCAACAATCCATAATCCTATTACATTTAAAATCGCCAAAATGGTGACTACGGTAATCATGCCTACTATATAATTCTGTGTCACACTTTGGATGTTGTCAATTACAGAATCAATGGCATCATTATTTCCCTCAACAGCAGAGTGTAAAAATGTGCGATACATTTTCTTGTAATACATCATGAAAAACACAAAAAATGGTAACAGTCCTACGGTCGTGAACACACTTGTTGTAGCACCCAATACCGTGCTGATATATTCTCCACTTTTATTGATAGCCGTTTCGAGTCCCCGTTCTAAAAATTGTACTTGCCGGTCGGGTGATAGACTAAATGTGGATTCAAAAAACTGTATCAGATCATTACTCAATGTCTGTAGCTTGGCATTGGCTTCGGGAAGGCGATCGGCGAACTGAATAAATTGTATCGAAAGCAGCGACATAATACCGCCCAAGATCACTGCGATTAATATAATACTGGTTATGATGGCCAGAACACGATTAAATTTATAACGCTCCAGCCATGCACTTATAGGCTCTAACATCATAGCTATAAGAGCCGCAAATGCGAGAGGCATTAAAATAAATTTTCCATATGAGAGAACAACGAACAACAAGATGATCCCAAGTACTATTGTTGTCCCTTTCAACCAGATTGGAAAATCTCTTTTCATCAGTCGCTTAACATCAGCAATTAGTATTATGCATCTAAGTGATCTCCTAAATCAGTAAGCGGCGGGTCAAAATCTTCTTGAAAAATTTCGAAGGGAACCCGATACCCTACCTCTTCTTTTACATTGCTATCTTCAATCACCTTTTGATACGTTTCGTAGCAATCAAGAGCTGATAAAAACTTTTGATAGTCTTCTTCATTAGCTTCAATCCAGCAATCAATGTCGCCCTGTTTTGATGAGGTTAGGTTAAACTTCCCTTCTCCTACATCTTCGCTGTAATGGGTGAAAAAAGCCAGTCTTTTGGGATAGTCAAAGCCCTCTCGTTTCAAATCACAATACACACTCTTTACGACCGCATGACTTACCAGATGATCGTCGAATCCGCTGATGCCATGAACTGCATAAGTAACCAAAACGTCAGGTTTAATTTTCTGAACCTGTTTTCGTATCACTTCTTCAATATCGGCAGGATCCATCTCTTTTAATCCACTGTCTGGAAGATCAAAAACGGTCATGCCGTTCAAATCGAGCACTTTTTCTACGCATTGCATCTCTTTATAACGGATTTCGCCCATCTCTTTTTTGGTAATACCCAAACGAAATCGCTGCTTCGTTGCCTCTCCCTTTGTCAAGGTAAAAAGATATACTTCGTGACCTTTTCTGCGTTGTGCCGCGATGGCCGGTGCAGGTCCAAATGACTCATCATCCGGATGAGGAAAAACGTAAAGAATTTTCATAGCAGAGTATTTATGATTAAAACATTACTATGATGTTAATCATAATTCTGATGCAACCAAACCTGAATCTTTAAATATGATCCCAGGAACAAAAAATATGCTGAATAATTAGTTCGAGGCAGACTCAATAACAATTTCTTCTTGATCCAAAGCGGGACTCTCTACCTGAATATCACTTTCAATCTGACCATCACGAAGGCGAATAATACGACGAGCATGCTCAGCAATCTCCGGTTCATGGGTAACAACAATAATAGTGTTGCCCATCCGATACAGTTCCTCAAACAGCATCATGATCTCTTCACCAGTTTTGGTGTCGAGATTCCCCGTAGGCTCATCCGCCAGTAAAATAGAGGGATTGTTCACCAAAGCACGGGCAATAGCAACACGCTGTCGCTGTCCACCCGAGAGTTCATTAGGTTTATGATCAATACGATCTCCCAATCCAACTCGTTCCAGTGTTTTAGCCGACCGCCTGTGCCGTTCTGCAGTTTTAACGCCAGAATAGATCAATGGCAGCTCCACATTTGAAAGGCAATCCGTACGCGGTAGCAAATTAAACGTTTGAAATACAAAACCAATCTCCCGATTTCTGGCTTCGGCCAGATCAGCGTCATCAAACTGGCTGACATCCTCACCGTTTAAAATATAGGTCCCGGATGTTGGGGTATCCAGGCAGCCAATAAGATTCATCAACGTAGATTTACCCGATCCGGATGGCCCCATAATGGCAATATATTCGTTTTCCATCACATCAAAGGTTACACCGTCAAGAGCGCGCACCTCTTGCGTCCCCATCTGATAAATTTTCGTTAAGTCGTTTACCTTAATAACCGGTTTTGCCATTATACTCTTAGTTTGATGCCATTCGGCTGAACTTATTATTATTGACGTTCACTTCATCGCCATCAGAAAGCTCCCGAGATAACATGCGATAACTTCCCGTTACAACTTGTTCACCGGCTTCAATTCCCGATAAAACCTGAATATGAGTTTGATCACTAATACCTGTCTTCACTTCTTTTCGCTGCGCTTTTCCATCCTCAACGACAAACACCACTTTACGCATATCCTCTTCAGGGATAATAAGATCTTCATCCACATTGGTAGTATCACTGTCGGTGGTATCATTTTTTGCACGTTTATTTTCATCGGCAAAATCGCGTACCGTTACAGCTTGTATCGGCACTGAAACCACATTA
Organism: Fodinibius sp. SL11; assembly: GCF_052060035.1. Taxonomy (NCBI): domain Bacteria; kingdom Pseudomonadati; phylum Balneolota; class Balneolia; order Balneolales; family Balneolaceae; genus Fodinibius; species Fodinibius sp. SL11. Next base: position 514,532 of record NZ_JBPOEA010000002.1, on the reverse strand, counting down.
CGCACAGTCTGGGTTTGCACATCTACCGTAGCCGACATTCCAGGCTTAAACGAGGGGACAAATACATCCTCAGGCACTTCTTGTGAGGCCTGTTGGACCAGCTCTCTGTCTCCAACCATATCGAGATTGTGAGGGGTAGTCACACGAATTTTTACTTCGTAATTGGTAACCTGTTCGTTCGTTCCCTCTCCCGAAATTTCAGCGGAATTGGCAATTTCTGTCACCACTCCTTTGAAAACACGCTCGGGATAAGCATCAACCTCAATATTAGCGGTATCTCCTGCTGAGACGTTTACAATATCATTTTCATTTACTTGTACCTGAACTTCCATTTGATCCATTTTGGCTATCCGAAGCAATTCTGTCCCTATGGATTGTGTATTCCCCAATACACGTTCACCAACCTCAACAGCCAACTTACTTATCGTTCCATCACGCGGAGACCGGATAATCGTTTTTTGCAGTTCTTCCTTTGCCTGTTCAAGCTGAGCTTCACTGCTTTGTACCTGGTATTTAGCGGCATTGAAGTTAGCCTTTTGAGCCTCGTAATTGGTTTCTGATTTTACATATTCTGTTTTAGAAATGGCACCTTTCTCATAAAGCTGCTTGTTCTGTTCATAAACAGATTCAGCTTCTAACAATGATGCACGTGCTTGTTCAAGACGGGCTTTTTGGGTAAGCAACATAGCATTGGTTTCGTCAATGCGTGCTTGGTAGATATCCGGTTTGATCCGTACCAAAAGCTCTCCTTGCTTTACATAATCGCCTTCTTTTATGGGTAGTTCTATGATCTCACCCGATACTTCCGGCCGAAGAATCACCTCTACCTCTGGCTGTAATTTCCCCGAGGCCGAAACAACTTGCGTTATGGTCTTCAGCTTTGCTTCGGTTGCTTCAACATCTTTGACGGCAGTACCACCACCCATCCATCCCATTGATTTGCCTAATAGTGCGCCTGCTCCCACTAAAACAATGAGACCAATACCAATATATAATAGTTTTTGTGTCGCCGACTTTTTCTTTTTTGACATTTTTAAACTCTACACTCTTAATTTAAAGTCATATTTTGATCGAGTTGCCCCAAATAGTAATCTAACAATTTTCGTTGGAATATTAGATTATATAACGCATTTGCAAGATTAGATTGCGCCTCAGTATATCGTGCACTGGCGTCACTAAGTTCAATTAGTGTGCTGGAACCAACCTCGTAACGTTGTTTCTGTGTTTCATAACTCCGTTCTGCTGCCTGTAGTGCTTTTTGTGATGATTCAAGTCGCTGTATATAGGAGCGGTAATCGTTATAAGCCTGCCGTACCTCTTCTCGAACACCATATTCCTGATCTTTTAGATCAAGCTTTGCATTTTTATAATTTACTTTTGCCTGCTGGATACTTAACCGTTGATCCCAATTGTTAAAAATGGGAATACTCACGGAAAATCCAGCAAAACGAGATACCCGTTGATCAAAAAACTGATCGCTAAAGCTTACCGAAGCTGGTTGACCGGTTTGCGGATCAAAAACACGGTATAAATCCTGATAGGCTGTTGAAATGCCCGCACTTGCTGTAACACTCGGATACAATGCATATTTATTCTGCTTTAAATCATTTTTTAGCGTTTCAATCAACAATTCTTGAGACTTAAGATCTTTTCTATTCGTCAGTGCACGTTTTGTCAGATCCTGCAAATCAAGTTCTGTTTTATTTACATCTTCAACTCCAACTTCTGGAGTTGCAAACTCATAAGTTTTTAGAGGATCAAGCTGCAAGTTTCTGATTAACTGGGTTCGACTGATCTCCAGTGCATTTTCACGGTTGATTAACTCCAATTCATTACTTGCTACCTGAGATTCTTGATCATACAAATCAACAGTGGGACGTGATCCTACTTCAACTTGCGCTTCTACCTGTTTCAATTGTTGTCTTGAAGCTTCAAGATTTTCACGGGTAATTCCAACCAGTTGTTTATCAAGCAGTACCTGCAAAAAACTACTTGCGGCATTAAAAATAACTCTTTCCCTGGTACGTTCTAACGAATTTTTTTGCCGACTAACATCTTTGCGACTATTTCTAAGTGTTAAAATATTTCTAAATCCTTGAAAGATAGGCACGCTGGCATTAACTGATCCACTAATGGAGTTACTTGTTACCTCCTCAAAGCTAACCTCACTTTCAATAAACTGACGTCCCACATTTTGACGTCCGTTCAATGAAGCATTTACAGAGGGCAAAAAGTTAGCTTTAGCACTAAATTTTTGCTCCTCAGCAAGGTCTAAATCATTAGCTGATTTTTGCAAATCAATACTATTTTCGAGAGCAATATCAATAGCTTCTTGCAACGAAATTTTTTGAGGTTGCATATCCTGAGCATGGCCACCAACACTCAAAATTAATACACTAAATAATAAACAGATACCTTTGCGCATATCGATAATTTATTTTTTTGGGTTACAAGTCGCAAGGTTACACGAACTATGATACGAATTGTTACGAAGGGAAAAGGTTTTTTTACGTTAAAAATATTAAAAACCTTTATTAACTATCCTCTTCTCCATTAGTTGACTGCAGATGCTCTTCGGCCTTTGCTTCAAGGATACTTTCAACATAATCGGTCGCAAAATTTATAGCTTTGCGACTTGCAAGTCTTTTTAATTCCGATAAGAGTGTCCCACTAAAATCCCCACCTTTATCAGATGAGACTGTTGATGACCTTCTATTTTTATGACCCAGCAAAAACCCCAACAGAGCTGAAGCTCCAACAATAGGCAAAGGATACTTTCGAATAACATTTTTGGGATTTATACTACTGCTCACATCTTCGCGAACCTGGTCAATAGAATTATCCAGCTCTCCTTGTATTTTATTTAGTTCATCTTCCAGCTCCTGCTTCTTTTTTTCAAGCTCATCGATTTTCTCTTGTGCCATAATAACTTATCCTTCTTTGGAATTTGATGGTGCTTCTTTTTCAATCTTTAAAGGCTCTTCAATTGCCTTTCCATTATGATCAATTGATTTTACAACTTCATTTTCGAACCTGGTTTGCAGCTGTTTAAATACACTTTTGGGTTTTAAAAACATAAACAATCCCCCAACCAGTAACAGCGGTAACGAAACGATCACATAGCCCAAACTTCGGCTGTTCAACAGATCACCGAGATAAATAGCCAGAGCAAACAGTAGGAAACATACCCCGCCCAAAAGCAGGAAAACGCCTATTCCACGCTGTACAGAAGCAGCCATTAATCCAGAAACAGCTTCTCCTACATTGAGCATTGCAAGCTCAATACGTTTTTCAAGATATAATTTGAGGTCGGCCGTAATTATCCTCAAACGTTTTCCAAGTTTGTCGGATCTTTTTTCGCTACTCATATTAATCTTCGGAGCTCAGAAGTTTTCCTACAAGAAATCCAATTAGCAATCCACCGGCAACACTCTTTACCGGATGTTTCCGTACCAGCTTCTCGGCACGTAATTTCAATTCCTCAATACGCTTGACCAGTTCTTCATTCTCAACGACTTTGCGTCCACGATCAAGGGCGCTGTCAAGCTCCTCATTTAAGTTTTCTAAAATTTCTTCGTCCATGGTTTCAGAATCTTGTTAAGTTCATATGCGACATCCGCTTAATTATAAGGAAATATGTCGACATTAAATATTATGGATTTCTATTTTTGACTTCAATCCACCGGCTCATATACTTTGAACTGGCGGCAGTATGATGCATCAACATTTGTCCGGTAAAGTTTTGGCACCGGTGTTGATCAAGATTCATTTGAATAGCTCTTAATTTTTCAAAAAAGCCATTCTTGAAATCTCTGTCAGCAAAACGCTCATTTATTATCCGCGCACCCTGCTCCTGAGCCTCTTTCCACAGATCCTCGTTTGAATATAATTGAGCCGAAATATTTGCAAATTCTTCGGCATCATTAGCAATTCCACCACTCCATTGAAGTTTCCCTTGAATACCTTCCGCTCCAATATTTGTGGTGACGCTCGGAGTACCAGACTGCATTGCTTCAATCAATTTACCTTTAAGTCCAGCACCAAAACGAAGCGGAGCTAACATCAATTTTGCTTCCGAAACAACCTTAATGGCATCATCTGCCCTTCCCCTAATGATAAATCCGGTTTCCGGATCGTGCATCTGTTCGGCTTCCTGTGATACGTACGCCCCATAAATATGCAATTGAGCATCGGGTAACTGCTTTCTAATCAAGGGCCATACTTTCTTCTTTAAATATCGAACGGCATCCATATTTGGATCATGGCGAAAGTTTCCTATCGTCATAAAGTTCGTTCGCTGATTATATTCAGGCCAACTCGATATGGTAGATTCATCGATCGGATCTAATAAAAAAGGAAAATATTGCAGCAGATTTTCGGGGATTCCAAACGTATTGTCGAGCAATTCTTTTTCAGCATCCGAGATAATTAGGGATAAATCGGATCTGTAAATACTGGCTATCTCCCGCTTCGCATCTTTCGAAGATAATAGATCTTCGTTTTTATATGCTCGATTTTCTTTATTTGCCTTTTTTCGTTCTCTCCGTAAAAAATGCAAATCCTCGGTATCCAGTATCCGCACGGCCTTGGGGCAATGCTCGGCAACACGCCATCCAAACTGTTCTTCTACCACAAAACGATCAAAAATAACAATGGTGGGATCAAGCTCTTTGACAAATTCATCAAATGTTGAGCTATTGATCTTTATGGAAGAAGTATAAACGCCCATCGCTTTCAAATCGACCGTATGTTCAGTTTTGGCCGCTGAACTTGCAAAGGTTACGTTCCACCCCTTAGCTCTAAACAGGTCAATGAGTTCAAGCATGCGCTTGCCGGCCGCTGAAGAGTTGGGCTCGGGCCATACAAAACCTATTATCAATACATGTTGGTGATTATCTTCCATCATATAATGAAGAATACTATTCGTAGCGGAGGCTTTCGATGGGATCTAAGCGAGCTGCTTTATAAGCGGGGTATACTCCAAATAAAAGAGCAATAATAAACATCCCGAAAAAGCCTGTTAGCACGGCCCAGATCGGGATAACCGGCTCGGTTTCAATCCAAATAGCCATGCCATTGCCCGCCAGTATCCCAAGCACAATTCCTATGAGACCACCCAGCTGACATATAAAAATTGTTTCAGTAAGAAACTGCGACACTATGGCTTTTTTCGTTGCGCCCACCGCTTTACGCAACCCAATTTCGCGCGTACGTTCGGATACAGAAACCAACATGATATTCATGACCCCAATCCCTGCTCCAAATAGCGTAATTCCTCCAATTACAAATCCCACGGCATACAAAATAAAGGTAAACTGATCGAAGGTACCGGCCAGCGAATCGTTAGTTTCAATTTCAAAATCATTTTCAGCACCCGGAGCCACTTTACGAATAATCCGCATAATCCCCGTAATTTCATCCATGGCTGATTCTATAAAATCCATAGCCGGAGCTTTCACCTGAATATCAATATTGCGGTCACCGCCATAAATCATAAGGCCAGCGGTATAAGGAATCAGTACAAACTCATCCTGTGATTGGCCAAAAACACTCCCTTTCTCATCCAACACTCCAATAATTCTGTAACGTTGTCCCGCCACTCGAATATTTTTTCCGATGGGGTTAACATTTTGAAATAGTTCTTGCTGAATATCATATCCAATAATGGTAAATAAGCGGCCATATTGAATATCCTCAGAACTAAAATTGCGTCCCTCACTCAATTCATACGCATTATTACCAATGTAATATTGATTGCTCCCAATCACCCTCACCGTGGGATCAGTCTCCTGATCCCCATAAGTAACCTTGGTACGATCAAAGGTTTCATCCGGGCTTACATTCTCTGCCAGTTGTAACATCTCTTGCAAACGTTCAGCTGTTTCAAACGTAATGTCTTGACGATTTCTAACATTTTCCGCACGACCTCCCATACGAACAGACGGTGTCTTTGAAACATTAATTACATCTCCTCCCATAATGCTCATGGTATTCTGAAAAAAGTTATCCAAAACAGCCACAGCAGTTGTAGATACGATCACTGAAAATACCCCCACAACAAGAGCCAACAATGTTAGTGAAGATCGTAATTTATTAGCCCAGAGAGAATCAAAAGCCTGCTTAAAAATTTCCTTAATATTCATCTTATTCGTACCTCAAAGATTCTATAGGATCTGATTTTGCAGCTCGATAAGCCGGGATGAATCCAAAAATTAATCCAACAATTGAACAGAGCACAATAGCTGCAATAACAACACTGATATCAATACTGGCAACAAATATCTGGTTTAGTAAGATACTCAAAGGGTAGGAAAGCAAGAGTCCTATGACCCCTCCCAATAGACACATAATAACAGCCTCAATCAAAAACTGATACAATATTTCCCAGGCCTTGGCCCCTACAGCCTTGCGAATTCCTATCTCTTTGGTACGCTCACGGACTGAAACAAACATGATGTTCATGACGCCAATTCCGCCAATAATCAGCGATAGTGCCGTAAGTCCGCCTCCAACCAAATAGAGTCCTGCCTTAAATGATGATAGCTGCGCTTCAAATGCCTGTGGTTTGTTTAATTCAAAATCGTTTTTCTCGGTAGCATCAAGTCCTCGGATACGCCGCATAAGACCTTCTATTTCGTACTCTCCCTCTTCCAAGGTTTTTTCATCAGGAAATTTAACCGCTATCTGAACATTGCCCCTGATACTAAAAATTTGTCCATAGGCCTTTATAGGAGTAATTGCACGTCGATCCATATCCGCCAACCCCAAAAACTTGCCCTGTTTTTCGAGTAGCCCGATTACCCTAAACCGCTGGCCGCCAATACGAACCATCTTGCCCATGGGATTTTCATTATCAAATAGATTATTGGCCAGTGTCGCTCCCAATACTGTTACTTTTGCTCCCCGTTGAATTTCTTCCGGAGTAAAAGCACGCCCTTCTTCAATATTCAATCCAGCAGTAGCAAAATATTGGTTAGTAACGCCAGCAATAAAAATACCATCGGCACTCACATCTTTATATCTGATGGAGGTCCCCCTTGATGCCGATGCCGAAACCGCTGAGGCAAGTCTACTCGATGCCCGGATATCTTCCACATATTCCAATTTTATGTCGCGCCGGCTGCGGTATTCCCACCACTTATAATCAGGGCCCCGATTCCACGGTTGTTTTTCAACATATACCACATTTTGTCCCAGCATAGCAATGCTCTTGTCAAATTCGGTATCCATGCCATTACTGACGGCATTCATCAGCGTAACCATGACAATACCAATGATGATGCAAAGCGTGGTGAGAAAAGCACGGGTTTTGTTAATTCCCAATGCACTGAGAGAAATTTTGAGTCCTTCCCAGCTGCTATTGATAAATCGACTTATCTTAGACATGCCCTTATTTCAGGTTTAAATTTTGTAACGTCTCCAATACGAACTAAAATACGAATCGTTTCAAAAAAATTAAGAATTTCATTTTTTTAGCGATCCCTCAAAATTCAGCTATATTATACGGTAAAATTGAAGAAATCACATGACATGAAACTGGATATTTTAGCATTGTCTTCTCATCCTGATGATACAGAACTTTGTTGCGGAGGTACGCTGGCGGCACTCGTTAATCAGGATAAAAAAGTAGGGGTAATTGACTTTACACGTGGCGAAATGGGTAGCCGTGGCACACCCGAACAGCGACTGACCGAAGCCCAAAATGCGTCTGAGATTATTGGACTCGAAGTACGCGAAAATTTGGGATTGCCTGATACCAAGCTTAAAAGTACACGGGATGATCAGAAAAAAATCATACAGAAAATTCGGAAATACCGACCACATATTTGCCTTGTTGGAGCGCCTTCCGATAGGCATCCCGATCATAGAAATGGTACGCAACTGGCATTAGACGCCATCTTTTTTAGCGGATTGACCAAGATCGAAACTTTTGACGATCAGGGAACTCCCCAAGAGCGGTGGCGCCCCTCTCATGTGCTCCACTTTATGCAGGATCGCCCTTTTAAACCGGATATCGTTTTTGATATTTCGGATACATTTGAAACCAAAAAAGAGGCTATTCTGGCGTTTGATTCACAGTTTAATGTTCAAGATCCAGGCGATGAACCCGAAACCTATATCTCAAATAATCAATTTTTTGAGGGTATTGAAGCTCGTGCCCGCCATTATGGCCATTTGATTGGCGCTACCTATGGTGAGCCTTTTAAATACCACAACGGCCCTGTGCCGTTAGCATCATTCGATGCTTTTTTTGAGACAGAACCCATGAGATAGCAGAATCAAAACAACAGCAGTAACCGCATTCCATGTCGCGACCTTCTAACCTTTTCTATTTTCCTTTAACTGATTCTCATCAAAGAAATTTGCTATCTCCTCTACCAAAAATGTATGCACCGCAGGATTTCCTGCTACAATCCGTTTGCCAAACAACCAGTCATTGCCACCGCCCCAGTCGGTTACTTTACCCCCGGCCTCTTGCACAATAAGAGCCGCTGCTCCAACATCCCATGGATTTAATGCATATTCATAAAAGCCTTCGAAACGACCACAGGCCACGCAACATAAATCATACGAAGCCGCTCCGGGACGACGCATCCCCTGAACGGTCGTCATCAACATGCGGAAAAACCGTAAATAATTATCAATCAGGCTCAAATCATTATAAGGAAAACCGGTTCCTATTAGCGCATTTGATGGGTTATCCTGTTTTGAAACCGTTATCGGATTGCCATTCAAAAAAGCACCCTTTTCCTTAATAGCTGTAAAGCATTCGCCGCTTGACACCTCCAGCACTAATCCCATTTTGGGCTCACGATCTTCCCACAATCCAATAGAGACGCAGTAAACTGGAAATCCGTGTGCAAAGTTTGTGGTCCCGTCAATGGGATCAATGAGCCAGGTGCGACCATCAGGCATCTCTTGTTTGTTGGATGATTCCTCCGCCATAATATAATCATTCGGAAACTCTTTCTTTATTATAGAAAGAATCTCCTCTTCTGCTTTCACATCTGCTTCGGTAACCAGATCATTTTTACCTTTAAATTCAACTGAAAAGTTCCGGTCTTTTCGATACTTCCTGATAATTTTAGCCGCAGATTCCGCAGCTTTTTTCGCAATATTCAGTTCAATTGTGAAATCTGACATTTATATACCTAATAGATTAACTCTTTCAGTTTAAGAGTTATAATACACTATTGACCGGATTCCCGTTCATGCTTCATCTTATACTCAAATACTTTATCTGATACTTTCTTGGCCGCATCAGAATCCGGATCAGGAAACAGTTCATCAATGGGAGATTCCTGCAACAGGGTCCGCTGACGCCCGGCCTCTTTCATGGCCTTCATCACCTTTTTGCGTTCCTCCTCTTCTTCGGATGAATTATAACGCTTGTACAAATTAACTTGTAGGCGTTCAAGATAATGAATCTTTAACGCTTTAAGTGCTCCTTTGGCCGTACGATATGGGTTTTTGTCCTTCTTGTACTGCACGCCAATTTTTTCGTGATGGCGTTCACTCACGGTATGTTCTTCAAGCACAATCTCTCCCACTAACTTCGGATACGGATGCTCTCGTTCAGCGTACGTTTCAACCGAAACTTCTTTTTCATCTTTATAACGCTCGATAATATCTTCGTAAAACTTCCGGAGTTGCTTATCCTCAAATTGTCGGTCATTGCACTGCGAGCCAATATAATCAATCATATCACGGTCATACATCAGCATCAAACGTATCAGCTCTTTTTCATAATTGGGTCGCTTTTTGGGAGGTTCAGGCTGATTCTTCTTGGATGGCCGGGATGCCTCTTGGTCATTAAATCCAACCGAATGTGGGGTAGGAGCTTGTGGCCGCTGATCCCCATCATTTTGCTGCTCCTCCCTGCGACGTGCTTCCCGTTTTTTTCGGCGCTTTTCGCGCTGACGAGCTTTTTTACGTTCATCCTTCAAGTGCTTCCGAATCTTTCCCAATTCATCAAAAAGCGCACGATCACCAATTTTTGCCTTACTATTTAAGTGCTGCACATAAGTTTCGCGGGATACCTGGTCCGGCATATGGGCTATGCTTTCCAAAATCTCAGAAATTACTTTTTTCTTTTCGGCCGGCTCCTCCCATCGACCTTCATCTTTTGCTTTGTGGATCTGATAGCTCAAAAAATCTTCCGACTCTTCCCGCTTTAATTCCAGGAAGGAGTCCTTTCCGAATTGACGAATAAAGGAATCTGGATCTTCCCCTTCAGGTAATTCTAAGAGCTTCACATCCATCCCTTCGCGCAATGCTATATTAATGCCCCGTTTCATCGCTCGCTGTCCGGCAGAATCCGAATCATAGATCATCGTAATCGTATCACCATAGCGATGCAATAGCTTCATTTGATCGGGTGTCAGCGATGTTCCGCTTGATGCCGCTACGTTTTTAATCCCGTATTGCTGCAGCGAGATCACATCCGTGTATCCCTCCACCAAGACAACCTCATCCTGCTTCCTTATTTCATTCTTGGCAAAATTGATCCCGTATAAAACTTTGCTCTTGTTATAAACTTTGGTCTGTGGAGAGTTGATGTATTTAGCTGTTTTCTCATTTCCCAGAACACGCCCGGCATAAGCAATAACCTTACCCGATGGATTAAAAATCGGGAACATCAAACGACCGCGGAACGCATCGTAATAACCGTCCCCCCTATTGCTCGGTTTTATCAGTCCCGCCTCAAGCAAATATTCCTCATTCAAACCGGAATCCAAGGCAGTTTTGTAGAGCTTTTCTCCATCCGAAGGAGCATAGCCAAGTCCGTATTTTTTAATGATGCTACGATCATATCCACGCTCTTGCAGATAGTCACGGGCTTTCTGTGCTTCTTTGGTTTCCATCAAATGACGAAAAAAGAAAACACCGGCATATTTAAGAGCATGATAAATGCCCTCGCGGAGATTATGTTCCTCATCAAACTCCTCGGCGTCTTCTTCGGGTAGCGAAACGCCATAGCGGTCGGCCAGTGAACGCATCGCTTCCACAAAGCCCACACCTTCCATCTCCATCACAAAATTAAATACATCACCCGATTCGCCACAGCCAAAACATTTATAGATGCCCAGATCAGGCGTAACATGAAAAGAAGGGGTTTTTTCATCGTGAAAAGGACAAAGACCTTTCCAACTTCGGCCTGATCGCTTGAGTTTTACATAGTCTTCGACCACTTCGACGATATCCGCCGCGTCGCGTACTTCTTCTTTTTTTTCATCGGGAATCATGGTAGCCATAGAAAGGAAATAATAACAGAATTACGGATGAGAATCATCCTTTTATCATAAGAATTACAGAAACCAATCATCAGATCAATCCATTCATTATTTTGATTCTACATTCTCAACTCAACATTCTTATCTTTTGCCAAATCACGATGATGTCGGTATATTCCGACCGACTTAAAGAAACTATTTAACCTAATCCACAAAGTTCATGAGCGTACTTGTAGGTAACGACACTCGATTAGTTGTACAAGGAATTACTGGTAGTGAAGGAAGCTTTCACGCCGAACAAATGATTGAATACGGCACCAATGTAGTAGCTGGTGTAACACCCGGAAAAGGTGGAAAAAAACATCACAACTTGCCGGTATATAATACCGTAGCCGATGCTGTTAAAGAAGAAGATGCCAACACTTCGGTTATTTTTGTACCGCCTGCTTTTGCCGGTGATGCCATTTCCGAGGCTGCTTTTGCAGGAATTGAAACGATCATCTGTATCACAGAAGGCATTCCTGTTAAGGATATGATTACCGCCAAGCAGATTGTTAATAGTCACGGTGCTACGCTCATTGGTCCGAACTGCCCCGGTGTAATTACGCCCGGCGAAGCCAAAATCGGAATTATGCCCGGCAATATTTTTACGCCCGGTAAAGTAGGATTAATCTCCCGATCAGGAACACTTACCTACGAAGCTGTTGACCAGCTTACCAAGGCCGATCTTGGACAAAGTACCGCTATCGGTATTGGTGGTGACCCCGTTATCGGAACCACGCACACCGATGCAGTGAAACTTTTTGAAGCTGATGATGATACTGAAGCTATTGTGCTGATTGGCGAAATTGGCGGTACTGCTGAAGAGGAAGCAGCTGCATATATCGAAGAAAATGTAGATAAACCGGTTGTGGCATTTATTGCAGGCAGCACAGCCCCTCCCGGTCGACGTATGGGACATGCCGGTGCTATTATTTCGGGTGGAGAAGGCGGAGCCGATGCCAAGAAAAAGGCACTCCGCGATGCCGGTGTAACTGTTGTTGACAGTCCTGCGGAAATTGGTGTTGCTCTTAAAAAGCTTTTAGAAACCGCATAAAATTAAAGCACTCTTTTTTAAGCCTTCTTTCCTTTTTAGGAAGGGAGGCTTTTTTTAATTAGTAGCCACAAAGAGTAATCATTCATTGGTGAAATTAGCCAAACTTGTATTGAGATCAATAGTACTGTATTATTGCTGTTCTTCTTTGACAAACTGCCCAGACGCTGACTTCGCACAATTTCCTCGAACTGTTTTTCCATCATGGGAACTATACAATTGATCAGAATATAGATACCCTTGTTTAACAGGGATAATAAAAAAGCACTGCCCGACTTATTCGGCAAAGAAGCAGTTAATCATCAGATAACTGGTTAAAGGGAAATAGTAGCCATTAAAACCAATTCCATTTTGAATATTGGGATAAAAAATCTTCTCAATAGTAACATAATTTGTTCATTCCGCAACAGTAATACTTTTCAAATTAATAGTAACTATCAGTATGACCTACTTCATATTTGGATTCGCAGTTGGTGCATTTGTCAGTGGATTAATAGAAAAGTATCATAAAAACAAACAAACGAACTGGATAAAACCGTTTTACCTTTTCCTGCTCAGCAGCATATTAATGTTAATTTTTATCTATATAGAACGGTTTACGCTCCAGAAGGTTTTTGAAAATCTATTTTACTGATTGCTTCCATTCAGCAATACTCTTCCCGTTCTTTTCTCACTAAACACCCCCTCCTTTCGTACAACTGTTCCATTTATCATAATCCAATCAAATCCCTCGGCTAATTTATGGGGATGCTCAAACGTTGCGCGATCCTGTATTTCAGTTGGTTCAAAGATTAGCAAATCGGCTTTCATCCCCTCCTGAACTAATCCCCGATCTTCTAATCCAATGGTTTTAGCCGGTAAGCCACTCATTTTATAAATAGCCTCTTCAAGACTCAGCAATTCTTTTTCATTCACATAATACCGGACCATCTTAGCAAAGCTCCCGTATCCGCGCGGATGACGCATCGTCGGGCTTCCGTCCGAACTTACCATTATTTTTTCTCCCAGCATGAGCCGATCCTGCAGCTGCTGATCCATCACAAAATGAGCCGCCGAAGCCGCCTGTGGCCCCATCTTCATTAACAAATCAATTGCAGACTGGTTCTCCTGCTCTGCAGCTTCTTGAAGTGTTAATCCGGAAAATTCTCCTGATCCAAATAGAATGGCATCGGCACCATTGCGTTGAGCCACTTTATTCTTCAAAAATTGACGGAGAACTTCGGGTCGTTCCTCCAAAGCATTTTGCCATTCCGCCTTGGTTTTGGCCCAATCAGGAAAAACAATACCAATACCGGTATAACTGGCAGAATAGGGATAAATATCAGCTGTTATGTGAATCCCCTGAGAGCGAAAATATTCAATATAATCCAATATTTCCTCTGCCCGAACGATGCCCTTGCCATATACTACTTTCAGGTGCGAAGCATGAACAGCAGTATATTCACCCTGCATAGCGAGTTCATCCAACGAGGTTTCGATTTCAGAATTATCCTCACTTCGCATATGACTCATAATCAATCCATTCTCATTGCCAACAACTTCCGCAAGCAGTTCCAACTCTTCTTCATCGGCATACATACCAGGCACGTATTCCAGACCCGTGCTCATTCCAAATGCTCCAGCATTTAAATCAGATCGCAGCAGTTTTTGCATTTTTTGAAGCTCCTTGTTCGTAGGTTTCTGCTTGCCAATATCCACTTTGGAACGAATGCTGCCATGTCCGGATAGAAGAGCAATATTTACCGCTGGATTTACAGCTTCAACTTCTTCGAACCAACTGCTAAGCTCACCAACAGCGGGTGAGGAACCATCCTGCCCCAATACAATACTGGTTACCCCCATCCCCAGAAAGTTCTGAAACTGTGGTGTTTCCAATGGAACTCCGTGAGCATGAGAATCAATAAAACCGGGTGAAACCACTTTGTCGGTAGCATCTACAAAATGTTCAGATTGAATGGTATCGGCATTTACATTTCCGATATAGCCTATGGAATCATCGCGAACCAAGATATCAGCCCGGTAGGCAGCTTTTCCCGTCCCATCTACAATGGTACCTCCAGAAATATGCCAATCCCACCTTTGCTGAGCAAAAGATGCACTAATACAAAAAAATCCAAGTATAAATAGACATACTGATATTTTTAAAATTTTCTCTGAAGACATACTGTATTCTTTTCTAAACTTTGTGTAATTATTTGATCACAACCAGTTGATGTGCTAAAACACAATTATATATCTTTTTAGAAGGCAATTGAAAAAATGAGTAAAAAAATAAATAATAATTTTGCACTCTCATTGCTCGGCAGTTACTTTCAGTTTAGCAAATGAATAGGTCAAAGCTAAATATCATTCTGGGGATTTTAGTTACATCAATTATTGGTGTAACGCTTATCTTTTCTACGCTCCACTCCCACCACAATTTAGAACTGCATAATTCCTCAGCATTTGCTGATAATGGTGGACAATGCCTTACAGCTGATAACACGCTTTGCCCTATATGTGCTCATCTTGTTGAGGCTGATCTCCCTTCTTTTTTTGATAGTCAAGAAGTTTCATTTGCGACAGATGAAATTGTTATCGAACAAAGTTTCGATGTAATAAAACAATCTTACAAGGTATTTCACGGCCGGTCTCCTCCCTCCTTTGCATAACTTTTACTGCTTTTTAAAATAAAACCTTAATAACCCCATTGCTTTATTAAAATGTCTAATGGGACCATTGGTTGCTATACGTTATGCAAAACTATAAATCTATTTTTCGTTTTCTATTACTATCTGTATCAATTCCGATAATATCCATTAACATAGCTTATGCCCAACAAGACAGTACGGCCTCTGATTCTATCTCTGTTGAAGATATAAGACGACAACTTCAACAGGAGGAGCGTGAACAAGGTCAACAGAATGAGTCCTTATCTGCCAGCCAGAGAACACGAACTACAGCGACCTCACGTAATCCGGAAATCAGTGCTATCGGAGATTTTCGAAGCCTGTATACTGATGCCGGAGATCGCAACTGGGATGCCTATGTCCAAGGCATTGAGCTCAACTTCAGCTCGGCCATTGATCCCTATGCCAAGGCCGAATTTTATCCGGTTTTTGAAGGAGAAGGCGGTGAACTCAACGCAAAAATTGAGGAAGTCTATTTACAGACCCTAAGTTTACCACTAAACCTACAGCTAAAAGCCGGTAAGTTTCGACAAGCATTCGGCCGGATAAATACCGTTCATCGCCATGCCCTACCTGTCATTGATGTGCCTATTGCTTATGAGAGCTTCTTTGGAGAAGCGCTCATCGATCAGGGGGCATCCCTAAGTTGGCTGATCCCAAACCCCAAATTTTACCAAGAACTTATCATCGATGTCACGCGCGGTGCCGAAGAAAGCCCCCTTTTTGCCTACAGTGATAACAATCAACCACAGCTTATGGGGCACCTGAAAAATTTTTGGGATTTGAGTGAAAACTCAACATTGGAACTCGGAGTCAGCGGGGCTCTCGGCGACAATGAATTAGGTGAGAAAACAAGGATTGGAGGCGTTGATCTCACCTATAAATGGAAACCAATCCAGTTCAATACCTACCAATCCTTCGAGTGGCAAACGGAATTTTATTTCAGCGAATATGAAGAATTACCTACCCAGCAAATCAATGCCTGGGGTATGTATTCGTGGATGCAATATCAACTTAGCAAACGATGGTTTGTCACCGGAATGTACAGCTATTCTGAGAAACCGGCTGATCGTACATTTGAGGAACAAGCTATTTCGGCCACTTTTGGATGGTATGGCACCGAATTTCAAAAGCTGGAAATTGGACCCAAAATTCGTGGTGGCACCGGCTTTTCCAATGCTACCTTCAGTGGACTTTTCCGATGGGTTTTTGTCATCGGTTCTCACGGTGCCCACCAATATTAAAACGACCTAACTGTTTTTTAAATACCAAATAACGATCGTTATGAAATTTGTCAACATCTATAAAAAAGCACATCCTGCGTTCCTCATTTTATTGTTAGGGTTAAGCAGTATCGTCTCAGCTCAAATTAAGGTTGTAACTACCCTGCCCGATTTAGCCAGTATTACTCGTTATGTAGGCGGCGATCAGGTAGAAGTTTTTTCCATTGCCAAGGGATATCAAAATCCACACTTTGTTGATCCCAAACCCAGTTATATCGTAAAACTGTCTCGTGCCGATATGTTTGTTACCGTGGGATTAGATCTGGAAAAGGGCTGGGCCCCACAACTCGTTGAAAGTTCCAGGAACAGTGATATCCAACAAGGATCAGCCGGTTATGTTGATGCATCGGAGGGCATATCATTATTACAGGTTCCACAGAATATAAATCCCGAAGAGGGGGACATTCATATCTACGGGAATCCACACTATTGGCTGGACCCACTCAGAGGAAAGCAAGTTGCCGAAAACATCCACAAACATCTTATAGATATTGCCCCCGAACATCGAAAGCAATTCACACAAAACCTGGACCAATTCAAAAAAAGGATTGACGAGAAAATGACGCAATGGCAGGAAAAGATGAAGCCATACAAAGGTACTTCTATCATCGCTTATCACAATGAGTGGGTCTATTTCGAAAAACGCTTTGGACTGGAAATTGTAGATTTTTTAGAACCCAAACCGGGTATTCCGCCAACGCCTTCTCAGCTGGTCAATGTGATTAAAAAAGTAGAATCACAAAATATTCCTGTCTTGATTAATTCTCCTTATTTCAGTTCAAAATCCCCAAAGGTAGTAGCACGAAATACCGGTATTGAACTGGTGAAGCTCTCTACCATGACGGGGGGGTATGACGAAATTGAAAACTACATTGATCTTTTTGATTACAACATCAACACGCTGATTGAAGCTCTTGAGAATCAACAGTCGAAATAAAGAAGAACACACAAACCAAATAACGGTTCAGGTTTTTAGGAAAAGATGCGTAAAAATTAGAGATAAATTTTCACCAAAATAATGTTCTTATGTTTGAGATGTTTCAACTGAGTTTTATGACTCAAGCTTTTGTTGCGGCTATTATTATCGGGCTCCTACTTTCTTATTTGGGCGTCCATGTTGTCAGGCGTGGCATTGTATTTGTCGATTTGGCACTTGGTCAAATTTCATCCCTCGGTGTTGCCATTGCAGCCTATCTGGGAACGGAAAGTGCTTGGATTCCCATAGCTGCAACCCTGATCGGAGCTTTCTTACTATCCCTCATAAAAATTGAAGATAACCGGTTAAAGCAAGAGGCCATCATCGGTATTATCTATGCCATAGCCTCTGCAGCCACTGTACTACTTATTTCAAAATCAGCACACGGGGATTCTGACATTCAGGAAGTACTGTTTGGAAACATTCTGGCCGTAAGCTGGAGCCAAATTACCACCCTCGCTATTGTCTTTGGTGGATTAGGACTCCTTCATTTTATTTTCAGGAAAAAGTTTTTCGCACTCACAGAGCGGTTCGAAAATAACCAGGGCGATGAAGTTGGCGTATTTAACTTTTGGAACTTTATCTTTTATATCTCCATCGGGCTGGCCATTGTATTCGCTGTTGAAATAGGCGGAGTTATTCCGATTTTTGCCTATCTTATTATTCCCGGCGTTTGCGGAATTATGATCTCTAAATCAAAATCAGTTGTTATCCTTTCAGCTATAGGCCTAAGCATACTCGGTGGATTTTTTGGCCTCAATATGTCATTCAATTATGATTTCCCGGCAGGATCCTCTATTGTAGCCATGCTGGGAATTCTATTTGCCCTTGTATCGATATACAATCTTTTGAGCAGTTCCCAAAAAATGGAGGAAGGCTCTGTCCAAACCACTTAATCTCAATAAATGGTGTTTTTACAGCTCTTAAATAAAAAAGTTCTAAAATTGTGGTAGGTTTGGACACAAAATTACCAAACCTTATTATAGGTGTATTAATTTTTAGGGAACAAATTTTACTTACTCTCGTTCAGCAAAGTGACTAACCCATAAAAAATTCTTAACTAATATAATGACTAATACTCTTAAATATCTTTCTACCATTCTATTGGCAATCGCACTTATTGGATGCCAAAACAACGGTTCGGATGATACCACCGGACAAAAATCTCAACAACAACAGCGCAACCAAATGGGGCCAATGCAACAGCAACAAGCTCCTGATGTGGACGTATCTGATGAAGAGGCTGCCACCTTTGCCGATGCTGCCATGAATGCCCAGCAAGTACAGATGCAGGCACAGAAGAAAATGATGGGCATTATCCAGGAAGAGGGGCTTAATATTCAGACCTATCAAAAAATTGCTCAATCCCAGCAAATGGGACAAGGTGATTCTACGCAATTCAGTGAAGACCAAATGAAAAAATTTGATGCGGCCACCTCTTCTATTCAAGAACTGCAGGCTGAAATCCGAGATAGTGTAACAAAAGCTATTGAAGATGCCGGAATGGACATGCAGCGTTTTCAAGACATTAGCCGCGCTGCCCAGCAAGATTCGGCACTACAAATGCAAATTCAGAAGCAGATTCAAGAACAGATGGGTGGGCAAATGCAACAAGCACCTCCTTCTTCACAAAACTAACAAGAACTTTTTTGCATTTAGATTTAAAGTCCGCCTTTTAAATATGGCGGACTTTTTTTATTTGTTTGGAAAGTCTCACGGAATATTAACAAAAAAGGTCGTTCCTTCCCCCACTTCACTTTCAACCTCGATTTCACCATCGTGAGCTTCTACAATTTTCTTTGCAATCGCCAACCCCAACCCTGTACTTTTTTCTCCGGCTGTAGGTTTACTACTAATTTTAGCAAATGGTACAAACAGATCTTCCAATTCATCTTTCGGGATGCCCTGTCCTTCATCTTTAACAAAAATTGTTATTGCTGAACTTTCGTTTTGAACCTCAATTCCAACAGTTATCTCCGAGCCCAGCTGGGAATATTTTATACTATTCGAAATTAAATTATCCAAGACCTGCTGAAATTTATGGGCATCGACCTCTTTATTTATTGGCAGATCCGGCAAACTGGTGATAATAGAAATATCTTTTTTTGTGGCCGTGGGGCGATTCAAAGATACAGTCCGCTCAATCAGCTTACCAATATCCTCATCCTTTTTTTCTAAACTAATACTGCCCGATTCAATAGCAGATATATCCAGCATATCCTCAATAATCTGAACCATATACTCACTGGATTCCTTGATCTCTTTCACCAGCTCAAATTGATCGTCGGTAAAAATTTTATTTTCCTCATGATCTTCAATTAAAAACAGAGCATAATTTTGGATTATCGTCAGTGGGTTTCGCAGATCATGAGCTGCCATTCCCAGCATTTTATTCTTGAGCTTGTTCATACGTTCAAGCTCGGCCGTCTTTTTCGTGAGCTTGCGCTGCATGTTGGCCAGCTCGTTGTTAAGGCCACTCATCTGATCATACATCGCCCACTCATCATCTTTTGTTTCGGCAGGCGATTGCTGCTGTTGTTTCATAAACGTCCGCAGCTGATTAACAGACTCGTTATTCATCTCCATCAATCCATTTAAAAACTGCTCGGTATCATCCGGATTGGAGGTCCCTATTATCAAGGTTTCATTTTTAAACCTGATACCTGAAAAGTTAAACAAACTTGTCTCATCATTGTTGCTAACATGCAGCTCCCAGTCATAGGCTACATCATTAGCATTGATACGTGCAATAAACTGATAGCCTTTGGCCACACTGTCGCTGTCCAAAGAATCAACAAAAGATTGCGTTTCATCCGGCTGTGTTGCGTATAATCCATAGGAATCATGAATTATTTTTTGGATGATACCGTCATCATTTACAATAATCGCAATCCCATTTGGAAGCATTTGGCTTTGGTCACTCAATGTTCAATCAATTTATTTGCAGTTTCAATGGCATCGTATGCAGATCCTGCTGAAGCATCGGCTCCAATTTTTTGCCACAGATCGGGTACCACTTTAAAGGGATACCCGCCGACCATAATCTTCAGATGCTCGAACTCATGGTGGTGGCGTAATTTTTTAATGAGATTTTTGGCTTTACTGATATGCAACGGCAACGTAACAGAAATAGCCACGACATCAGGATCGTTTTCTTTGATCGATTCTATCAAATGACTATCCGGAATATTTGCCCCCAGATAATAAGTATCCCATCCTTCCATCTCGAAAAAATCGGTCACCATGCGTATTCCAATTTCGTGGAGGTCTTCAGCTACCGAACAAGCAACCAATCGTTTATCATTTTTTTCCATCGCAAAAATTTTGGGATATAACTGCGACATAATCAACTGGGTAGCAGCCGTACAATAATGCTCATGTGCTACCGTAATTTGGTTCGTCTGCCAAAGTGCGCCCACCTCATATTGCGTCTTTTGGAAAACATGCTCATAAATATCTTTTATCGCGGTTCCCTCATTTACCAACTTCTTAATAAGTTGGGCCGCCTCTTTACGATTCCCCGCAAGTAATAAATCCAAATATTCTCGTGCTTCCCCATACAAGGGATCTCCATCATGCAAAAAAGTAATGTCCTCAACATCAGAATCCCGAAGTGATGAAAGACCATCGCTTACATATTCAACCAAGGCAGACGCCTCAGCTTCCGGCAATATTTTGTTTATCGCTTCTCGTAAGATTACAACATTATCAACCAAATCATTATTAGGAATATCACGCTCTTTGAGCATCGTTCGTGCCCAGCCCAAATAGTTATTAAATAATTCTCTGCTATCAACACGAACGGCCTGCTCTAAATAATCGAGATGATATATAGCATCCTCATAATACTTCTTTCTCCCTTCTTCTCCATAGCGTCTATCCAGTTCCGGATGACGTTCAAAATGCATCTCGGTAACAAGCTCAGCCAACTCCTCTTTGTGAGCTTTTAATTGTTGTACCACCTCACGATCTGATTCCGGCATAGCTATTCTCTCTTTAAAATATTGAGCGATTAAAATAATTAAGCGAAAAACCACGCTTTACAAGTTTTGACCCCTTGGGAATATTTTGGTGCAACTCGCTGCGGTGATTATCATGCCAGTAATAAAAAGATTCTTCATCCTCCCAATTGGTAATTAGCCAAAACTCTGCAGGAATATCTTTCGGAAAAGTTACATTGAGAGCTAAAAAATCATCGGCATCTTCAAACAGTTTGGGACCATTCCTAAATGCCTCTCTTACTGCATTTTCTATATAATTACGCACTTCAAACTTTCTAATAGCCGCAAATCCCATATTATTCGCAGATGATTTTAATACCGACTTTTCCTAAATACTTCGTACCTAAAGATGATTTTTCTTAGAACCATTAATTAATATAACATTAATAAATTCTAATATTAAAATAGTTTGCCAATTATCTCATCCACAAATCGTAACACATAAATCAAAATTTACCTCCTATAAAGTATCTTTTAACAGCGTCTGAGGAATTTTGTTATCCTCGCGTTCATTATTCCACGTAATATTGGTGATCCACCAGCAGTTTTGGTCGTATACCAACTGTACCGTATTTACTCCGCGACGTGTTACTTCCCCATCCTCGGCTGTTTTAATCTTATAGGAAGTCTGAACCGTAGCAATTTCTCCGAATTGGAATACCTCCCGAGCTATCTCCTCTTCCCAGAACCCATTCTTTTTAAAGTACTCATCATTGCTCTCGATATACTGAACAGGCGTCATTGATACATAATGTAAGGTACCATCCTTGGCCTCACTTATTGTCCCCATCGTTGCCCCTTCTTTAAATAACGAAGAAAAACGATCCCAATCACGTTGGCCAGCCGGACCGGATATCACATCGTACAAAGCAGTAATAACACTGTCAATGCTTCCCACATCATCCGTGTTAATCTGCTGAGCATACGTGACACCGCTAAAGGTAAATAGAAAAACAAAGATTGCTCGGTAAAATACGTTCATGATATTTTCTGATTTTTGGGTTAATGATGACCTTTACTAACAGTCTGTGAATAAGGTACATCTAAATTTTATTTTATCGGAACGCATTATCTACTCATTTTATTTATATGCCATAAACTAATTCGTTAACCAATACAGCAACATAATTTCTACCAACAACCGGCAGTCTCTCCTTTCAGATTTAAACCTATACCTTATTTTCGGCATCACCCTCTCGGCTGTAATGGGAGTATCAAGCATCGCCCCCGCGCTGCCCAAAATGGCCAAGGTACTCGATGTTTCAAACGAGCGCATCGGGCTTTTGATTACCGCTTTTACTATTCCCGGCATGTTTTTGACGCCTTTTTTAGGGGTTATTGCTGATCGTGTAGGACGTAAAAGTATACTGGTGCCTTCCTTGTTTATTTTTGGAATTGCGGGCACCGCCTGCGCTTTTGCTACCGATTTTACCTGGTTGCTCATTCTTCGATTTCTCCAAGGTATCGGCGGGGCTTCGCTCGGAGCGCTTAATGTTACACTAATAGGTGATCTCTATGAGGGAAACCGTCGAGCAACGGCCATGGGATATAACGGCAGCGTGCTCAGTGTGGGTACGGCAGCTTACCCGGCCATTGGCGGCGGCCTGGCTCTGTTGGGATGGTTCTATCCTTTCTTTCTTACGCTGTTAGCTATACCGGTTGGCTTATTGGTCTTGAGCAAACTGGATAACCCCGAACCTGACAACCATCGCAATATCAAGTCGTATCTGGGGGATATCCTCAATGCCATCAAGTCAAAAACAGTAATCGGGCTTTTCGCTGCTAACTTTCTCACTTTTATCATTCTCTACGGCGGTTACTTGACCTATTTTCCGATCCTGCTGGATCATCAGTTCAATAAATCATCGCTGATAATTGGGATTATGCTCTCGGGTTCCTCGCTGATCACAGCTTTCGCTTCCTCACAATTGGGCAATTTAACCAAACGGTTCCCCGAATCTACCCTTATCATTACAGCAGCAATCTTGTATCTCGGCGTTTTTTTAAGTATTCCCTTTATTCACAATATTTGGCTTTTTGCCCTCCCTATCATCGTTTTTGGATTTGCCCAAGGCATCAACATTCCCAGTATTTTAAATCTTCTAACGCACCAGGCACCCAAAGAATATCGAGCAGCATTTTTATCTGTTAATTGGACGGTAATTCGCAGTGGTCAGGCCGTAGGTCCTTTTCTTTTGGGGTTGGTGTACGGGCTTATCGGTCTCAGCGGAACGTTTTGGGTATCGGCACTGGCAGCATTTTGTTTAATAGCGGTAGGCTTTTTTATGATCCGAAATTAGAAGCATATAAAAAAGGCCCCAGGAGTATCCGTCCTGAGGCCCCGTGCTTTAGGTTTCAGCATTTAGGAGTGACTAGAGTATCTAGTTGGCTAACTAGATGGGGTCTAGAGAGACAATAATAGTGCTTTCTGTTTTCAAGAGTATGACACCCCCTTTTTGTTACAAAAAAATTATATTACAAAATGTACTTTATATTTAAGCATTTGGAACAAATCATTTAGCCTGCAATATCAGTTATCTCAACAATTCATCAATAACCTCTAAACGGCCGCTATTAATGACCTTTCCAAAGTTTAGATCTGTAATCCTATTAACGTGTGCACTTTTTTTGCTGGATGGATGTACGACGCTTGAAGATTTGTCTAAATCCATCCAAAAACCTCAGCTTTCGGTAGAAAATGTACGCGTCAGCGATTTCAATTTTAATGAGATGGAACTCACCTATGATATAAAAGTTGACAATCCCAATGCGCTGTCGGTACAAATGTTGTCCTACGACTACAATCTTGATATTAACGACAATACACTCATCTCCGGTGACCAGCCGAAAAAGCTCGCTATCGAGGCCTCGGGAACCAGTACATTCCAAGTTCCAATGCGACTTAATTTTACAGATGTATATCGAAGCATACAAAACCTGAGGAATTCTGATGAGGCTGCTTATAGTTTTTTAAGCAACCTTACGTTTGACCTGCCTGTACTTGGACAAACAAAAGTGCCGGTTAGCAAAAAAGGAAGTATTCCGCTGCTGAAAACACCCAAAATTAGTCTTGAAGATTTTGAAGTTACCGGAATTAATTTGAACAGTGCTGCTATCAATCTTAAGCTGCGTTTCGATAACCCCAATAGTTTTGGAATTGATGTTAATGCCCTTAATTATGACTTAATGATTAATGGTGAACATTGGGCCAACGGAACAGCACTTAAAGGTACGTCCATCAAAGAAAAAGGTGTGACAATACTCGATATCCCGATATCACTAAATATTTCAAGAATAGGAATGTCAGCCTATCGTCTGCTAACGGGAGGTGATACCTTTGAATACCAAATAAAGGGTGATTTTGATCTCAATGCACGGCACGAGCTGCTGGGCCAAACCACTTTTGATTTTTTACGCTCCGGAAATTTATCACTGCCATCAAATTAAATATTTATTTCTAACAAAAACTCACATCATTGGCTGAAGGTTATACCACATACGTTCAATCCCCCTTAGGTACACTTCAAATCATAGCCGAAGATCAAGGGCTGACTACCATAAATTATCAGGAGGAAAAAGCGCCGGGCTCACCAGATCAGCACCCAATACTTGCAAAGACAGTTGATCAGTTACATGAATATTTTGATCGTAAACGAAAATCTTTTGATATCCCGCTTGTATTAAAGGGAACTGATTTTCAACAGAAAGTCTGGAAGCAGCTGCAACAGATTCCCTATGGACAGACCATAACCTACAGTGCGTTGGGAAAGCGGCTCGGGGATCCCCAAAAAGCTCGGGCCGTGGCCGGTGCCAATGGCTTAAATCCCATTCCCATCATTATTCCATGTCATCGCGTTATCGGTACCGATAATAAACTAACGGGATACAGCGGCGGTATCGCCCGAAAGGAGTATCTCCTACAGCTCGAGGGAGCTCTGCTTATATAAGCTTGTAAAAATGATATAAAACCTTTTCGAAACATACCCGAAGTCATAATTTCATTTATATAATTTAAAATCTTTTACTGTCATCCCCTGTCTTTGATTATTACATTCCAACAAATCTTAATAATTATCATAAGATCCATGACCAAATACGCAGCTCTGGCAGCATCACTTCTTTTAATATTTCTTATCGGAATCGGCAGTGCCAAGGCCCAGATACAAGAAGCACCTGACCGAACACAAGGCGAAGGCCCGTTCGATCGACTAATCATCCGAGGCGTCACCCTTGTTGACGGTACCGGTTCTCCACCCCAAGGCCCTGTTGATGTTGTAGTGGAAGGTAACCGAATTGTGTCCGTAGAGTCAGTAGGATATCCCGGGGTACCCATTAATGAAGATCGGCGTCCTAAAGCTGATGCGGATACTCGAGAAATCGAGGCCAAAGGTATGTACCTACTGCCCGGCTTCATTGATATGCATGCCCATACCGGCGGTGAAGCCCAGGGAACACCAGCTGAATATGTCTATAAACTCTGGCTGGCACACGGCATTACCACCGTTCGCGAACCCGGCTCATTTAATGGAATGGATTGGACGCTTCGTCAGCGTAATCAAAGTGCCGAAAACAAAATTGCAGCTCCTCGAATCTTTCCATACATCGGTTTTGGGATGGGTAATGATGGAGAAATACCATCCCCCGAAAAAGCCCGTGAATGGGTACAAATGATTGCCGATGAAGGAGCGGAAGGCATAAAATTTTTCGGGACTTCGCGTCCTATTTATAAAGCTGCGATTGAAGAAGCAAACAGGCTTGGGCTGGGTACAATGACCCATCATGCCCAAACACGCGTTGTTTATAACAACGCCTTGGAATCAGCTCGACTTGGACTCACCAGCATTACCCACTGGTACGGTATTCCCGAAGCGTTATTTACCGATCAACAAATCCAGAATTATCCTGCTGATTATAATTATAATAATGAACAACACCGCTTTGAAGAAGCCGGTAAGCTATGGAAACAGGCCGCCGAACCATACAGCGACAAGTGGAACAGCATAATGAATGAGATGTTAGAACTGGATGTAACGTTGAATCCCACATTTACCATCTACGAAGCCAGCCGCGATTTAAGTGCTCAACGTCGCGCCGAGTGGCACGAAAAATATACCCTTCCCTCCCTGTGGGAATTCTATAAACCCAGCCGCATCTCTCACGGCTCCTATTGGATCAACTGGGGTACTGAACAGGAAATTGCATGGAAAGAGAATTTTGATCTCTGGTTCGAATTTGTCAATGAGTTTAAAAATCGCGGGGGACGCGTTACGCTGGGTTCCGATGCGGGATATATCTACAAGCTTTACGGTTTTGGATACATCCAGGAGATGGAAATGATGCGGGAGGCCGGTTTCCATCCGTTAGAAATTTTTCAGTCAGCTTCGTTAAAAGCAGCAGAAGTACTGAATATGGATGATCAGCTCGGAACCATTGAAGTGGGCAAGCTGGCCGATATGGTACTTGTGGATGCCAATCCCCTTAAAAACCTGAAAACGCTCTATGGCACCGGAGCAGTTCACGTCAATGAGGATAACCAGCCAGAACGAATTGGCGGCATTGAATACACTATTAAAGATGGTATTATTTATGATGCCAAACAGCTTCTTAAGGACGTTGAAGAGATGGTGCAAAAATCAAAACAAGAAAAAGATTATAACATCACCCAGCCGGGATTGAATTATTAATTCATTTTATTATGACATAACCATTGTAAGGAAATAGATTCGGATTTATATTTAATCTTATAAAATCTTCAAGTTGTCCGTTCAAATTAAACTGCTAACCATATTTAAATCATGAAAAAATCATTACTCGCTTTTTTGTTTTGCGGATTATTATTCGTTTCAAGCCAAACAACCCATGCCCAAGATTCAAATCTTGGAGTAGGTGCCGTTATAAACAATCCTACCGGTCTTAGCGCAAAATACTGGGTCAGTGACGATATAGCAGTGGATGCCGCTTTTACATTTTCTCTGGCCGACAATTTCTCACAATTTTATCTGCACTCCGATTTTTTAAAACATACCGATACCATTGACTCCGAAGCGCTAAAACTCTACTACGGAATGGGCTTAAGACTTCTTTGGGGAGACTTTTATAATGATGTAAATGCCGGGCTCCGCTGGCCGCTCGGCACCGAATATACCATTGAGAATACTAAGATAAAGAGCTTTATCGAATTGGCTCCAACATTAGACTTTTCTCCTGACGCCAGCTTTTTCTTTGGAGGGGCTGTAGGGATACGTTATTATTTTGAATAACCATTCTTTCCAATTCCTATGAACATCAATCTGCGAAAGGATTCCCGGAAACTACATCGCTGGGGCTCAATTCTTATTGCACTTCCATTTTTGATTGTCTTGTTATCCGGAATTTTTCTACAAGTCAAAAAAGAGTTCGACTGGATTCAACCGTCCTCACAAACTGGCTCATCAGTCGGAGCTTCTGTTTCTTTTGACAATGTTCTAACCATTGCCCAATCAATTCCGGAACTTGACGCAGATAAGTGGACAGATATTGACCGACTGGATGTGCGCCCGGATGATGGTATTATTAAAATTAGGGGTACAAATGGCTGGGAGGCCCAAATTGATTCTCATACCGGCGAAGTTTTGCAAGTCGCCCAGCGTCGATCCGATATAATTGAAGCTATCCACGATGGGTCTTGGTTTCATGACAAGGCCAAGCTATGGATTTTTCTGCCCTCGGCAGTCGTTGTAGCTATCCTTTGGTTGACAGGCATCTATTTATTCTTTTACCCCTATTTTGCCAAGTGGCAAAATCGAAAAAAATTAAAGGAGCGAAAATTGAAACGTCGTAAGAAGAAAAAACAGCAGAAAAAAGAATTGGTGAATTCTGATTAGCAAAAAAACTCCCAAGTAGTATAAACAATACAAGTAGCTTAAAGAGCTTTCATTTTTTGTATATCAAATTTAATTTGTCTTTCCAGTCATAAAAATTGCCGTTTTATTGCTAACCAATTTTTTAATACCCCTACTGATAAACTGCTAATTTATTCTTTGACAAGTCTTCAATAACAAAATTGATATTTTACTACTCTTGGTGGTATAAATTTCAATTTTTTAGCGCTCTACATTCCAATACCATTTATACTTTTTCATGAACAAACGGGTTAAAAAGAAAGCAAAAGAGCTGCACGTTAATAAAATTAAGCGCCATATTTTCCTTTGTGCTGATCAAACCACTCCCAAATGCTGCAAAAAAGAAATCGGGCTTGAGGCTTGGGAATATCTAAAGAAAAGGCTTCATGAACTTAATCTCGATGGGAATGGCGGGATCTATCGCACCAAAGCCAACTGCCTGCGCATCTGTAAAAGAGGACCCATTGCGGTTGTTTATCCCGAGGGAACCTGGTACCACTCTTGTACACCAGACGTGCTCGAGCGCATCATTCAGGAGCATCTCATTGACGGAAATCCCGTTGAAGAGTATATGTTTGTAGAACAGCCGCTGTAATAAAAGTTCTCAGTTAAAGACTTTTATAGAGCGAGCTAACATTGCCTCTTTATTTTTATAAATGATAGGGCATTCAACCATTAGTGTTACAAAACTACTCCCATCCGATGCCCTGTGGATAGATAGCTGTTT
Organism: Fodinibius sp. SL11; assembly: GCF_052060035.1. Taxonomy (NCBI): domain Bacteria; kingdom Pseudomonadati; phylum Balneolota; class Balneolia; order Balneolales; family Balneolaceae; genus Fodinibius; species Fodinibius sp. SL11. The sequence continues at coordinate 485,668 of NZ_JBPOEA010000002.1, read as the reverse complement.
TAGAAGTTCTGATTCTGACTCACCCGGAAAATCTGCCGGTATATTTTCTCCAATAAAATCATCATGGAACAGATGATTAAATTCAAGTCTGGAATATCCATACGCATCAACGGCAGAGTCATTTACTTCCAAAATTTGTTTACCCGACTTTGCATAAATCCACATGGGAATCGGGTTACTCCAAAAAAATACGTCTGATAAGTTATCTTCGTAAAGACCTTTCTTTTGATTCATAATATTTAGCCCCCATAATTTTAAATCAGTGTACTGGACGAACCTTTTATTTCTTTCTTTTTAAAGGAAAAAGTAAATGACAAACCATTCTTATCCTCCACTTTCCGTTCGGCTTCCAGCTGCTTAATGAGTGTTTCAATGATAGTAATACCAATCGAATTTGATTTTCTAATTTCAAAATCACTTGGCAGGCCCCGGCCATTATCTTGAATATTAATCACAATTTTTTCATCGATCTTTTGTAGTAAAACCTTTATCACACCACTTTCCTGTTCAGTAAAAGCATGTTCAAATGCATTCGCTGCTACCTCGTTAATAATGAGTGCACAAGGGACAGCCTGGTTGACATTTAGATTAAATGAATCATATTCCAGTTCCACTTTGATTTTCTTATTTGTAGCTGAAACACCTTTAATATTCTCAAGCAGATCTTCCACATAGGAACCGAAGTCAATTTTAGAGAGCGACGAAGACTGATAAAGTTTTTCATGAATCAGCGCCATAGTTTTAATTCGATTTTTGCTGTCGGTCAGCAACCGTCTAACTTCTTCATTCTCAGTGCTAAAGGTCTGCAGGTCCATCATGCCTGAAACAACCGCCAGATTATTTTTTACCCGGTGATGGATTTCCTGTAGCAGGGTTTCCTTCTCTTTAAGCGATTCTTTTAATTCTCGCTCATATTCTATTTGATCGCTTACATCCTGCCCCACTATTTGAATTGCTTGCTTATTGCCCTCGTAGGTGATCGCGGTTGACTGCGTATTAACGTAGTGAACCTTACCATCCAATGATTTGACTTTGTGAATAACAGGCCCAACAGAATCACCTTCCATTAATTTTTTCTCCCGCTCCTCGACAAGATCCATATTCTCGGGTAAAACAACATCATTTAAATATTCTCCCATTATTTGCTCAGGAGAACTGGCTCCCAATATCTGAGCCCCGGCCTGATTTATGAATTTGATCTCCCGGTCCACTAAAATCATGATGAGATTGGGATCATTCTTAACCAGTTTTTCCCAACGGTTTTTACTTTCCTTAAGCTTTTGACCAGAAATAATGCGCTCTATCTGCGAAGAAAGCGTATCCACTACACTATCAAGTAACTGTCGTTCTTCATTCAGGAACGGCCCTTCGTCAGCCGTCGGCTTCTCTTTGAGATACGCTATATCTATTCTTAACATCTTACCTTCTATGCGATCACTTTCGGCAGACAACTGCCAAGCAGTTTCACAATAGTCATCAGTTTTATACACTTCATCCCCAAACGTAATTGCCGCTTCCGCAATATCAGGATACTGCAGCCCTTCCAAAAGATAGCTTATTGTATTTTGCAACAGGCCTTCGATAGTACTTTCCTGCTGCGGTAGACTTGAAATATTATAGAGGCACCGCTGTTCTTTAATCCGTTCCTGTAGCTTATTTGTAGCCTGTTTAAGGTCTGTAATATCAGTAGAAATACCGCACATACAGTTTTCAAAACCGGGCACTCCTTTTAACGGATACTTTATAGTATGATAAAAGCGACTATCATTTTTATTTGACCGAACTTCTTCAACTTCAGAAATTTCCTGACTTTCTAATACTTTGTAATCGGTTTCTCTGACCCTCCCTATCTGAGAACCGTGTACTTCCTGATCTGTTTTACCTATAATTTCATCACGTTTCAAGTCATAAAATTCTAAATAACTGTCGTTAACCAGTCGATATTTTCTATCACTATCTTTTAAATAAATAAGAGACTTTGTCTGATTGATTATAGCATCCAACAATTGACGATGCTGTTCCAACTCATACTGGGTCTCTTTTATCTCAGATAGATTAATCCCCGTTCCAACAATAAAATTTTTTTCTCCCCTTGAAAACCGACGCGCTGTAACAAGATGTGGAATCAGCCCTCCACTTTTGGATTTAATTTTCACTTCAATTTCGACAAAACCGACTTCAAAAACTTCTTGGATCTTTTTGGTAATAAATTCATGGTCTTCCTCGCGAAATAAATCAACAGGATGTATATTCTGCATTTCTTGATCCGAATATCCCAAGACCCGTTCGATATTATTCCATTTTATGAAATTTTGATCCTCATCAATCATATAGAAGAGCTCGGGCAGACTTTGGATGGCTTTATCTATAAAAGCTTTCTCTTCTTTTAGTTTTTGCTCAAACTCTTTACGCTCTGATATATCCCGGGTACTGGCCTGTATCTCAATTACTTCGCACGTTTCTTCATCAACGATGGGGCGCATAATACTTTCCACCCACTTGAAATCACCATTGATTGTTCCTTTTCGAAAACTGAATCGCTTTACCTCTTTATCCGCAAAGAGTTCTTCGGGATTTTCAAATATATTTCGATCCCGGGGATGAATATTATCAAACGGCTTATACCCAACCAGATCTTCAGGCTCGTATCCAGTTAATTCTTTGCATGCCGGAGAAACATAAAGATAAGTTCCATCCGGAGCATGACGCGAAATCATATCCGAGGAATTTTCGGTAATCAGCTGGTACTTACGCTTTTCCTCAGCAAGTTCCTCATTTTTTTCTTCCAGCTGGCGGTTTTTCTCTTTCAGCTTCAGGGAGTATTCTCGTTGTTTCAAAAGTATATTGATACGCGACTGCAACAACTTGGGAGAAGCCGGAATATAGACCACATCATCAGCAAATTCTAAAATGGTATTACTGGTTCGGACTGTCTTCCGATCCGGTGATAACAGCAAAAAAGGCAGGAAAATTGGCGCTTCCTGTTTTTTTAACTCCAGTAGTTTCTTTTTGTTGGCCTCGAACGATTGACGATCCAGAATGCATAGGTCGAATGAATGATTTGCAATGCCATTTGCACTCATCTCAATCGTAAAGAAATTGGGCAAAAACTTTTTAAAAAGCTTTCGATCCGTTGCATTATAAACCGACAGCAACAGCTCGGGTTGCTTATTCTGAATCGATTCCTCAGCACCAAATGTAGAATCTATGGTATTCATGAATTCATTGTTGTGCAAAATTAAGTTCCCACTTCAGGAACACCCGATAAAATGCCCCGCATTTTATCAAGCGTTTGACCTACTTTCACACCTTCAGATGTGATTTCAAATTCACGAATAGATTTTTCAAATCCACTTAGCCGTTTCTTTAGTATTCCAATGGCTTTCTGTATTTGTCCGCTTACTTCCAGGTAGCGTAAAAAAATGATATTATCTGCCAAATAGCTGGCATTCATATTTGTAGTAGTAAACTGACCTGTCACATTTTTTGTTTCGTTGAGCAAAAATGTGGTGACACCCATGTTCTGCAGATATACCGTAAGTGAATGAAGCCGTTCAAGCATATCTTCACCACGAACAGCCATCCTGTATCCTCCTATAGCATCAATCACTACAATTTGCGTATCGTTTTCTTCGACATCACGCCGCACAATCTTTGCAAATTCATCAGGGGAATACGAAAGCGGTTCTACAGGTACAATATTCAAATAACCGGCATCAATCATATCATTTATGGGAGTATTGATATTTTCTGACCGACGAACAATCAGCTCTTTAGACTCTTCAAAGGTATAAACAGCCGACCGCTCGTTGCGTAAAGCAGCCTCTTTGGCAAATTGAAGCCCCAGATTAGTTTTACCAACGCCAGTAGGTCCAATAATCAGGCTTGTTGTACCTTTTTCAATGCCCCCATTAAGCATCTTATCAACCCCATTAATCCCCGAAGATATTGTCCCTTTTGTGAACTTTCGGTTATAGTTATTAGGACGAAGTCGAGGAAAAACCGTAATACCATTTCCGGTTATTTTAAAAGCATGATTCCCGCTTAAATAATCTGACCCCCTGAATTTGGGGACTTTTAAATTTCTCCAATCAGCATCATTTTCCAATTCTATAATACAATCAACCCAATATGCGGCATCATCTTCAGAGGTCATTGTCAACGATTCAGAAGTCATCATCAGGGTGGCATCATGTTTCGTTATGTAATTCACCAGCGAAAGCGTCAGCTTCCTCATCTGATAGGGATCCTGATTCAACAACCGCAGCATGGTAAAGGAATCAAACAACACACGGCTGGGTGAATGTTTTTCTACAGCTTGTATAACCGATTCCATAATGGGACCTTGTTCCACTTCGGCCGAAGAAAAAACATTATACTGCCCTGAATTTTCGGTCACATCGTCCTGAGGACTTAAATCAAGAGCGGCAACCTCGGAAAGATCTATCCCAAATCGGGAAGCATTTTGATAAATACTATCCTTCGATTCCACCATCGTAACACAAAGAGCATTTTCGCCATTATCTATGGCTTGTCTCAAAAAATGAAACCCCAGTGTTGATTTACCGGAACCCGGGCCGCCTTGAACCAGATAAGCCTTCCGGGGAATTAATCCGCCTTGTAAAATTTCATCTAAACCTTCTAAGCCTGTTGAAATTTTGTCAATATCGTTCATCAGATAATATTCTATATTTTTGTATGACCTTTTCAGAAAGAGCCTGAAAAAATGACAACCCAATCCTTTTGATTTATTACATTTTAAAAATAATAGACTCCACATAGAATTTGTTGACGTAAAAGGCCTATTTTGGGAAATAGGTATTTACACTTACCGGAGGAAGTTTATAAAAGAAAGGCTTAGTTATTTTCCACTATACGCTATAGCTGATATTGAATATAGTTATGAATGATTCAACCGTGAGATAAATTTAAGTAGCTCTTCCGGTTCGGGATCAATAGAAAAACAGTAATAGGCACCCGTATCAATCAATGCCTCTTTTATTTTAATATTCCCTACGTCATGGATTGCAATAAGATGCTTAGAGATTGTTTTCTCGTTTATATCCCGCACATATTCAACGAGTGTTTCAGGGATAGAAATCAAATCAACAATCAAAATGAGATATTCTGAGTTTATGAATGTCCCGTCTTAAAGTTCTACATATGACATATGCAAAATCTCTCGGTCAAACTCTGAGGTGAGTATCGATTTGACAGCATTAATATATATTGAATGATCTCCTATTAATAATATTCGCATAAAAAAGGAAGTTATCGTTTCCCCTCTTCATATAACGATTACCATTAAAGGAAAGCCTGTAAGTCAGCCGAAGATCATATCAGAATAGGCAATTATATCTTGATTATAGTAAGACGTAAAAATCAAAGTAAAACAAGAAATTATCTTACTTTACTTTAGACTAACCAAATCATTTTTAATTGCAAATTTTACCAGCCCAACCGTATTTTTAGCTCCCGTTTTTTGTAACAGGTTACGACGGTGAGCATCTACCGTACGCACACTAATGCCAAGTTCCTCGGCAATTTCACGGTTGATGTATTCTCGGCATATTAATTGAAGTACCTCAAGTTCTCGTTTAGTAAGGTTAGCAACTCGCTCACTAGTAGAATAAACATGATCCCCTTTAATTAATACCCCTACACTTTCGTCACAAAGATATTGATTGTCGGCATAAACCTCTTTAACAGCTTTAATAAGTTCCTTAGCCCCCCGTTTTTTTAAGATATAGCCCGAAGCCCCGGCCTGCATTACACCTTTTATCTGTTGTGGTTCTTTCTCATCACTTATAGCCAGAAGAGAAGTATTGGAATGATCTTTCAGGATCTTTTTTAGGGTGTCCAACGAATCCAAGCCAGGAATATCCAGATCGATCACCACTACATCAATCTTGTTACCTCTAATATCATAGCCACATAATTCTTCCCTGTTTTGGGCCGTGCCAACTACCGAAATATCGGGATCTTCGGTTAAGATCTTCGTAATGCCATCTCTGACAATCTTGTAACGTAAGGCGATTAGGATATTCACAATAGGCTCTAAAGTCGTTTAATACAATGATATTATTACAGGACAGGCACACTTGTTATAAATTGCAAAGCACAGTTAGATGTTTCGCCCCAATCCTTTTTATGCAGACCTGCTTTTTTAGAAATCTAAGTAAATTATGTTCCGCAGGGTTTTTAAAAGCTATTATTAAAGTTAAATATTTCCAGAACAAGGATACTTTTTTTAAGGCAGGATGTATATAGGCCAAATCACTTAATTTATTAATAGGTGAAAACCACAAGTACTTTTACTTAATTCTCTATCAATAATATTTCCAGGCATCCATTTAACATGTTTGCTAAATCAGTTTTTAAATAGTGGAATAAAATTTTTACTCTCTGTATCCTATTTCAATCTGAGAATTAAATAGCCACCATGCCAAACAATTACCCGGTATCTACTCCAACTTTTGAAAACGTACAAAAAGCCTATTTAAAAATACGTAACAAAGTTCATCGTACACCAGTCATCAAAAGTAAAAAGGTGAATGAACATGCCGGCGGAGAGCTTTTTTTTAAATGTGAAAACTTCCAAAAGGTAGGTGCTTTTAAATTTCGAGGTGCCACCCATGCTGTGGGAGAGCTGCCTGATGAAAAAGCAAAAAGTGGGGTTGCTACGCACTCCTCGGGCAACCATGCACAAGCCGTAGCATTGGCCGCCAAGCAGCGCGGTATCCCGGCACATATTGTGATGCCCGAAAATGCCCCAAAGGTAAAAGTAAATGCTGTGCGGGATTATGGAGCCCATATCACCTTTTGTGAGTCTACACAGCAGGCACGAGAGTCAACTTTGGAGACCATTGTTGAAGAAACCGGAGCTACTTTTATTCATCCCTATGATAATCCCGATATAATTATGGGACAAGGAAGTGCGGCCATTGAACTGCTGGAAGATCAGCCTGAGCTGGATATTATCTTGGCGCCCGTGGGAGGAGGCGGATTAATAAGCGGAACAGCTATTGCCACCTCAGGGTTTTCTCCCAATACAAAAGTGATTGGTACTGAGCCGGAAGTAGCCAACGATGCCTATCTCTCATTTAAAACGGGTGAACGCCACCCAGTGCAAAGTACCGATACCGTAGCTGACGGGCTGAGAACCTCCCTTAGTGAGCTAACCTTTAGCTGTATTCAAAAACACGTAGATGAAATGGTGACTGTTACGGAGCAGGAAATTATTGATGCCATGCGATTCATCTGGGAACGGATGAAAATTATTATCGAACCTTCGAGCGCAGTACCGGCTGCGGCAGTGTTTAACGGTAAAATTAATATTGAAAACAAAAAAGCCGGTATTATTATCAGCGGTGGAAATATGGATCTTGAATTTCTGCCCTGGCAATAAATATTTAGAATTAGGAATTAGTGTATTATGTCAGACAAGATTGTTGTGATTGGCAGCGGAGTTTCAGGGATTACTACGGCAGTTGCATTGCAACTTTTGGGATACGAAACTGAAATTATAACGGATAAAAAACCTTCTGATATTGCGGAAAAAAATGCCCATCCCGAATTTGCCAGCCTCTTTCCCTCGGCTTCGGTTATACCACACTCGGTCTATTCTGATCGGCTTGAGGAGCTCTTCAAACGGTCACAATCTTTTTTCTACGAACTCCACAAATACGTATTTCCCGGCATAACAACCCACAAACATTTTGAGGTTTTTGAGTTTAAAACTAAGCAACCGCATTACTGCAACTGGATGCCAAATTTCAGGACCATTGATAATTTTCCTGAAAACGAAATCCCCCGGAGATTTAACGAGCAACCGCTTTATGGCTGGCTGTTTGATTGCATCTTCGCTGATTGGTCGCTCTACTTTCCTGCTCTCATTGCTCTTTATCTACAAAGCGGTGGAACTGTAAGAACACAGAAACTGGAGAAAAAAGATCTCGGAACCCTGAAATCAGACGTTGTAATCAATTGCAGCGGTACCGGTGCCCCCTATTTGTTTGATGACCCCAGTGATAATCAGCTTATTATGCGTGGGCACTTACTTCATAAAGCCAAGGCGCCATTACTTACAACGAATGCAGACGAAATCATCTCCTACAACTATACCCCTCAACCTGATGTGTATTCTGATGCCGATGGAAATGCCTGCGATGTGTATTGCTATCCCCGAAAAGATGGATGGATACTCGGTGGCAGTCGTCAGGTAGGGCAACTGAACAAGCAGAATGACTGGGAAAATATTAATGAAATATCTACATACACTATTGAGGATATCCGATTTCCACAGGAAATCATCACCCTGAATAACGAGATTCTAAATCAGACTTATTCTCAATCTATTGAGATATCTGATGATATCAATCCGCTGGTTGGTTATCGATACATCCGCAATCGTAAGAATGGCTTGCGGCTTGAAAAAGAAAATGTATCAGGTAAGACAGTCTATCACAACTACGGTCATGGCGGGGCAGGCGTCACGCTTTCATGGGGATGTGCTCTCGAGATTGCTCATGAAATTGCAGCCCAAGATCCTAATGAAATACAAGCTGATCTGCTATATAAGATCAGCGAAATAGATATGGATAAACGATCCTAAACGATTAGTTATAGATTTGCTTTTCGGCACAATCCGGGCAATCAAGCCAATTTTCTGATGGCATCTTGGGCAGTGCTTTGGGACTACTTCCCTTCTCAAAAACAGGTCGATAGAGCACGTCACCTTTGTCGTGAGACTCTCCACAACTGTGACAACTTTCCTGCCCATCTAACTCTTTAGGCGTATAACCGGCTATAACCCAGCCCTCGTGCCCGGCATGCACGGCAAGACTTTCCAGTGCGGCACGAACAGTCTGAGATTTATTGCCCCCGTAATATTTGCCGGAAAGTTCTTCGAGCAATTTTACGGTATCGTCATCGAGTGTAAAATTCAGTCGTTTCATACTTCACAACCTGATTTATGTTTCGTTTGATGAAATCGGTAGTTAAACCAGTGTCCGGCAACCAATAAGGCACTCCCTGCCATTGTTACCGCAGACTCTCCCCACAATCCTAACCACTCATGAAAAATCCACGCCACTGCTACCACTACTAATCCCAAATATAATAAAACGGGGATTCGTTGAGGCAGATTATCATTGCGTAATGCAAAAATTACAGTAGGAACAATCAGCAAAAACAGAAGCGGATGAGTCCAAAAGTGAATTGATTCAGCTACCGGCCAAAGGGGTAACAACGCGATGGCAACCGGAAAAAATAAGCAGTGTATAGCACACAACCCTGAAAGGCTGATACCTACCCGATCCCAAAAAGAATTAGAAAACAAAGGATAGTTAAATTGATTGCATTTTTAATGTGTATTAAGATACACACTAATCGCAATTCTCACAAGTATTAGTTCCATTAGAAGCTCAAAATTATTTACAAATAATTTCAAAACTCGGTTTCATAATTTCTGTAGGCTTTTATTTTAAGAGTAATAAATCTTTAATCAACGGTATCATAATGTTAAACAGTAAAAAAATTTTTACTCTGCTGGGAATTGCCTTTTTAACACTTTATTTGGCGATTCCATCCTTTGCTCAACAGAATAATTTTTCCAGCAAAGATTACGAGAAATCTCAGTACGATATTGAAATGCGTGACGGGATCAAATTACATGCTGTCGTGTATGCTCCAAAAGACACTACGCAGGACTATCCCATCCTGATGAAACGGACACCTTATAGTTGTCGACCGTATGAAGAAGGAAGAGTACCGGAACAGATCATGCATAATCCACACTTGCAAAAGGAGGGATTTATTTTTGTCTGCCAGGATGTACGTGGTCGGTGGATGTCGGAAGGCGACTACACTACGATGACTCCAAACCGTGAAGATCCCGATAAAATTGACGAAAGTTCTGATACCTACGATACAGTAGAATGGCTTATTAATAACATTCCAAATAATAACGGTAAAGTGGGTCAATGGGGCATTTCCTATCCTGGATTTTATACTACCGCCGGGCTGCCTGATGCACATCCTGCCATGGCTGCATCGTCGCCGCAAGCCCCTATTTCGGATTTCTTTTTTGATGATTTCCATCATCATGGTGCTTACTTTCTAAGTTACTGGTATGTTACCCCGCTTTTTGGCATACAGCAAGACGCACCAACCGATACTTCATGGTATAATTTTGCGGATACCGGTACTAATGATGGATACAAATTCTACAAATCAATTACACCGCTATCTAAGGCGGACCACTATTATGGTAAGGATAATTTCTTCTGGCAGGAACTCAAGAACCATCCCAATTATGACGAATTCTGGCAGGCACGGAACATTCTTCCTCATCTGAAAGATATTGATCACCCTGTTATGACCGTTGGGGGCTGGTTTGATGCCGAAGACCTATACGGACCGCTTAATACTTATCGATCTGTTGAGGATAAGAACCCGAATACTGAAAATACTATTGTAATGGGACCATGGAGCCATGGGCAATGGGCCAGCGGCAATCCTCATCAGTCTGTGGGAGAAATTTACTTTGGAGAAGGGATTTCAGCATTTTACCAAAAAGAGATTGAATATCCTTTTTTCATGAAGCACTTAAAAGGGGTCGAAGTTAAAGATTTACCTGAAGCCTATATGTTTGATACCGGTAAAAAGTCATGGAGCACTTTTAACCACTGGCCGCCTAAAAACATAGTACAAAAATCATGGTATCTCCACAGTAATGGAAGTTTGAATGATGATAAACCGGGCAAAACCGAAAAGAAATATACCGAGTACAAAAGCGACATTGACAATCCCGTTCCCTATAAAGAAGAGAGTGAGCTCGTCTTTATACCACAGGACTACATGACCGACGACCAGCGGTTTGCTGCGCGTCGCCCGGATGTGGTAACTTTTGAAACAAATGTACTTAAAGAAGATGTAACTCTTTCCGGCGATATGCTTGCTAATCTCTTTGTCTCAACTTCCAGTACAGCTTCGGATTGGGTTGTTAAATTGGTAGATGTGTATCCTCCCAGCGTTGAAGAAAACGAACATACTCCAGAGGGGGTAGAGCTTGATAACTATCACCAGATGGTGCGGAGCGAAGTTATTCGTGGTCGGTTTCGGGACAGTTATGAAAATCCCAAGCCTTTCAAACCCAACAAGGTAACCAACATCGATCTCCCACTTCAGGATGTGTATCACACCTTCAAAAAAGGTCACAAGATACAGATCCAAATTCAGAGCACCTGGTTTCCACTTGTAGATTTAAACCCACAAAAATATGTGCCCAACATTTTCAAAGCTAAGGAAGGTGATTTCCAGGACGCCATGCAGCGGATTTATCACAGCTCCAAATATCCTACTTCTATCGAAGTAAAAGTGTTACAAACTAATTAAGGTAACCTAAAAGATGGGGTGACATATTGGTTGTTACTTAGAATATAAAAGGTCCCGATATGGGGCCTTTTATATTTTTTAAATAATCTTTGGTCCTATCCGGATTCCCGGGCAAACCAAATTTTACCATCGGGGTACTTTAGTGCAATGCCCATCATTACTTTCCATGCGGGATTATAAGCACTATTTTTCTTTTTAATCCTGTTTTTAACGTCTGGTTTAGCTCCGCCATATTCCTTGCGGTACTGAAACTGTGGAACCTCAACCAATCCCGAAAGTTCTACGACAGCACTACTATCAGTTTTTATAACTGATGAAGTGAACCATACCTTAATTTCATTATACTTTTGGGCATTTGTTTCAATTGTGAGCTCATTTTCATTGGCCAGCTTAATACTAAACCCCTCCTTTCTTAAAATTTCATCCATCTTGGAGAATGACTCATCCACAGAATCCGAGGTTTCAATGAGTATGAGATTGGCATTTTTCATTGGAGTAGTATCCGGACCGGTGGTGCCGGAATTTATCGTAGAACAACTGATGAATAGAAGCAAAAAAAAGAACGAAGTGTATTTCATTTTTGAATATTGGAATGCAGTTATAATTGCTTGAATAAAACACAACCACATTAAAAATTGCAAGCTTATTCTCACAATTTTAACGGCACGAATTAATGTTTTGCCGTGCTTTCATTGACAAAATAAAAAAGGCCCCGATAACCATCGGAGCCTTTTCATTAAATACAGCTAAGAAAACGTTATCCAGCCTTCTTTTTCGCCTTAAAGCGATTAATAACACCACCATGTAGTACAGCTTCTTTCTGCCGCTGACTAAAGGTGTGCTTTACGGTGTATTTCTTGCCTTTGGTCTTGTTGTGTATAACAACCTCGTTACCATTTTCAATGGCCTCACGAATATTATTCACTTCAAGGATATCTCCCTGGTCGATATCTTCGTAATCCGCATCATGCTCAAACTCCAATGGCGGAATTCCAAAGTTAATCAGGTTTTGCCAGCCAATACGAGCATAGCTTTTAGCAATTACGGCCTTCATACCAAGGTACCGCGGGGCAATAGCTGCATGCTCACGACTGGAACCCTGTGCATAATTTTCGCCAGCAATAACTACATGTCCGCCATGTTCCTCTTTGGCTTCCATGGCACGGTCGTGGAAGTTTTTATCCACAACATCGAGCGTAAACTTACTGATTTCAGGAATGTTACTACGGTACGGTAGCACTTCGGCACCGGCACGCAGAATTTCATCCGTAGAAATATCATCGCCCATTTTAAGGAGCACAGGCACATCAAAATCTTTGAGCTCGTCAAAATCAGGCATCGTAGAAATATTTGGCCCTTTCTTGATTTCGCCACGCTCTTCCTTCGGCTTTGGCGGGGTTAACATCTCAGTATTGATGTGAATCTCTTTAGGATGTTCAAACTTGGGATATCTCATATTATATAGATCCTCGAGATCACGCGGATCAGTAATCTTGCCTGTCAGCGCAGAAGCTGCCGCTGTTTCAGGGCTTACCAAGAATACCGAGTCTTCGGGTGTCCCCGAACGATCCGGGAAGTTACGAGGTACAGTTCGCAAGCTATTCTGACCTGATGCCGGCGCCTGCCCCATTCCAATACAACCATTACATCCAGCCTGGTGAATACGTGCTCCGGACTGAACAAGGTTAAACATCACATCATTTTTGACCATATTTTCAATGATCTGGCGTGATGTAGGATTAATATCCCAAGAAACATTATCATTAACCGTTTTATCTTTTACAATCTCAGATGCCATCCAGAAGTCGCGGTATCCCGGGTTCGCAGAAGATCCTACGTATGACTGATAGATATCCTGACCTTCAACTTCACGAACCGGTACAACATTACCGGGACTGCTTGGCAGTGCAATTAGTGGTTCAACATCATCGAGCACCAACTCTTCATATTTATCATATTCAGCACCTTCATCAGCCTTCAGCTCAACAAATTCATTACCACGCTCTTGGGATTCCATAAAGCGACGTACTTCACCGTCAGCAGGAAATACGGTACTGGTAGCTCCCATCTCGGTGCCCATGTTTGCAATTACGTGACGATCCATCGTAGAAAGATTTTTCAATCCTTCACCAAAATATTCGATCACATAACCGGTAGCTCCATCAACATCATAGCGACGCAACATTTCGAGCACAACATCTTTGGCACTAACCCAATCAGGTAGATTCCCTTTAATCTCAACACCCAACACTTTAGGCATCTTGATGTAGAGAGGTTCACCGGCGATAGCAAAAGCAACATCCAGCCCCCCCGATCCAATGGCAAGCATACCCATACACCCGGCTGCGGGAGTGTGGCTATCTGATCCAGCCAGCGTTTTACCCGGAATCCCAAATCGTTCTGTTTCAATCGGATGACTTACGCCATTACCCGGGCGACTAAACCACATGCCAAATCGTTCTGCAGCAGATTTTAGAAACACATGGTCATCAGGATTTTTAAAATCTGTTTGTATCAAGTTGTGATCGACATATTGGCACGACAATTCGGTTTGTGCCTCATCCAGTTCCATTGCCTCAAGCTCAAGCATCACCATAGTACCAGTGGCATCTTGCGTGAGGGTCTGGTCGATTTTAAGACCTATCTCCTGGCCCGGAACCATTTCACCATCAACAAGGTGACTTTTAATTAATTTCTCAGTGACATTAAGTGGTTTACTCATAAATAATTTTTGATTTATTTCCGCTGTATTGTTGTTGTAACTAACGTATATCTGCTTAAAATTCGTTTCATAAAATACCAGACATACCGCCTACTCTTCAAGTAAATGCACAAAAAATAATTATTTATACATATTCTAAGCTAAGGGTGGAAATATATACTTAGTTTTTAAAGTTTTTTTTCTTAATTAAAGGTACTTCTGCAGCTGTCAAAATAATTAGAATGTAACATTTGTATGAATACGAGCGATGTAGTAGCAATGCTTGCCGAAAATTGGAACATGACGCAAGCAGAAGCACGAAAATTTTTGGATGTTATTACGCAAACATTTAACGAAAATATTGCTTCCGGAAATTCTTTTTCGATACCCGAACTGGGCACGTTTGGTGCTGCTACACGAAAAGAGCGAACTTCTTACAATCCCCACTATGAGCAATATATGAAGCTGCCCCCAAAACGGGTGGTTGATTTTACTCCCAGCAAGGGACTCAAAGAAGACTTAAAACAAGTTGACATAGATGATGAGTGAAAAAGTAACATTCGGAGAACTTATAGAGTCGATTGCTGAGGAAACAGAACATTCCAAGCAGTTTACTCATGACTTTCTCAAGGATTTTGTGGATATAATCAACAGCGGGCTTGAAGAAGATGGTAAGGTTAATATTGCCGGTTTTGGAAAGTTTAAACTCCGCCGGGTAGATGAGCGTGAGGGATATAATCCCCAAACTAAAGAGAAGATTACTATTCCTGCACATAATAAAATAGTGTTTAAACCCTACAAAGATTTAAGGGAACTTGTTAATGCTCCCTATGCACATATGGAACCCCAACTAATAGAAGAAGAGCAGAGCTCATCAGTCCAAACAGAATCCACCACCGATCAGAGTCAAACTAACGGAATCGATACCAACGATTCTGCTGACATTGACGACCATAAAAAAGATGAAGAAGCCGGAAAAGATGCTGATCCATTTGGAAATAAAGTAGAAAGCGGCGATAGCACGGAAGAACCGGAACAAAACGAAGATGACTTTATCCCCACAGCTCCTCCCACCTCTTTTGAGCAAGAAAGAAATGATAAAGCGAAGCCAGAGGAGCAAGAAAAAAAGAAACAAGACGTTCCTTTTAATTTTGAAGATGAACAAGATTCCGAAGAAAAAAATACACAAGACTTAACTCCAAAAAGTTCTGATGAACTTATAAAAGATGAGGACGATAACGGAGATATTGTTGAATTTCGTACTGATCAATCAAACGAAGAAGATGAATCCGAAGACAAACTCCTAAACCAATTTATAGACTCAGAAGATTATGATCGGCAAGCAACTTCTTCTGAAGATTTACCGACTGAAGAAGCAATTGATCCTGAAATAAACGAAACGCAGGAGAACGAAGAGGAATCCACTAAAAGAACCTCAAAGGAAGAAAACGATGACGAAAAAGAAGCACCCAAAACTGAAGAAGAAGTTCTTGAAGAAGAACTCAGTAACCTTGAAAAAGCTGCCAAAGAGTTAAAACATGATCATTCAGATCAGGCTGACCAGAAAGATAAAAAGTCAACCCAGCACACCACACCAAAAAGTCGCCCTGCCGACCGAAACTCTTCCTTTGTATATGTAGCAGCCGCTACCGTCATTTTATTGCTTATTGCAGGAGGAGCATGGTATTACAGCACAGTATCTACTAATGAAACTACTTTAATTTCTTCATCTCAAGAAACAACAGCCCCGGTAAATGCCAGCGATCAACAAAATGACAACAATCAGCAGCCAATGGCAGACCAACAAGAAACTGGAGATGCTCAGCAAACAACACCGAATCAGTCACAATCTGCCACGCAGGCTACTTCTGCTACACAGCCAACAACAAATGCAAAACCTAACAATCAAGATGTGGAGATAGAAGATGGGCAAACGTTGTGGAGTCTTGCCGAGGAGCGCTACGGCAATCCTCGTTTGTGGCCTTGGATTTACGGTAATAATGGTTCGCTCGATAATCCCGATCTTATTTATGCTGGCAGTTCACTTTCTGTTCCACTGCCATCGGGACCACAAAATTCCCTGAATGGCAGAGATTCAGTGGGTGTTGCCAAAGGATTTATCGCCACTTATAAATGGTATAAAAGCAATGAGCAATCCAAAGCCAAAAGTCACCTTTGGGCTGCCAAGTTGTATCATAATAATTTACAGCAGCTTGCTGATATACCCATCGATAAAACAGATCTTTCTTATGCCAACAGAGCCCGTTAACGGTTAAATTGGCAACCCTTAAGACCTCTTAAATAAAAAATTGTAATAAAAGCACACCATAGGAGTAAATATGATTCGTCACGTAGTAATGTGGAAGTTAAAAGAAGAAGCGGAAGGTGCCACCAAGGAAAAGAATGCCGAAAAAATGAAACTTATCCTGGAGGGACTTAAAGTAAATATTGATGAAATTAAAAACGTCGAAGTTGGAATAAATATTTCTGATGATGACGATGAAGCGGGCTCACCATACGATGTAGTGCTAATCTCGGATTTTGAAACCGAGCTGGACTATACCATGTACACCCGTGATGAAAACCACAAAAAGGCCGTAAAATTCATTAATTCAGTGATCAAAGAACGCCACTTTGTTGATTATAAGGTGGATACCTAAAGAACGATAATCGTATTCAATTTAGCAGGGGTTTTATTACACAAGCCCCTGCTTTTAATTTTTCATCGTTTGTTTGGCTTTTGCTACAAGCTGTTTGAAAATCCTACGCTGTGCAGGAATCTGCGGCATATATTCGGGATGCCACTGCACACCCAATATAAATTCCCTGTTAGGATGTTCAATGGCCTGCACAATGCCATTATCTTCGCGGGCAACAATAGCTAATTGTTTTCCTAATTCATCTACGGCTTGATGATGCAACGCATTCACCCATACTTTTTGATACGTCAAAATTTCGTATAACATGCTGTTCTCATCCACCGCTACCCTCTTTTTGGGCCATACACTATGAACTCCGGGTACTTCGGTATAATAGCTCGAAATATCCTGATGCAGGGTGCCCCCAAAATGAATATTTAACAACTGGGCTCCTCGACATATTCCCAAAATGGGGATATTATTATCTACTGCCTGCTTGATCAGCTCAAACTCAAGCTCATCACGATTATTATCAACATCCTCTGATGGAGCAGAAAAAATCTTTCGGATTAGATAAATGAATGGAAAAAATAAGACGGTCAATAAATAGGTAAAAAACTTGCGCCAGCTCGACGCTTTTTCATCCTTCGAAAACAGGTCTCGAATTTCTTCTGCCCCATATCTTTGCGGATTTATATCAGCACCTCCTCCTATAATAAGCCCGTGAATATCTTTATCAGGCAACCCTTTTTTGGGTTGGATACGAATAGCACGCCCCCCATGTAAAAACACGGCAAACCAGGTAAACCACCAAGCTGCGCGGCCGCCCCTATCGGGTCCCGTTACCCCAATATTTGGTCTATATTCAGTCATCCAGATCCAGTAAAATTCCAAGAGTTTTTGCCCATTGTTTACGAAATGAGATTACCGTCTGATCACGATGCAGGAGATATAACCGACTTAACTTATCAAGCATTTCATTATCCGCAGCAAGTCTTTCCACGACTATCCAGTGATTCCATTCATCGGCAAAACGCCATTCGGGGTTATCAATTCTGCTGTTCGGCAAGCGGTAATGAAAGGTGGGACGAGGAGCGTTCTTCTCCCCTTCCATGACGGGGGCAATGAGATCTTTATTCAACATCCCAAAAATAGGCATCATATCCACCGGGCGGTTTCGGGTAGGGTTAAACTCAACATAATCTTCAATGAATTGATCAGCTTCAGGTGCATAGTCAGGATCTAAAATCTTCTTTACATATTTTTCCGGAAAGGGATCCACAAAGGGAGAAATTCGCCGTGTCATATCAATTTTAAGGACGACGAGCAGCCATGGGTACACAATGACAAAAGCACGCAAATAATTCAGCAAAGTAGAAATTTTTAAATCCGGAGATTCAATATTCAAGTGCATACCAAAGGCGTGCACCATCGAAGCATAGGTACCCTTTGCCTTATTTTGCTGAAGCGCTTGACGCAGTTGCTCCAACTGCTCCAAATCCTGAATGGCAACCGGCGGCATAACAATTTCCAGCGGCACCACTGATCGCGCCATTTTATCTACTACATCTTCTATAGATTTTCGGATAGAATCCTCCTCGAGAGTTATCCCCAGCCTATCGAAAATATTTTCCTCAGCCATTTTACGCAGAATACGTGCATCCAGCTCCACCCTGAAATTACCCAGCCTGCTATTGATTATATTAATATGATACCGGTGTTCTTCAATGATTTCACCGCCAAATACGGATGTTATTATTTGTGCCGCCTTCATGGGTTCTATACCGGCAAACTCAAGTTCAAGCCCAACTTTTCTGGGGTTCCCCTCTTTGTTATTTGTAATCGGAGGCGATAAAAAAGACATTTACTGTCAGAAATTGGTGTTAAAAAGGTTTAGAAGCGACGGTCAAATCTAAGTAACTGTTGCAATACAGAAAATTAGCGAAGTTGTAAAAGCTTGCAAATGAGCTCTTTGATAATTTGCCAACTTATCAGCTTCTTAGCATAATCAAGTTTTAAACGACTGCAAAATATCATTAATAAAATTCAGGGAAAATTTATGAAACGACTCATTCGGCTAAGTCTACTGCTAATCTTTTTCTTGCCTATCGTGTCGGCAGCTCAATCAACAAAAGTTTTTAAAGGAGCTAAAATCATTCCCATAAGTGGCGAACCCATTGATAACGGTGTATTGATCACTAAGGGTGATAAAATCGTTGCTGTCGGGTCTGAAGGAGAAGTTGATATACCCTCTAATGCCAGAGAATTCGATGTGTCGGGTAAAGTGATAATGCCCGGATTGGTAGACTCTCACTCCCATATCGGCGATGGTGATGGCGGCGACCGCTCTTCCGCCCTTCATCCCGATGCGCGTATTATCGATAGTATCGATCCGCACAGCGAAACATTTAAAAAAGCATTAGCCGGAGGCGTAACAACAGTCAATGTGATGCCAGGATCGGGTCACTTAATGAGTGGACAAACAGTTTATCTCAAACTGCGCAAAGCAGATAAAATTGAAGACATGCTTTTTGTCGATGATCCGGGAACCCAAATAGCCGGCGGCCTTAAAATGGCGAACGGCACCAATTCTATAGGGAATCCGCCTTTCCCGGGAACACGAGCTAAATCAGCTTCGATAGTTCGAGAACTGTTTATAAAAGCACAGGATTATAAAGAAAAAGTTGAAAACGCTGACGGTGACCCGGAAAAAATGCCCAAACGCGATATAGGTATGGAGGCACTGGTTGAGGTGCTGAACGGCGAACGTATTGTCCATTTCCATACCCATCGTCATTATGATATTCTCACTGCTATTCGTCTGTCCAAAGAGTTTGATTTTCGGTTGGTCTTGCATCACGTAAGTGAAGCCTGGAAAATCGCCGACGAAATTGCAGAAGCTGAGGTACCGGCTTCCATTATTGTACTCGATTCCCCCGGGGGAAAACCTGAAGCCTCCGAAATAAAATATGAGAACGGGGCACTCTTGGAAAAAGCAGGTGTTACCGTAGGATATCATACCGATGCTTCAATCACCGATACACGGTTATTCTTACGGTCCGGGGCATTTGGCGTACGTGCAGGGATGAGTCGGGAGGCAGCTCTCAAAGCTTTGACTATACAAAATGCAAAAATGATGGATCTACAAGATCGTGTGGGAACACTTGAAGCTGGTAAAGATGCCGATTTTGTGGTTTTATCGGGTGATCCGATGAGCGTCTATACACACGTAGAACAAACATGGATTGAGGGAATTAAGCGATTTGATTACTCGAATCCCAAAGACCGAAAATATTCTACCGGTGGATATGAAGTATTTAGAGGTTCGGCCCACAATCATCATGGGAGTAAATAGTTCACTGCTCTGCCAAATATAAACTCCATATTGGATATCACTCAACTACTTCAAGAATTTAAGTCTTTAAATATTAGCACTATGAAAAAACGAATCACATTTTTTGTTTTTGCCTTATTGATTGGATTAAATACCGTTACACATGCTCAACGGGCTGTCCAAGCCGACACGCTTTACACTATGGAAGATGATAAAATTGTAAATGGTGTCGTTTTAATTAATAATGATAAAATTGAGGCGGTAGGTTCTGCTTCAGATATCGACATCCCCTCCAACTACGAAAGACATCAGGCATCGGTTGTTACTCCGGGATTAGTGGATGCGCACAGCGTTGTAGGGTTGGCCGGAATCTATAACCGTGACGATGACCAAAACCAGCTGGAAACTTCAGATCCTATCCAGCCCGAACTGCGGGCTTTCGATGCCTACAATGCCCGCGAACAGCTGGTAAAATTTGTGCTCGATAAAGGTGTTACCACCACTCATACCGGACACGGACCCGGAGCCTTGGCCAGCGGCCAAACAATGATTGCCAAGACCCCCTATAATACTGTTGAAGAGGCCCTTGTGGATTCTGCAACCACCGTTGCTTTTACGCTTGGTTCAACTGTTGGACGTAACTTTGACAGTCCCGGTACCAATGCCAAAGGGATTGCCATGCTCCGACAAAAGTTTATCGATGCACAGGAATATCTCGAAAAACGTCAGGCCAATGATCCAGATAAACGACCCGCAAAAAATTTAAAAATGGAAGCACTGGCTGATGTACTGAACGGAGAACTCACAGCTTTAATAACCGCTCAGCGCTCTAATGATATTATGTCGGCTCTGCGGCTGCAAGAAGAATTCGGGTTTAATATGATTCTGGATGGTGCAGCTGAAGCATATTTGTTAATCGATGAAATCAAAGAAGCCGGTGTTCCAGTCATCATACACCCCACGATGGTACGTACTTATGGCGATACCCAAAATGCCAGCTTTACCACGGCAAGTAAATTGGCTAAAGCAGGTATCCCCTTTGCTTTTCAAAGTGGATTTGAAGGTTACGTGCCGAAAACAAGAATTATTCTTTATGAAGCAGCCATTGCCACTAGCTACGGGTTGGATCGGGAAAAAGCGTTACAGGCCTTGACAAAAGCCCCCGCCGAAATACTGGGAATAAACAATCGGGTGGGATCACTGGCAGCAGGCAAAGATGCTGATCTTGTCTTATTTGATGGCGACCCGCTCGAATACACTACCCATATTAGCTCTGTGATTGTAGATGGAAAAGTAGTTAAAGAGAAGAAATAAAATTTATTGTACCCTTCAGGATTTGAATAGCTGAATCTTTCTTAAAAAGATTGATAGCTTCGTAAAATCCTGAGGGTATGATCCCAAAATTTGAAATCAGGTATAAGCTTCGCGGATTATTCTGCGGAGCTTTTCTTTGGTCTTATTATCAGTAAAGGCGTGGCCAATAGCCTCAAGATTACAGCGTTGAAAATGACCTGAATCCCAGTCAAAAACATCAGCCAACGTTTGGTATTCTTCTTTCAGCGTCACGTTTGAGATCGTACGAGTATCTGTATTTACACTTAACGAAACCCCCTTTTTGTAGAGACAATTGATAGAATGGTCAGCAATAGTATCAAAGACATTGGTCTGCAAGTTGCTTGTAGGACAAACTTCCAGATGAATGTCGTGATCTTTTAAATAATTCATTAGCTCGGGATCTTCTGCACTTCGGACACCGTGGCCTATTCGAGAAGGTTTAAACTTTTGCAGGGTCTCCCAAACGCTCTCAGCACCACAGGCTTCCCCGGCATGCGCGGTACAATTCAATCCTTTTTCATGGGCATATTCAAAGGCTGAAATATGATTATCGATTGGAAAGCCTGCCTCATCTGCAGCGATATCAAATCCTACCACTTTGCTGTGGGCTGCAAATTTTTCGACCAGCTTTACCGTATCTATGCTTTGGGCTTCAGAATAATGCCGCAGGGTACATAAAATGATACCCGCTTCTATTCCCGTTTCTTCTATTTGCTCCTCAACAGCTTCATTAACTGCCTCAACAACCTCCTCAGCTGTTAAGTCTCTTTGAGTATGTAATAGCGGAGCAAAGCGTATTTCAGCATAAATAACATTATCATCTTGAAGCTGATCAAAAAGATCCTTGGTAACCAACTGCAGTGCTTCGCGATCTTGCATAAGGGCTACCGCACTTTCAGATCGGCTGATATAATCAGCTAAATCTCGGCATTTGGATGGAGCAACAAATTTTTTAAGATATTCTTGCTCACTTATGTCGCGATTTAGTTGTTGTACTACCTCAAAACTAAGCGAACAGTCCAAATGTAGGTGCAGCTCAACTTTGGGAAACGAAGAAAATGACATATCAACCTACAATTATGTATTTGAAATAAAACCATTGAAAATCGTGATTTTTTCAGAAAGCACAAATAGGCTTCATGAAATGACCTTAGAAAATCCCAAATATTGATTGGCTTAAGTTGGCATGATGAACGTTTCTAAGTGGCGAGTGGGTTCCTTATTTTGAATAGCAATAAAAATGAAGCTATCAATTCATCTGCTTTAGCATTAACAATTATTCATGACGTATCTTTCTACCGAAAACCTTTCAAAAAATTACGGCCACAAGGTATTATTTGAAGGACTTACTTTTGGGATTTCCGAAGGAGACAAAACAGCTCTTATTGCTGAAAATGGCACCGGTAAATCTACACTGCTTCATATTTTAGCTGGTAAAGAAACACCGGACCAAGGTAAGGTTATGATCCAAAATGACATCAGCATAGGATTTTTGGAACAAGATCCCCGGCTCGATGAGCAGTTAACAATTAGGGACTATATCTCACAGAGCAATAATAAAATGGTGCAGCTAATTCAGCAATATGAACGCGCCGCCGAAGCACAGGCCCGAGATTACAACGAAGAAACGCAAGAAGATTTTCAAAAAGCAGCATCTAAAATGGATGCTGCCAACGCCTGGGATTACGAGCAGCGCATGGAGCAGATCCTCGGAAAACTCAATATTCACGACCTGGACCAGTCTATTGCTACCCTGTCCGGAGGGCAACGCAAGCGGGTAGCTCTGGCGTTTGTTCTTTTGGGTGATCCCGATATGCTCATTCTCGATGAGCCGACCAATCACCTGGATGTTGAGATGATTGAATGGCTGGAAGATTACCTTAAATCGACGAATAAAACACTGCTGATGGTCACTCACGATCGCTATTTCCTGGATCGCGTATGTGATCACATAATTGAGTTGGAACATGGCAAGCTCTATCATCACCAGGGAAATTACCAGTACTTTTTGCAAAAACGTGCCGAACGACGTGAAATTGAGCGCAAGCGAGCGCACAAAGCAAACCAGCTGTATAAGCAAGAGCTCGAGTGGATGCGTCGATCACCCAAAGCGCGCACCAGTAAATCAAAATCACGCATTGATGATTTTAAAGAGCTGGAAGATGAGCTCGATACCGGTCCAGACGACCCCAAATTACGCCTCCAGATGGATATGCAGCGCATGGGTGGCAAAATCCTGGAATTACTCAACGTATCCAAGAGTTTCGGGGATGATAAAATTCTGGACAGTTTTTATTACGATTTTAAAAAAGGCGAACGCATCGGCATCATTGGTGAAAACGGAGTCGGCAAAAGCACCTTTCTAAAAATACTTACTGGTGAAGAACCTTTCGATTCGGGGAAACGCCGCGTAGGCGAAACCATCTTCTTTGGTCATTATCGCCAAGAGGGATTTAACTTTGATGAAAACCAGCGCGTCATTGATGTCATCGAGGATGTACGAAAAGTTGTTGAGCTTGCTGATGGCTCTAAAATTTCGGCATCACAATTCCTCAAGCATTTCATGTTCACCTCTGAGATGCAATATACTCCGGTTGAGAAGCTCAGCGGTGGCGAAAAACGTCGGCTGAGCCTAATGATGGTACTGCTGGAAAATCCAAATTTCTTGGTTCTTGATGAGCCTACCAACGATCTGGATCTTCTTACCCTTAACAAGCTCGAAGAGTTTTTAATGGGATTTGAGGGCTGCCTGATTATTGCATCCCACGATCGCTTTTTTATGGACAAACTGGTTGATCACTACCTTATTTTTGAAGGTGAAGGAAAGGTGCATGACCACCATGGAACGTACGAAGAATATCGACAGCTAAAAAAAGAGCGCGAGGCTGAGCAGCGAACAAAAAAGAAAGCCAAAGCAACCTCAACTCAAAATAATCAAAAAGAATCGTCCGGAAATTATGATGAGCGTCTCAGTTACAATGAGCGTCGTGAATACAATAAGCTGGAAGACAAAATTGCGGAGCTGGAAAAAAAGAAGGAAAAAATGGAAGCGGAGATTAGCAGCGGTGAGCTGAATCATGAAGAACTACGTGAAAAATCTGACGAATACTCGGCATTGAAGAACGAAATTGAAGAATATACAGAGCGGTGGTTTGAACTGGCGGAACGAGCGTAAGGTACTATTTTCAAACTCCACCTAAACTTTTAGAGCCAGACTGTTTCTACTGGTACCCCCATTATTCCACTTGCTCAGACTGTATTTTTCGATAGGTTCAGACAAATAAATATCGAATATTTACATATATGCAACGTCGCTGAGAAAAGTCAAAAATCTATTATAATCCCTGTTACATTGATATAATCCATGCCAATCAACTGAACAAACGCAGAGCCATAAAATATAAATTTACTTTTTTCAATTTCCGGATATGGAACCTACAGAAATGCTTATTGACGGCACCCTTGACCTGCATACCTTTAAACCCCAAGAGTTGGGATCCTTAATTCCCAATTATATCAACGAGTGCCTAAAAGAAGAGATCTACAAGATTCGTATTATTCACGGAAAAGGAAAGGGGAACCTGCGTCGATCGGTTCATGCTCTTCTTGATAGAAATGAAAGGGTTATATCCTATTCCCTGGCTAACGATCGCAGTGGTTGGGGCGCAACAATTGCTACACTAAAAAAAGATACATCCGATAGTGTCTAATAAATTATCAGCAAGATGGTCCGCGGATGTTTAAGCCAACCGGTTAAAAAATCTCTTAAACTTTGCCAGGTCAACAGCGATAAAAACCACTGCACATATAATTGTGCTGTTATATTGTTACTGTAATTTATTTCTGAGGAATTAATACAGGAGATTATTTGCGAAGCATAAACATAATAGGAAGCGTGTACTGCACGCGCACCGGAACGCCTCGTTGTTCTCCGGGTTCGAACTTTGCTAATTTTACCACACGTACTGCTTCTTCATCACATCCTCCTCCAATACCGCGAATCACTCTTGGATCTTCTACTTCTCCCTTCTCATTTACAACAAACTGTACAATAACCCGTCCTTCAATACCGGCTTTTTGAGCCTTGTCAGGATATACAATTTTCTTCTGAAGTTCCGCCATAGAGGTTTTCATTTTTGGCATTTTTTCTACCGAAACAAAGAAATCCTCTTCTTGTTCCTCTTCAACCTCTTCTTCCTGAGGAGGCGGTGGCATATCCAAAGCCTCTTCCATATCAATTTCCGCATCAATGTTAATTTCTACATCTTCGATAATTTCACTGTTAGGAACCTGAACCGGTACCTGGGGTCTTGGTGGACTTGGCGGACGTTCTTCCTGTTGTGTTTGTACCACCTCTTCCATTTTAACAACCTCTTGCTCTCCTTTATATGTCAGCTCAGTTTTTTCAGTATTTAAATCTACTTTTGTCAGCCCAATAAATATCAGGAGTGATATTATAACACCTGTTTCCCAAAACAATTTGTAATAGGTTCTGAGATCATATTTGGGATTTTTCATATCTGAATACATAACAACCTCCTGTTTATTTTAGAGCCTAAAATCCTCAGCTCAAATTCTATAAACTCATTACATTTTTGATGGTGGTTTAGTGTTTAACAATGAGTTCTATTAATAGTAATTACAAGAATCAGGCCACCCTGTATTTATAATATTATCGCTGTTTAAGCTCTTTAAAATCGATATCTCAGGATCCTACCTACCCGCTATTGCAACCATGCAAGAGTATCACCATCCAACATTGTAGCAATGCACGACCCAAGAGATATTCATATAATTCCAGCTCTATTAAGAAGAGGGGCAAATGTTTAGTGAAATATTCAGACTATGAAAAAGTCCGACACATATTCCCTGTTGTCGATTCAAGGTTTTTAGATTTTGTCCATAATCACAAGAGGATTTGTTGCATCCATTTTAACCTTAGTCACTACTACTCGGGAATGCATAGAAAATCCCGATAGAATCTTACAGCCCCCTGCCGGCAAATAGCGAAGCTTTATTTTTGCCCCAACCGATAGTTGATTTATTCCTTCTTTTACTTGTTATAACAATTGTAACCGTAGCACGTTTTCACCTTTTATTTATAAAAAAATGCCCCCGAATGACGGATGCGAAAACTAAAAGAATATCCGGGGAACAGTAGTCACTTTTTCTTTTGTGTTTATGATTTCAGATGGTACAAATTTCTTTATATTTAACTGACTCAAGACCAAACCACTTTAATTAATTTCTTGTACGATGAAAATTATTCAGATTTTAATTCTATCGCTGGCTTTCAGCTTATTGCTGTCTTCCTGCGATCAATCCAACAGTGAAACAGATTCCATGAACAATAATCCCCTATTTTCTGCAAGTTCTCTTCCCTACGAAGCGCCCAACTTTGATGCTATTAAAGTTGAACACTATCGTCCGGCATTTGAAAAGGGAATGAAGCAGGAACTCGAAGAAATCGAGACCATAGCTACAAATCCAGAACCTCCGACATTTGAAAATACTATTGTAGCAATGGAAAAAAGTGGGGAACTGTTAAGCCGAACGAGCTCCGTCTTTTATAACTTAACCTCTGCGCATACCAATGATCAGATTCAGGAAATACAATCAGAAATGGCACCGAAGCTGGCTGCCCATTCTGACGATATTTTGCTAAATGCTGATCTATATGATCGCGTGAAAACACTGTATGAAAAACGCGATGAACTTGATTTGGATGAAGCTTCCCTCAAACTCCTTGAAGATACGCATCGAGAGTTTGTCCGAGCCGGAGCGCAGCTTTCGGAAGAAGAAAAAAAGCGAATGCGTGAAATAAATGAGCGCGTTTCCTCCCTTACTACTCAATTCCAGGATAATCTCCTCAAAATCACCAAAGAACGGGCTGTTTTAGTTGATGATGTAAACAAGTTGGATGGGCTCAGTGAAGATCGCATCTCGGCGGCCAAAGAAGCTGCAGCAAATTCCGGTAAAGAAGGTAAGTATATGCTCAATATCACCAATACCACCCGGGTGCCCATTTTGAAAAGCCTGAATAATCGTGATCTTCGTGAGCGTGTTTGGAAAGCCTCTGCCTATCGAGGTATTGGAGAAAATGGCGGCATTGATAACCGCCCCATCATTCTGGAGCTTGCCAAACTTCGCGCCGAAAAAGCGAACCTACTGGGATATGAAAATTATGCTGCCTATAAACTGGATCCTCAAACTGCCAAAACACCGGATGCCGCACTGGATATGCTCAAGGATCTTATTCCGCCGGTAATTCAAAACTCACAAAACGAAGCTGATGCTATTACAGAAATGATGCGAAAAGATGGCATCGATGACGAAGTACAACCTTGGGACTGGAATTATTATGCTGAGAAGGTTCGCAAGGCAGAATATAATATCGATGAGTCGGAAGTACGTCCCTATTTTGAACTGGACCGGGTGTTAAAAGACGGCGTATTCCACACTATGAATAAGCTCTTTGGCATAACCTTCGAGGAGCGACATGACCTTCCAGTCTATCATCCCGATGTACGAACATTTAATGTATATGATGAAAACGGTGAGCAAATCGGGCTGTTTTATGCTGATTATTTTGAACGTGATTCAAAACGCGGTGGTGCATGGATGAACTCATTTGTATCGCAATCACATCTGTTGGATAAAAAACCGGTGATTGTCAATGTAATGAACATTCCTCCTCCCGCCGAAGGTGAACCGGCACTCATAAGTTTTGATAACGTTACAACCATGTTCCACGAGATGGGGCATGCTGTGCACGGACTTTTCTCGGATGTTAAATACCCATCCCAGTCGGGAACATCCGTACCACGTGATTTTGTAGAGTTCCCATCCACATTTGAGGAAGACTGGGCCATACAGCCAGAGGTGCTCGAAAATTACGCCATACACTACGAAACAGGAGAACAAATCCCGCAAGAACTACTCGACAAAGTAATCGAGGCCAGCAATTTTAACCAAGGGTTTGATACCCAGGAATACCTGGCAGCAACCATGCTCGATATGGAATGGCACCTGCTGGGGCAAGACGATATTCCGGAAGATGTGCAATCGTTTGAAAACGAAGCCCTTGCCAAATACGATCTTGACATGAAAACCATACCTCCACGATATAAGTCACCTTATTTCGCTCATATTTTTTCTGGTGGGTATGCCGCCAATTACTACGCTTATATCTGGAGCGAAGTACTTGCCGCTGATGCCTTTGCATACATGTTAGAGGAAGGTGGATTGGAAAAAGAAAATGGGAATCGATTCCGAGAATATATCCTTTCTCAGGGCGGCAGCAACGAAGCGATGGAACTCTACAAAGAGTATCGCGGACAAGAACCAGAGGTTAAACATCTGTTGAATCGCAGAGGACTTCAAGCGGATTAATTATCTCCGTTTATCAATATTTAATGCAGGCTGGAATTTGTGAAAATTCTGGCCTGCATTATTTATTTTCCTTTTTTATTTCATTTATCATCAGATAATCATACTAATCTTGATAAATGGATGATTCTTTGTTAGAATTTTAAAAGAATCAGCAATCAATTTCTTGGCATGCAGCAGATAAAAAGTCTACTGTTCGTTTTTTTTATAGCATTGACAATTACTCAATGCAACAATGTGAAATCCACCCCGGATGCCGATCTGCATTTTGAAGGGATAGTAACTTATCTGGAAATTGAAGGCGGGTTTTGGGCTATTCAAACCGAGGATGAGACTTATGAACCCACAAATCTTCCTTCTGAATATCAAAGAGAAGGACTTGAGGTTACTATTGCTGCAAATGTAGAAGAAAATAGCGTAAGTTACAGAATGGTAGGTCCTATCATTCGCATTGTTGACATTACAAAAAGATAATTTCCCTCACTGTAGCTGGATTTATTCAGCTATGCTGAAATCCTAAATGCTACCTGTCCCCTTTTAACTCCGTTCTATCTCGAGGGTTTTTATTTCTCTTACATTAATTGATTCTGTAATTGCTATCTTTTGAAACCTAAATAAAAGTACTGCGTCTAACACTTTTTGATTAAGAGAATAATGTAAGCAATGAGCTGGAAATGAATCACCCTGATTACCATTATCAAATTGAATTAATTTTCATTTTTTAAAATAATCCCATTAGTATTTTTGCAATTTTGCAATTATAATGATGATCATTATTCACTATAGTGCTATAAAAAAATTAGGACATTCTTTTTCATAAATTTAAAAGGACTCAACGGTTTGAAAGTTTTAAAATTATTCGTGGCCTTTCTTGTTGTAACAGGAACAGTGGCTTGTCAACATACCGAAAAAACAGCAACAGAATCTTCACCCAAATCAACTGATAAATCAGAGCTTGAAGAACTCTACTGGAATCGGATCGAAAATTCTCGGTCTGAATTCACACAAGCCGATGTAAAGTTTATGACGGGAATGATAGCCCATCATGCTCAGGCTCTCATCATGTCGCGTTTAGCACCAAAAAATGGTGCCAGCCCCGAAATACAACGGCTTGCTTCACGCATTATTAATGCCCAGCAAGATGAAATTGCATCCATGCAACAGTGGCTACGCGATCGGGAACAGCCCGTACCTGAGATTGAAATTGAAGGGCTAAACCTCATGATAGAACTCAACGGAAAACCGTATACCATGTATAAAAAAATGCGGGGGGTACTATCAGATCAACAGCTCGAAGAATTAGCAAACGCCAAAGGGGCTGATTTTGATGAACTTTTCCTTACATATATGATTGAGCATCACTCGGGCGCCGTTTATATGGTCGAAAATCTATTTAATAAGGACGGCGCAGCCGAAGACAACGAGGCGTTTCGATTAGCCTCAGATATTCAGGTCGATCAACGCACCGAAATTGAACGTATGAAGCAAATGCTGAATCAGATTACCACAACAGGATAACATATTAACAACGCTTTACTTTTAACCTAAAACTATCTTTATGAACTCATTTTACAATCGCATGCATTCTGCTACCGGATTAGCCGGAGCAAATAAGGGCTGGATTGGGCTATTATTTGTAGTAGCTCTATTCGGCACTTATGCCTGCTCTTCCTCATCCTCGGTAACAGACAATCAGCAAGAACAAGTTACCACTTCATCAAATATCAAGTCACTTGATGAAGTAACCCCACCCAGCCCAGACCCACGCATTGGACTTAAAGCAGGACTATTTGATGCCGAAGAGGCCATCTGGAATCTCGATATGCTTTCCACCACTCCACCACCCGAAGATTTTGTTGGGGTAACCAACTCTGATTTGGCCTTTAAAGGAAACTATGCCTTCCAGGGTAATTACAACGGATTTATGGTTTGGGATTTATCCAATCCGGCCAATCCAAATCTTGTTGTTGACTTTCTCTGCCCAGCATCTCAAAGTGATGTATCGGTCTATGGTGATCTACTATTTGTCTCCGGTGAAGGACTCGGCGGCCGACTCGATTGCGGTACCGAAGGGGTTAATAAGAAAGCAAGTGACGAACGACTGCGCGGAATTCGTATTTTTGATATCAGTGATATCGAAAATCCCAAATACGTTTCTAACGTTCAAACCTGCCGCGGCTCACACACGCATTCCGTGTTAGACGATCCGCAGGATGATGAAAACGTCTATGTTTACGTTTCCGGATCTGCACCCGTGCGACCTAATGAAGAATTACCCGGTTGTTCTGATGCCCCTCCATCCAAAGATCCTAACTCGGCATTATTCCGAATCGAAGTCATTCAGGTTCCATTGGATAATCCCGAAAATGCCAAGATTGTTAACTCTCCACGCATTTTTGAAAATCTTACGGAAGCCCCTACTCACGGAATGTCGCCTGCTGATAAAGAACAGATTGAAAAGGCCAAAGAAGAGGGAGCTTTTGTAGCAGAAATATTTGGTCAACAACGCATTATTCCCGATCGCTACGTTCAACAGATGCTTGCTCAAGTTGTTAAACAACGCGGCGGCGAAGGGCAACCCACTGCACAAGACAGTGCTACTCTCCGTGAAAACATTGGCAAGATGATCGAAGAACGCTTTGGCGGTAACGACAATGATGGTGACGAAGAACTCATGGCTAATCGCGGACCCAATCAATGTCACGATATTACACTCTATCCTGAAATTGGATTAGCCGGCGGAGCTTGTGAAGGATATGGCCTTCTTTTAGATATTAAAGATCCTGCTAATCCCAAGCGCGTTGATGCTGTTGCAGATTCAAATTTTGCCTACTGGCACTCTGCCACTTTCAATAATGAAGGGGACAAAGTCCTATTTACAGATGAATGGGGCGGCGGCGGTCAACCCAAGTGTCGCGAAAAAGATCCTATGGAATGGGGCGCAAATGCCATTTTTACGATCAGTGATGATAACAAGATGGACTTCCAGAGCTACTTTAAGATGCCTGCACCACAAACCGCTCAGGAGAATTGTGTAGCCCACAACGGTTCACTCATTCCGGTACCTGATCGTGACATTATGGTTCAATCATGGTATCAAGGCGGTATTTCTGTTTTCGATTGGACTGATCCCAATAATCCTGTTGAGATTGCATACCACGATCGTGGTCCTGTTGATTCTACTCGCATGCAGATGGGCGGAAGCTGGTCGGTATACTGGTATAATGGCGTTATTGTAAACTCCGAAATTGCTCGCGGCCTTGATATTTTTGAGTTGAAAGCCAGCCCCTACTTGACAAAGAATGAGATCGAAGCTGCCAATACTGTTACTTTTGAGCAGCTCAATCCACAGGGGCAACCGAAATACGATTGGCCGGCTACCTTTGCTCTTGCAAAAGCCTATGTTGATCAGTTGGAACGTAGCCAAGGGCTAACGATGAGGCAGATCAACAATGCCAGAACACAAATTGCCAGCGCTGAAAATGCTTCAGGCTCAAATAAGTCAGATATCTTAACATCTCTGGCAAATGACCTCGACGGTGAGG
This sequence comes from Fodinibius sp. SL11, assembly GCF_052060035.1. Classification (NCBI taxonomy): domain Bacteria; kingdom Pseudomonadati; phylum Balneolota; class Balneolia; order Balneolales; family Balneolaceae; genus Fodinibius; species Fodinibius sp. SL11. The sequence goes on along the minus strand of NZ_JBPOEA010000002.1, from coordinate 453,328 downwards.
CAAATAACTCCAGCCAAACGACTAAGGTAAACAAGCTTGTTAATACCCTGGAGAAACTGGCTGCCAAATAAAACGGCTCAGTATCTCTCAAGTGTTTTTAATGAAAGAGGCTCCGATCAGAATTGCTTAGTTGCAATCTGATCGGAGCCTTTTTTATTTCACTATATAATGTAAAAGCCAAAAAGATAAAGCCCGGCAACTCAAAGGCTACCGAACTTTATCGATCATCGTCTAACAATTTCTTTTTAATTAGCTACTAAGAACACCTTGTCAACCACGTGAACTTCACCGTTCGAAGCATCAACAGAACCCAATATTTTGGCTCCGTTAACATACACATCACCATCTTTCACTTCTGACTGCACGTAATGACCTGTAGCAAGATATACGTTCATCCCTTTTGCCAGCTGATCTTTGCTTAGCGAAGCGGGAGAAGCATGTGAAGTTAAAATTTTAGCTAACTTCGTTTTGTTCTCGGGCTTCATTAAATCATCAAGCGTACCTTCGGGCAATGCTTCAAAAGCTTCATCAGTGGGAGCAAAAACTGTCAATGGACCGGGATTAACCAGTACATTTTGGATTCCTGCTGCTTCTATCGCTTTCGTCAAAATGGTATGGTCCGGCGACTCTTTTGCAATTCGTAAGATGTGTGCTTTTGATTCATCATCCACTACCCCAGCTTGTCCTGTCGTTGATGCAGATGCTGTCCGATTTTCAGTTGTTGTCTTTGATTCTTCCTGTGTGTTTCCACACGAAATAAGTGCCATTGCAATTACCGTCAGCAACGTTATAGTGCCTAATTTTTGTATAATAGTCATAACTTTAATGGGTTTGTTGTTTTGATATATCACCTAACAAGAATAAAAGATCTTTTTATCCTTTATTTGAATTTATAAAAAATATTCTCCTCCGCCAATTATAAATTAATCTCTTAATTTCTGTCTGCATCTTTACGTTGCATTCTCTATCCTTCGGCATAGTATTTTATCTCAATAACTTTGTGTATGAAGTCTTATTCCCAAAAGTCTCTAAAAAACAGTCTCAGCAATCAAGTCCGGCGTCTAAAAAATAAAATTGAATCACTTGACCAGCTAAGTGGTAAGCTTTCCATGAGTCGCCTCTTTGGTTTTGTGGGCGGCCTTGGCCTCGTATATGTGGCCGGAAGCTGGGGCCCGGAATGGCTCTTCTGGGCCACACTGGCACTTTTTCTATTTGGATTTAGTCGTTTGGTCCGCATCCATAAAAAGATAGACGAGTCGAAGGAAGAGTTTGAAATCTGGAAATCAATACGGGAAACCCACCTTGCCCGTCAACAATTAAACTGGCAAGAGATACCGGAGCGTGGTCCCAGTTCCAATTATCAAGACCATCCCTTTGCCAACGATCTGGATATTATCGGCAAACATTCACTGCTGCAACTGATGGACACTTCGACCTATCAGGGAAGTACAGATAAGTTGTCCCATTATTTGCTAACTCGCGAACCCAAGACCCAGGAAATAAAAGAACGGCAGGCAATCGTCAAGGAACTCACTTCAATGCCACAGTTCCGGGATAAATTGCATCTGTTGGCAGAGCTCAACGGTAAACAGGAATTGGATAGCGACTGGAACCTGGACGAGCTTCTTGACTATCTGCGGGACTCAAAAGTGGTGAACTATACGCTTCCACTATCGATTTTGGGGGGGCTTTCTGTGCTCAATATTCTGCTTCTTGTTCTCTACCTGATGGGAATTATTGCGCCATATGTCATAATCAGCTTTGTGGCTTATCTGGTAATCTATAATTTCAACAGTGAAAAGATATCGGGGCTTTACAACGAATCGCATCAAATTGAAAAGCAGCTCAGTCGATTTAATCCCGTATTACACTTTTTAGAGAATTACAATTACCAATCTAAACAAACATTAAAATCATTCTGTAAACCCTATTGGAGCAGCGACTATTCGCCCTCTAAATATGTGAAAGGCATTATCCGTATTGCAGGAGCCGCCTCATCACAGCAGAGTGAGGTTATCTGGGTATTGCTTAACTTTTTAGTGCCTTGGGATCTGTACTTTGCCCAAAAACTAAGTACGTACAAAAAAGAACTGTCTCCTAAACTCGATGAGTGGCTCACCCATTTTTATCAACTTGAGGCTTTTTGCTCGATGGCTAATTTTGCATGGTTAAATCCACAGTATCATTTTTCTTTGCCAGCTGAACAATCCTCAACACCTTTTGCAGCCAAAGATCTGGGACATCCACTCATCCCCCACGATGAGAAAGTAACTAATGATATCTCCATTGATTCCAAAGGTGATATTCTACTTATTACCGGCTCCAACATGGCCGGAAAAAGTACTTTCTTGCGCACCATGGGGATTAATCTTTCCCTTTGCTTTGCCGGAGCACCGGTCAACGCATCCACCCTTCACACTATTCCGTTTCGGATTTACAGCAGTATCAATGTTACCGATTCACTGGACGACGGGCTTTCCCATTTTTATGCTGAAGTTAAACGCCTGCGGGGCTTACTCGAACTTCTCAATGATAACCACGATACTCCGGTCTTTTTTATGGTGGATGAGATCTACCGCGGCACCAACAACAGGGAACGGCTGCAGGGAAGCGAAGCGTTTCTCAAAAATGTTGCTGGGAAAAATGGCGTGGGACTGGTCTCAACCCACGACCTGGAACTGGCCCAACTCGAGGAATCGATACCGGAACTCAGCAACTGGCATTTTTCAGAAACTATAGAAGGCAACAAAATGAGCTTTGAATACAAATTAAAGCCCGGCCCCTGCCCTTCTACCAATGCACTTAAAATTATGGAGATGGAAGGATTGCCTACTTAAAATTTACAAATTAAAAACTGGTGGGATCTTGGATGAATTTATTTAAAGAAGTTGAACAGGCTTATAAACGTGTTCAAAATGATGTTTATCGTACACCACTGCTTTACTCTAACTGGTTAAGTAACCACTGTAGGGGGGATGTTTACCTGAAGCTGGAAAGTGAACAAGTTACCGGCTCCTTCAAAGCACGCGGCAGTCTCAACAAGCTTAGATGGATTCAGGAACAAGGTTTACAAGCATTGCCGGTAACTGCATCCACGGGAAACCATGGGTTGGGTTTTGCACGAGCCTGCAACCTTCTGGACATCAAGGGGAAGGTATTTTTGCCCCACAATGCGGTTACATCAAAAGTAGAATCAATTAAGGCTTATGATGTAGAAGTCGAATTCCACGGAGATGATCCCTATGACACTGAAATCTTCGCTCGAAAAACAGCGGAGGAAAATGGATGGATCTATATTTCTCCTTACAATGATACTCAGATTATTGCCGGCCAGGGTACTATTGGCATTGAGATTTTAGATGAGTTGTCCAATCCTGGTAATATCCTGGCAACAGTCGGGGGCGGCGGACTCATTTCAGGTATTGGCAGCTATATTGCCAAATATTCACCAGAAACGAATATTATCGGATGCCAACCTGAAAACTCCCCTGAAATGAGTATGAGTGTACGCGCTGGAGAATATCGGGAAATAAAATCCAAGCCAACACTTTCCGACGGATCGGCCGGGGGATTTGAACGCGATTCGATCACTTTTGATCTGTGCCAAAAACTCGTGGACGATTTTATTTTAATTTCTGAAGACGAAATCGCCTCCGCCATTCGTTCTATGATTAACCACCACAGTAAGTTAGTGGAGGGTTCGGCAGGTGTAGCCATTGCCAGTGTTCTTAAATATCCCGAGCAATTTTCCGATCAATCCACTGTAATTGTCGTTTGTGGTGCCAATATATCGTACAAAAAACTACAATCTGTGTTGTGTAAGTAAGAGCCAAACCCAAATAAACCAATTATTCTATGAGAGCTCTAACCCTTTTTCTTTCGCTATTCATTTTTACAGCAACCGCACAAGCCCAAAATGAAATATCCATCAATGCTGGTGCAGAAGTGATGGTTCCTGCTGATAAGATTGCATTTCAAATTAACCTGAATGCTGAAGGTGATACTCCCCAAGAGGCATATGATCTTCATAAGGAACGAGAAAAGGTATTGATCCGGCAACTAAAAAAGTATGACATAAAAGATGAAGATCTCAATTTTGAACCTATCTCCATCAATAAAACCTATAACAATTCGTATGGTAATAAGGAAGAGAAACGCATCAAAACACGTCAAAACGTTATTTTGACGCTGGATAATTTTGACATCTACGAGCAAATACAGATAACACTTATTGAAAATAATTTTGACCAATTCAGCGGTAACTTTATGTCCAGCGAATCGAAACAGGGAGAAGATAAAGCCCTGAAAAAAGCATTAAAGCTGGCTCGCGAAAAAGCGGAAATCATTGCACAAGAAACGGGTTTAACAATCTCCGGCATCAAAAATATCAACTACTCATACAGCAGTCGTCCGCCACGGCCAATGATGGAAATGACTGCAAGCAAAGCTGCTGATGGGAATCTGTTAGAATTTGATCAATCTGTAAGTGTTTCGGCAAACGTTTCGGTAACGTATAAATTTGAGTAATAGCTGTGATAAGTGCCCTATCAAATTTTTGAACTTTGCCAATTTCGTAGTATTAAAATAAAAAAAGGAGCGCTTAGAAAGCGCTCCTTTTAAATGGTTTTATTTAAAGTTATTCTTTAATTGGAGGTGCATCCACTGCTTCAAGTGATTCTTTAAGCTCTGGCATCACATTTTCGACGAACTGATTTAAATCTGTTTTAATTTTGTCCAATTCGGCTTTTCCAGCTTCTATCGTTTGCACATGCATCGGTGTCGGTCCATAAGTAGATGATAACGCACTATACCCAATGTACAACCGTGATCCGGGAGTGGGTTTCTTATTGCGTTCTCCAATTTCTGCTTTGGCTTCGCTTCCTTCCATATCTTCCTGAATAGTAAGAAGTTGTGTACGGGCATCATGCAATTTTTTAACCAGAGCTGTGTTCTCTTTTGGTGCTCTGGAAAGTGCTTTTTGCATAGCCTTTACTTGATTTATCTGTTTTTCAAGTTTGTTGGACGTTTGCGACAAATCCTGTTGGAAAGCCTCCAACTCTTTCCGAAATTCGCTGATCGTCTTATTGGAAGCTCGCTCCAAAGTACCCTCGTGAAGATGTGTTACCTCAAACTCCACGGGTTCTGATAACTGTGTCACTTCTCCAGCAACTTTTTCCGATAAAGTAGCAGTATAAGTACCGGGAGTAGCCATAAATCCACCACTGTACCAACCTCCTTGTTCTTCAACATCGACAACATCCTTGGAAGGATACCTCAGATCCCAATTTACACGATGAAAACCTGAAGAAGTAGGTCCTTCAACTTTTCGGACTACATTGCCATCAACATCTCTTATGGTAAGAACGATACTGGGTCCTTCTTCTCGCATTTCATCCTCAAGACGATCCCAGCCCGGGAATGGTACGTCTTCATTTTCACCGAGTTCAGCTTCTCTGGCTTGACGTTTTTCTTTAATAGACTGAAGATCATCTTTTAGATAATATGTAAAGTTAGCTCCAAACGGTGGATTTTCTGCGGCAAAAAAGTTAGCTCCAAGATTTTCAACCTCTTCATCAGGACGATACCAATAGGCATTACGTGGTTGAAATAATTTTACCTCTTGATTCAGCATCTCAGAACTAACCTGCCTCAGTGGTGTATAATCATCGAGAATAAAAATTCCACGTCCGAATGATCCGGCCACAAGATCATCTTTCTGTCGCTGAATAACCATATCACGTATGGCTATGGTCGGCATTCCTCCATTAAGTTTTACCCATTCCTGCCCACCATCGACAGTAAAGAACACACCAAATTCTGTAGCTGCAAACATTAGTTCTTCTTTGACATCATCCTGAACCAATCGCCAAACAACGTGTCTGTCCGGCAGGTCCTCACTAATGAGCTCCCAACTCTTACCCTGGTCGGTACTTTTTATGATATAGGGAGCAAGATCTCCATACTTGTGATTATCCAGTGCCGCGTAAACAGTATTGGTTTCAAAAAGGTCGGCCTTAATATCGTTAACAAAAGCGGTTTCTGGAACTCCTTCAATGTCACCCAGTACCACTTTTCGCCAGCTTTCACCGCCATTATTGGTTACTTGAATAAGTCCGTCATCAGTTCCAGCATAAATTAAGCCTTCTTGCTGTGGTGACTCTGCGAGTGAGGTAATTGTGTTATAGTCCGACATCGCATTAACATCCCAGGCATTATCCCAACTTCTCTGCTTACCCATTATGGGAAAGGTTATACGTTCTTCATCCCCTTTGGTAAGATCGCCGGATATGGCAGTCCAGCTATTACCACGGTCTTCTGAAATCCAAACCTTGTGGGACGCAAAAAGTAACTTAGTGGGATTGTGAGGACTTATTTCAATTGGAGAGTCCCAATTAAATCGTTGGTAATTTTCTCCTTCCCCAGACTGGGGCTGAATAAGCACGGCATCGCCCGTTTGCTTATCTACACGATGAAGTACACCCTGCTGGTATTCTCCATAGAAAATATTAGGATTTCCGGGTTCAGTTGCTGCATCGTGTCCATCGGCTCCAAGCGTTTTTTTCCAGTCACGGTTTGCAATGCCTCTTTCTTTATCGGTACGAGATGGTCCCATCTGTGATCCATTATCCTGTGTACCACCGTATACATTATAGAATGGTTCGGCATCATCAACAGCAATTTTGTGGAATTGAGTAATCGGCAAGTTGCGCACCATGTTCCAATTTTTGCCCAAATCATTACTTTCATAAAGTCCACCATCAGAGCCCATCAACAAGTATTCAGGTTCATTTTTCTTAAACGCCAATGCATGGTTATCCACGTGTTTATTTTCATTGTCCATCTCTTCAAAATTATCACCGTGGTCTGTAGAGATCTGTGCTTCTACATCCATCAAATAAAGCGTGCCGAACTGATGGGGTGAGGCATAAAGTTCTTGGTAATAGTGCGGACCGGTTCCCCCGCCAACCGCATCAGACATTTTTCTCCATGATTCACCACGGTCTTCAGATTTATAAACGCCACCTTTTGTACGATTTAACTCAATGGCTGCATAAAGAATATCCGGTTGTTGTGGGGAGATATCCATGCCGATTTTCCCAACATTATCGGGAATCCCATTTTTTATCTCTTTCCAGGTTTCGCCACCATCGGTTGACTTATGAATACCAGAACCAACTCCACCTCCTACATATATGGGTACGATGCGTTGACGCTGCCATGTAGCAGCATACATACGGTCAGGATTACGGGGATCAATTTCAATATCGGTAACACCCGTCCATTCATTGCCACCCAATTTCTTCTCCCAGGTTTCGCCGCCATCGGTTGACTTATACAAACCACGTTGCCCGCCTTTATCCCAGAGAGGACCTTGAGCAGCTACCCAGATTATATTGGAATTTTCTGGGTGAACGATAATCCTTGAAATATGCTCGGATTCTTTGAGGCCCATATTTTGCCATGTTTTTCCGGCATCTGTACTCTTATATATACCATCACCATAACCAACATGCCGGCCACCGACATTTTCCCCAGTTCCTACCCAAACAGTACTCGGATTATTAGGATCAATGGAAACACTGCCAATAGAAAAGGATGATTGGCCGTCAAAAATGGGATCCCAGGTAACGCCGTCATTGGTTGTTTTCCAGACGCCACCAGATCCAACCGCTACATACCAGGTTTTATCATCATTCGGATGAATAGCAACATCTGCTATTCGACCTGAAAATAATGCCGGACCAATATTTCTAAATTCTAACGCATCGTAATTGGTTTCTTCGATTATTGAAGCATCTTCCTGTGCAAATAAACTTGTACTAAAGAGCAAAAAGATGAGTAGAACCGAGGATAGTTTAAATTTCATAACAATTAAATTTAATTGGGACTACATAGAACATTTTGACTATAACGAATCTCAGTAACTTATTCCAACATCTTTACAGGCTTTAAAACTGTATTTAAAAGTCCAAGAAAGCTTGTTTTAGCTCCCAAAAGAATTGCATAAAAAGTAGTAAGGGCTTCCAGCTGTGGAGTCTTTTTAAAATTGATTGAAGAGGGATAAAATGTGCTCTTCAACTCCAACTTTCAGATGTAAATCCGTGAAGTAATTTTTACAAATAAGAGGGGCAACACTAATAGAGAGGTTTTCTAATCAGAAATTTAATCTTATTTCTTCAAATAGCTTATAGTAATTTTTGATGGAGCATATCCCAGTTTAGAGAATAAGAATTTTCCTAAGTATTTGAGAAATAGAGGGTAATTATCCCTGTCAGGGTTCCAACACCTGACAGGGTTTATTTATTCTTACACAAACTGCGCTTCTTCTGTTGATCCACTAAGTGCAAGCGTCGAACTCTGTTCACCGTCAATCGATTTTTTGACTGCATCAAAATAGCCAGTTCCCACTTCTCGTTGGTGTTTGGTCGCCGTATATCCATTTTGCTCGTCGGAAAATTCAGCTTCCTGTAGCAATGAATAAGCAGCCATACCTTCATCACGATATTGACGAGCCAAATTGAACATGCTGTGATTAAGCGAATGGAAGCCGGCCAGCGTTACAAACTGGAATTTATAGCCCATAGCAGCTAATTCGCGCTGAAAAGTTGCAATCTCTGCATCGGTGAGATTCTTTTTCCAGTTAAACGAAGGCGAACAATTGTAAGCCAATAGTTTACCGGGATACTTTTCGTGAATAGCATCGGCAAATATGCGTGCTTCCTCCAGATCGGGCGTTGACGTTTCACACCACACTAAGTCGGCATAAGGAGCATACGCCAATCCCCGAGCAATCGCCTGATCTAAGCCATTTTTTACATAATAATATCCCTCGGCCGACCTTTCTCCAGTCATAAACTTATGGTCATAAGGATCAATATCGCTCGTCAATAGCTGAGCTGCATCAGCATCGGTTCGGGCAATAATAAGCGTAGGCACATCCAGCACATCAGCCGCCAGCCGAGCAGCTGTTAATGTTTTAATGAACTGCGATGTGGGAACCAGCACTTTTCCACCCAAATGGCCGCATTTTTTTTCCGACGCTAACTGATCTTCGAAATGAACGCCGGCGGCCCCCGCTTCAATCATCGCTTTCATCAGTTCAAAGGCATTAAGTACGCCGCCAAATCCGGCTTCAGCATCAGCCACAATAGGTGCAAGCCAGTGCGTAGACTTATCTTTCTCTAAATGATGGATTTGATCAGCTCTTAATAGCGTTTGATTGATTTTACGCACTATTTCAGGGACACTGTTGGCCGGGTATAAACTTTGATCAGGGTACATGTTTCCAGCTAAGTTAGCATCAGCTGCCACTTGCCAACCGCTTAGGTAAATAGCTTTTAAGCCGGCTTTCACCTGCTGCATTGCCTGATTTCCCGTCAAGGCTCCCAATGCACGAACCAATTCTTCCTCATGTAGTAGCCTCCATAGTCTTTGTGACCCTATTTCGGCCAATGTATGTCGAATCACTACTGATCCACGCAGGTTTAGCACTTCTTCAGCAGTATAGTTACGCTTAATTCCTTTCCATCGTGGATTATTATTCCATTCGTTTTGTAATTGCTTAGTATTCATATTATCCCTCATTAATGATTAATATTGGCCTCTTTGAGCGCCTCGTTAAAAAAGTTCGGCAGATTTTCTAATAAAAAAACAGCTCCCACATCTTCCCGAGCCTGAGAAAACTGCTTTTTTACTTTTTGGATGGCCGACGCTGACTGTCCTTTCATGGCCTCTTCAACTTCATCCAATATTTTGTTGAGCTCTTCATCGAACATCTTATCTACAAGTGCACGGGTAACCACTCTTCCGTCTTTCATAATTACCTTGTGATGTATCCATTGCCAAATTTGTGCCCGCGAAATTTCCAGCGTTGCAAGATCCTCCATCAAATCATCCCAGGCCACACAACCGATATCCTGATTCCATCCCTGCATGTAAGCAATACCCACGCGGATGTTAGTTCGTAATCCGGCTTCCGTTACATCTCCTCCACCCTGCGGCAACAGTTCGGGATATTTATCCTGATTAGGCAAGGTTCTGTCCAATTGATTTTCTTCGGGGAAACATTCAAGTGCTGAGGTGATAAAATAGGGATGCGAAATCCAGCAGCCGTCGTGGCCGATATCGTGCTCATTCTTTTTGTCTGCAAGTACTTTTTCCGTTTGTTCTTTTCGCAACTTTGGATTCTTGCCCGGCGTAAAGGCCGACATCCCGCCAATAGCCATTACCCCACGACTGTGACAAATTTTGATTAATCGTTTGGCATACTGATCCATCCACGGCTTGCTCATGTCGATGGTGCTACGGTCGGGCATTACCCGATCTTTGTGATATCGAAGCACTTTGATGTCACTGAAAATCTTATCCCAGCGGCCCACATTTAATCCCGCGGCATGCTCACGAATTTCATAGAGGATCTCCTCGATTTGAAAAGCAGCGGTAAGCGTTTCGATCAGAAAAGTAGCCCGTAAGGTACCGGTTTCAAATCCCAGCTTATCTTCCAACATCCCGAATAGCGTATTCCACCAGCGTGCCTCTTGGTACGATTCACATTTGGGAACGTAATACTTTGGGGTTCGTCCTCGATCAACCAGCAGCTGTGCTGTATGGAAAAAGTTTACGGCCAGATCAAACAATCCTGCCGATATCGGCTCACCATCCACCCTGATGTTTTCTTCATCCAGATGTAACCCTCTACAGCGCACCATCACGCCCGGCATGTCCGCGGCATCAAGTTCATACACTTTAGACGGCTTTCCGTTTTTACCTACCTGTTCAAAACGCAGGTCTCCCCTTGCCGCGCCGATTACATTATGAAATCCATCCACTACATTTTGCCAGCTGGGCTTCATCGAATCTTCAAAATCAAGCATTGCCATATCAGCCCGAACATCATCATTTCGGCTGAGCATATTGATGACCATCTTAGCCGAATTGACCGGACCAGTAATTTCAACTCTTCGTTTCTTAAGATCATCAGGTAAAGAGGATACTTTCCAATCACCGGTAACGGCCTCATTATCGTTATTGAGGTAATCTGGTACTCTTCCCTCATCAAAGTTAAGCTGACGTTTTTCTCGATCTCGTAATAGGGACTGCCTTTCTGGTTGCAATCGATGATGCAAATCCACTAATAACTCCACCAATTCTTCAGTCAGAATTTGTTCCGCTTTATTGGTATAAGCTTCCGAATTGATTTCAATACCCTTTCCCAATTTCGTAAACCCTTTCGTCACCGCTCCCTTCTGCTCTTTCGTTATCTGCATAAATCTCTCCGTTTATTTTTTTGTTTTATTAAATGTTCTCAGTACAAATCAATTTCATAAAAACGAATATAATTTCCAAGCGAATATTCGCTATTAATATAAATTCGCATTTACTATAGCCAATTATTGCTCTTAATATTTCTTAAACGGTATTTTTTGGATTAAATAATTAGCGAATATTCACTCTCAGAGATTAAATTTCATATACTGATTTTTTTCTTTGTACATTATTTGGGTGTTCAAATGAAGGTATAAACAAAAAGTTTACTATGGCGCAGCGGGTTCAAGAAGAAAATTTACGGGCGATTTTTGGTTTAAAGCTCAGGCAATATCGAGAGCAGCAAGAGTTATCTACTCAGGATTTGGCTAAAAGGTCGGGACTATCTGCTTCGTACATCAATGAGATTGAGAAAGGGAAAAAATATCCCAAAGCAGATAAAATCATGTCACTGGCCAATGCTTTGGAGGTGGATTATGACGAAATGGTTTCGCTGAAGCTGGGTAAGCAGTTGGAGCAGCTGTCCGACCTCTTAAAAAGTAATGCGTTGCACGAGATGCCGCTGGAGCTTTTTGGTATCAAAACCAGTGATCTTATCGGGCTCATGGGAAACGATCCCGCTAAGTTCAGTGCCCTGCTTCAAACCCTGTTAGAAGTAGCACGAAATTATGATGTGCAGGTAGAACAGTTTTTACTTGCGGCCCTTCGATCATACCAGGAGCTCAACAATAATTACTTCGAGGGACTGGAAAAAGAGGCACAAATCTTTCTGGAAAAACATGCATGGACCGAATTGCCCACCATTCCCTATGAAAAGCTGAAAAAATTATTGACCAACAAACACAATTATGAAATTATAGAAACAAATTTTGAGAAGCAGCCTGATCTGCAAGCTTTCCGCTCGGTTTTTGTGCCCAATACCGAAGATACGCCAAAGCTTTTTATTAATGACGAGCTGCTGCCCAATCAAAAAGCATTTGTGCTGGGACGCGAACTCGGCTATTGCATACTTGAACTGGAAAAACGTGCACTGACCTCCTCATGGATTAAAGTAGAGTCCTTCGATCAAGTGCTGAACAATTTTAAAGCTTCTTATTTTTCAGGGGCTATCCTGATGAACCGCTTTACGCTGGTGCGTAAGCTTCAGAACTTTTTCAATCAGCAGAACTGGGAACCTGAGAAGCTATTAAAGATGATTGAGTACTTTGATACAACCCCTGAAACCTTTACCCATCGGCTTACTCAAATACTACCCCACTATTTTGGTATTGATCAACTGTTCTTTTTGCGATTTCATAACAAGCCGGAAACACAGCAATACAAATTATCTAAAGAACTACACTTATCGCAGTTGCACAATCCGCATCGAGTCAATCCCAGTGAGCATTACTGCCGTCGATGGGTCACTATCACATTGCTTCAGGAGCTGGCAAAAATGAATATTCATGAAGCTGGAAAAAAACCGTTGATCGATATTCAGCGCTCTAAATTTTATGGCACCGATAATGAGTACCTCTGTATTTCATTTGCCCGTCCCCTGGCTTTAAATTCGGATATAAACTCCTGCATCACACTCGGACTTTTATACAATAAAACGCTAAAAAAGAATATTACCTTTGCCAATAACCTTGATGTAAAAACCAGAGTGGTGAACGAATCATGCGAACGCTGTCCCATTGCAGATTGTGAAGAACGTGCCGCTGACCCCTTCATTAGTCAACAAGAAAACAAGCAAACAAAACGGGAAGAGGCTTTACAGCAATTTTTAACAAACCATCAAAAATAGCGTCATAAACAAATTAAAGATACCCATTCGCAAAAAATACCAGCCTCTTAGTAGTCTCAATTCCCAAAATTTACGTTCGGGTTACGGTAAATCGGCACCTCATTAACCGCTTCAAAAAACGCCCTTGCTTTATCCAAATTCTGGCCTTCGTTTATGGCATAAGGCCAGTACTGTTCCACGTTACCGCGTCCCATTAATAACTGCATTGTGCCTTGTGATTTATGCTCGGCAATAACCCAGCTGGCAATAATCTTATAATCTAATCGATTATCGAATCCAAATTTTTGGGTACGATCGAACTCCATCGGCTGCTGACCTTCCATTAATTGCGAGATCGGATATCCTTCCAACTGCGTATAGTTGATTTTATCTCCCAGTGAATCAACAATGGTTGTTGCAAAAACAAGAGGGCGCTTTTCTTTAGGTAGATTTTGGATAGCTTGCAGTGCTAATATCGCTGATGCTTTGTGATGGCCGTGCGTAGTTTTTGAAGGCGTCATGGTAAATACAAAATCATACTGCTCTTCTTTAAGAATTTTTTGCAGTCGCTGTTTGACCCAATTGATATCCCAGTTTTGCATCGGCCGACTGATATCTTTCGAATATTCATCATCCACCTGATCAAAAAAGAAGTAATTGCGCATACCCACGATTTTACCTCCGGCCATCAGTTCCCGTTTGCGGATACTTGGCAGATAATCGCGCCCCACTTCTTCTTTATCCAGCTCGCGGTCATAAATGTAATTTCCCAGCGTAGAATATTTATAGCCTCCTTCACCATTCGTCATAATCGCCAGATCTACAACACCATCCAACAGATGTGTCGTCTTAAAAACCGTAGCCGAAAAAAGGGCATCATCATCAGGATGGGCCGTTACCAACAAAACTTTGGGATTGTAATCCAATTGCTGGGCTCGGCTTGTCCCAAAGATCCCCGAAATTAAAAGTAAGCCAACAACTATAAATATTTTTTTAATTCTGCACATGGCAATATGTAATTCTTTTTATTTAGAATGATTAACATTTCGTTTAGATTTCAAAATAGGTTTTAGAACATCCCAGGTTTTTTCAGCCAATACCTTATGACCAGCTTCGGTCGGGTGAATGCCATCCGATTGCATTAAGGTTGAGTCTCCACCCAAATCATCCAAAAAATAAGGAACAAGTTCGGCATTATTCTCTTCGGCCAGTTTGGGATACATCTTTTTAAACTTGCCGGTATACTCCGGCCCTAAATTCGGAGGTACCTGCATCCCGGTAATTACAATAGATGCATTCGGATATTCGGCTTCAACCTTATCAATAATCTTTTGCAAATTCTGTTTCGTCGCGTCTAAATCGATTCCACGCAACCCATCGTTCCCACCTAATTCCAGTACAAAAACCGAAATTGGTTGGCGCAGCATCCAATCAATGCGGGATACCCCTCCTGCAGAGGTCTCACCACTCGATCCACCGTTTACTGCCTTAAAATTCCAACTCAGCGAATCTATCTTTTGCTGGATGAGTGCCGGAAAAGCTTTAGCTTCACCGATCCCATATCCGGCAGTAATACTATCCCCAAAAAATAATACGCGTTTGGGAGTCTCCTGGCCGTAGAGCATCATCGGAAGTAAAAAACTCACTAAAACAACTGTTACAATCCTTTTCATAAATTACAAAGCGTAAATTATTGTTGTATCATTTTTATTTAGATTGGGAAACGCTTTCCTTTACGGAATGATTCACCCATTGGTAGATGTTAATACGCATAATCCAATTACGATATTATTTTTATGGCTTTAGATCCAATTCTGGAAGTTACAAATCTAACACAACAATTTAGAAGTGGCGACCGTAATTTAACGGTTTTAGACCACGTCGATTTTTCAGTTGAAAAAGGAACCACCTGTTCTATTGTGGGGCCATCCGGCAGCGGAAAAACAACATTGCTGGGACTTTGTGCAGGGCTCGATCGTCCTACAACCGGTGAAGTAACTCTCAATGGCAAAAAGTTAGGTCCGCTGAACGAAGATCAGCGCGCCGCAGTGCGGAATAAACACGTGGGATTTGTTTTTCAAACCTTTCAACTGGTGCCTACCCTAACCGCATTAGAAAATGTAATGGTTCCTCTTGAACTTCGGGGAATGAAAACCTCCGAAGTGCAGCACGATGCCGAAGAGTTACTCACCCAAGTGGGGCTTGCAGATCGGATGAATCACTATCCCGCACAACTTTCCGGAGGAGAGCAACAGCGGGTAGCCATTGCACGAGCATTCATCAATAAACCAAAAATTCTTTTTGCGGATGAACCCACCGGGAATCTTGACTCTGAAACCGGGGCTACTATCGAAGATTTAATCTTTGATCTCAATAAAGCACGCGGCACAACCCTCGTTTTAGTAACACATGATTTATCACTGGCCGAGCAGTGTCAGCGAATAATACGGTTGAAAAATGGTCAAATTCATCAAGATGAATGGATTGACAATACCACTGCAGAACAGCTTCAATAAGAGTTTTTAGATCTCATATTTATGCCATCATTCTTTTCTACATGGTCATGGAAAATGGCCTGGCGCGATGCCCGATCAAACAAAAAGCGACTGTTCGTTTATATTTCTGCTATCATTATTGGCGTTGCGGCACAGGTAGCAATTACCTCATTCCGTGATAGCCTTAACAACACGATTAACAACCAGTCCAAAGAACTGCTGGGGGCAGATCTTGAAATTGAAACCGAGCAGCCACCGCCGGATTCACTTACCGCCTATTTTGGCAAACTGGGTGGAGAACAATCGACCATTACGGAATTTCCATCCATGGTTTTGTTTCCTCAAAGCGGAAATACCCGGTTGGCTAACGTTCGTGCGCTGAAAGGAAACTTCCCGTTTTACGGAGCACTCGAAACTATTCCAAAAGAAGCCGCCCAAACGTTTAAAATAGATACTACGGCCCTTGTTGATCAATCCTTGATGACTCAGTTCGATATTGAGGTGGGTGATTCTATTAAAGTAGGAGAAGTCACCTTTGCTATCGGAGGTGCAGTAACCAAGATCCCGGGAGAGGCAGCAGCCGCTTCAATGGTAGGTCCCCGCGTTTTTATTCCTGCTTCGATGCTCGAAGCCACGAATCTTGTTCAGCGCGGCAGCCGTGTGGAATACAAGCAGTATTTTAAGTTTACGGATGATCGAGATATGTCAGCCATTGAAACACGGGTCGACTCGCTCCAAGATGCCCTGGGCATTGACATAGATACCGAAACAGTAGAAGAACGCCGCGAAGAAATTGGCGAAGCGGTCGGTAATCTCGGTAAATTCCTAAATCTCGTCGGCTTTATCGCATTACTGTTGGGCGGCATTGGGGTGGCAAGTTCTATCCATGTATATATTAATCAAAAAATCAGCACCGCATCAGTACTCCGATGTTTTGGGGCCTCATCCAATCAGACGATGAGTATCTTTCTTATTCAGTCAGTCGTTTTAGGCTTTATGGGAGCTCTTGCAGGAACAATTCTTGGAGTAGGTATTCAATATCTATTGCCCGGCTTATTCAGTGATTTTCTACCGGTTAATGTTGAGCTGACCACTTCGTGGCTGGCCATTGGGCTTGGGCTTTTTACAGGCACAGGAGTAGCCCTTACTTTTGCGTTGCTTCCGCTGCTGGCTCTTCGCAAAGCTTCTCCCCTGTATGCTCTGCGAACCATGGAGGGGTCGATCACAGAATTACTCTCAAAGAAGACCAAAACTATTATATATGTAGCCGTGGCGCTTGTCGTAATGGGATATGCAACCCTCTTGACTTCCGATTGGATGGTGGGCGGCATATTTACTGCAGGAATGATCGTCGCTTTCGGATTGCTATGGCTGGTTGCAAAATTATTGATCAAACTTATTCGACGATACTTCCCTTCCCACTGGCCTTACGTATGGCGACAGGGATTGGCAAATTTATACCGTCCGCATAATCAAACAACAACCCTGATGCTTTCTTTGGGATTGGGCATGCTGTTGGTCAGTACGCTATACTTTAGCCAGGATATGTTGATGAAAGAGCTCGATTTTGCTACGCGCGATGATGCTCCCAACCTTATCTTCTTTGACATCCAGCCCGATCAAAATGAGGGGCTCAATCAATTGCTTAAAAATAATAATGTACCCATACTTCAGAATGTCCCAATGGTCACCATGCGATTGGATTCACTCCGGGGACGAAGTACCCAAGATATCGTCGACGACAGTACCAATAACATCCGCAACTGGGCACTGCGCCGTGAATACCGTTCTACCTACCGGGATTCGCTTATTGATTCCGAAACACTGCTCGAAGGACAATGGATCGGCCAAGCTCCCGATACAGGACGCGTTCCGGTGTCCGCGGCAAAAGAAATATCTGAGGATCTGAACTTAGCTATTGGCGATTCCCTTACCTTTGATGTACAAGGGGTTCCGGTTGAAGCTTATGTGGGAAGTATTCGGGAAGTCGACTTCCAGCGGGTGCAGCCTAACTTTTTCATGCTATTTCCAGCTGGTGTCTTGGAACCTGCTCCACAAATTTATGTTACCATTTCGCGGGCTCCCAGCCAAGAGGCCTCAGCCTCTATACAACAATCGGTCGTACAAGAATATCCCAATGTGTCGGCTATTGATGTCAGCCGTATCCTGGAAACCATCAACCAATTTATCGATAAAATTTCGTTTGCGGTTCAGTTTATGGCGCTGTTCAGTATTCTTACCGGACTCATTGTTTTAGCAAGTTCGGTAGCCACAAGCCGATTCCAGCGCATCAAAGAAAGTGTGCTTCTGCGGACCATTGGAGCCAGCAAAAAACAGATCATCCAAATACTTTCGGTGGAGTACCTCTTCCTCGGAATTCTGTCTGCCCTTACAGGACTAATTTTGTCGGTAGGAGCCACCTGGCTGCTGGGCTATTTCTATTTTAATATTACTTTTACGCCCAACCTCTGGGTCATAATTCTGGGAACACTGATTGTTACGGGACTTACAATTCTAATAGGTATGTTTAACAGCCGAAGCGTCTATAAAAAGACCCCGCTTGAAGTATTACGCATGGAAACTACTTAACACTATGGATATCAACCAAAAAACAAGCCTGATCTCCATAATCGTATTGTTGGCATGTATTTTAGCGGCAGTTTTAATCTATATCTATACAGGAAATGTTGTCATCGTTCTCTTTATTGCTCCGCCCATAATCCACTGGATTCTCAATAAGCGTCAAGGTTCGGATTATATGTAACCTCCTTGCTAACAGCTATTTATATGCTTGTTTTAGGATTAAAGCTTAACCATATTACTGGCCTTAAGTTTAATCATAAAAAAGCATAGGTATGGCTCCCAGAAATAAGCTCAAAAACTTACTTCCAAGCATCCATTTTCGCCGATCAGGAGATCGGAAAAAACCCGGTTCTCCCCCGGGTACCGTAGAACATACGGGAGTACGTCACATGGATAACATAAAAATTACCGTCCATGATTATAGTGCAGATCATATCGAGGAGATTTCGATCAATGAAATCCAAAAGGCACAGCAATACCTCGATACCCCTTCCAAAACCTGGGTTAAAGTCAGAGGTTTGCATGACACTGAAAAACTTAAATCAATATGGGACTTTTTTGAATTACACCCTCTAATTCAGGAAGATATTGTTCACACT
Organism: Fodinibius sp. SL11; assembly: GCF_052060035.1. Taxonomy (NCBI): domain Bacteria; kingdom Pseudomonadati; phylum Balneolota; class Balneolia; order Balneolales; family Balneolaceae; genus Fodinibius; species Fodinibius sp. SL11. The sequence continues at coordinate 434,621 of NZ_JBPOEA010000002.1, read as the reverse complement.
TCCCAACGTCCCAAGGTTGAGGTATACGACAATTGCATCTTTTTTGTACTTCGTTTATTGTCATATTCCAACGGAGGACAAAAAATAAACAGTGAGCAAATAAGCATTGTGCTGGGTAAAAATTATGTGCTTTCGTTCCAGGAAACAGATAACGATCATTTTAAACCTGTACTTGATCGATTATCTATAAAAGCCTCCCGCGTCCGACAAAAAGGGGCCGACTACCTAACCTATGCCCTAATAGATACTATTGTTGACTATTATTTTAATGTGATTGAATATATCGGTGATGACATAGAAGCCTTGGAGGATGAACTTTTAAAAGGTCCCGAAGACCACCTGTTACAACAAACACATAAAATCCGGCGCGAAATTATTTTCTTTCGTAAGTCTGTTTGGCCGCTTCGCGATGCCTTGAACACGGCCATCAGGGATGAATCCCAATTTATTGATAATAGCACTAAAATTTTCCTGCGCGATGTTTACGATCATATTATTCAGGTGATCGATAATATCGAGAATTATCGAGATATGGTTTTAGGGCTTCATGATATGTATATGTCCTACGTAAGTAACAGGATGAACGAGGTAATGAAAGTCCTCACCATCATTGCCACTATTTTTATACCGCTTACCTTTGTTGCCGGTGTCTATGGAATGAACTTTGATCCCGAAACGAGTCCCTATAACATGCCGGAACTAAGCTGGTACTGGGGATATCCAGCAGCAATGGGCGTTATGGGAGTCATTGCTGTTATTATGATTTTCTACTTTAAACGAAAGGGATGGTTCTGAGATAAAAAGATATTTTTGTATTTTAAATAAAGCCTTAATTAAACATTACCATCATGGAAAACATCAAAATACTTGTGCCCCTCGACTTTTCTGATCTCGGATCAAAGGCCCTTCAATCCGCCGAGAAAATGGCTGAATTATTTAATGGGAGCATTACTCCTTTTCATTCTTACTTACCGCTTAATGAAGTTGACGGCGGGCCCTATATGTTTGGAATGGGTACTTCTGCCATGGAAGATTTTGATGAAATCGAACAAGCACTGCATGAACGTCTTGCAGAACTGGCCAATGAAGAAATTGATTCGGCCTTGCTTGCCGAACCCTTGGTATCTATCGGTAATCCGGCGCAATCTATTGTGGAAGAATCCGAAGATTTTGACATGATTGTAATGACGACCCATGGACGTACCGGGTTCTCTCGATTTTTCCTTGGCTCCGTTTCCGAAAAGGTGCTCCGCCTGTCCCATGTTCCTGTTTTAATTGTCAATGAGGAGCGAGAACTCAGCAATTTAGATCGTATCATGGTGACAACTGATTTCTCAGATCACTCCAAACAGGCCTTTCCGGTGGCTATGGAAATTGCCAAAAAAGCCAATGCCAAGCTTGAGATGGTTAACGTAATGCCGTTCGATCCTCAGCATGAAGATGAACCCGCTGAATCCAAAAAACAATTGCGGGAACAGCGGCTCAAGGTTTTAGCTAAAGAAGAGATGCACCAATTGGGCGACCTGCTCCAGACAAAACTGATTATCTCAGAAGATACCCCGCATGAGGCTATCTTAAAGTATAATCTTGATAACCCCCACGATCTTATTGTGATGTCCACTGTCGGCCGCACCGGCATCGACTATTTAATGGTGGGCAGTACAACGGCAAATGTTGCCCGACACGTGAAAAGTCCTGTACTGAGCGTGAATCCCAAAGCCAATAACTAACTTTAAATGAATTCCCCATTTCATAAGTTTTCCTACTTCCTTACTGCATTGCTTCTTTTTTTGTCATCGTGTGGTACTTCTTATCAACCGGAAAGAGATACCGGTGAGGAGCAGCAAGAACAAATTGAACAGAACGATTCTGTTCCAACTGATGGAGTGCTCGAAACGGTGACATGGAATCTTGAGTGGTATGGATCGGGTTTCAGTGGCCCGACAAACCAAGAGTTACAAACGCAGAATATTGTCAAAGTTATTGACTCCTTGGATGCTGACCTGTTTGCCTTTCAGGAGGTTGCCAACCAAGGTGCACTCGACAATATTGTACAATTTATGGATGGATATAGTGGTTTTACGGCCAGCCACGTGCCAAGAGATCAAGATATGGCCTTTGTTTACAATACAAACGCTATTGACTCATTGGAAGCAGGGCCAATTAATGATGTAAGACCGGAATATCAAAATGATTGGTCATACTATTGGGCCAGTGGACGTACTCCCCTATTTTTTCGTTTTAATTACACGTATGAAAATACGACCCGGGAATTTTATGCGGTTGTAATTCACGGGAAAGCCAATACAAGCAATTATGCTGAATCCTATGAACGACGTCAAAAAGCTGCCGAGGGACTTTACTATTATTTAAAGGATAATAAATCGGATGCCAATATTATACTAATGGGAGATTACAATGATGATGTTGACCAATCAATTTATTATGTAGAGGAGAATAACGACAGAGTGTACCAAGAAACGCCATATGATAAATTTGTTAAAGACATTGATAATTTTGAGGTAATAACAAAAGTACTCTCTGATGCCGGAGAATCAGCTTCGATTAACTATGAGGATATTATCGATCACATTACCATCAGTGATGAACTTTTCGATGAGCATGTGCAAAACAGCACTGCAATTCATGATCCGCGTTCGTATATCGAAGACTATGGCAATACCACATCAGATCATCTTCCAGTTTGGGCTAAATTCGACATTACAACCCCCTCAAAATCTGTAGTCACCACCAGGAAATAAATTTTACAGCGCCATTCTAAGGCCCGCCATTACGTTGAGACGGGTTACCTGCTCATCAACAACTTCGGTAACATCAGGCGTTGAGTAAAGCGCATTTTGATCATCCCAGAAGCTGTACTGAAGCCCAAAATCAAACATAAGGCCCTTTGTTAATTCGGCGCTAAATCCCCCGCTAATAAACTGGCGGACGCTATTTGCTCCATCCTGCGGACTGGGGAAATAGGCATATCCAAATCGACCGGTAAATAAGTCATTCACCTTATATTCCAAACCACTTCTCAGGTTTATAACATCATTAAATGTAGATTGAACAGTACCGTTAATATCATTTTCAAGAGGATTGAGATTTATCTCATCAAAGTTGATCTCTGCATCTGAATAAGAAATTGCCTCTGCCGATCCCGAAACCGTAAGCTTTGGTATGCCTGTAAATGTTACTCCTGCTTTAATTCGCTGGGGACGTGTTATAGTATATGAAAAAGCTCCGGGCGCTTCATCAGAAAATTGGATGGTATTGTCAAAAGTGGTCGTTATTTGGGTGTTAAATTCCTCATCAATAAAAAGCTTAGAGGGAAACTCATAACTGGCAGCCAGTTTAAAATCAGGTGTAGGCTCATATATAATTCCCAGTCGAGCGCTAAATGCCTGGATTTCGGTGTCAATCCTATCGACACTTAAAATATTATCGATATCAGTATCGGGTGTACCATCACCGTCTGAATCAATAAAAGTTGCGTTATAATCATTTTCCCGATCAGACTCTAAAAACTCTCTTCGATAGGTATATGATCCACTGTAATAACCAATGGAACCACCGACATAGAAATTTTTTAATAGCTCGGTGGATAAAAACAGCGAGTACTCACCTGTTTTGCCCCGCTCGGTTAGTTCCATATCCTGATTGATACCGGGATACTGCGGGAATCCAATTCTAAATATGGAAGAAGTCTCAGCATAGGAGCTGTCCGTAGTCGCAAAATCGACCGCATAAGTATCAAACGCAGCAAAAAAGAGACTATCATCAGCCGTCGTATTGTAAAAATCAGTAATGGTAGAACGTTCATTTCTACCCGAAGCTGAAAGTGCTCGATTAAAATCCGTTGTTTGGCTGTATCCCCCTCCTACCACCAAACTGCCTCGCGTGGTAGGCACTTTATAAACCAACCCCAAGTCGCCAATGCCGGTTTGATTATCGGAGTAGTCAGAGGTATTACCCAAATATGTGCCCGTTTCATCAAGAAAGCGACTGCTCAATCCCATCGAGAGAAAGCTTTCATCAAACAGCGCCATAGTAGCCGGGTTTTCCTGATACGCTCCAAATCCTGTGGCATGGCTTACCCCCGGCACAACCAAGCTGATGGGATCGTACGAGGGATACTCCAAGCTATATCGCAGCACATCATCTGCACTCTGGGCATTAACCTGTGTAACCGAAACAATGAGCGCTGCAATAAGTAACAGAATACCTTTTTTTGACATACGTCTATCCTTCATGAATTAAAGAGTTAGATTGGAATGTAGCCATCGTTTATCTGTTAGTTCCCGCGACTTCTCTCTGAACTCGACGAGCTGCCACTATCACTTCGACTTCGAGATGATGAGCTACTACCTCGGGAACGTGCCTTGCTGGATGATGAGGATTTGCTCTTTGTTACAGAACTTCGATTACTACTGCTCGTAGATGGAGAAGTACTTCGGGTTCGCAATGTACGTCCGCTGCTCTTACCATTTGAAATTCTCCCTGTATTTTGCTGAAAAAAGCTCCTCATTCTATTAAAAAACGTAGGGGTTCGGTCACTGCTACTGTTTAACCGTGATCGGTTTATGGTTCCATTTCGATCACTGTTAATACGAGTCCGAATCTGCTCTAACTGCTTTTCATCAATAACAAGTGGCAGCTCGTTATCTCTGCTGCGATATTCATACCGATCTACCCGGTTGTTATCGGTTTGATCTTGCCCTCTTGCTCGAATGCGGGTAGAGGAACTGCTATCATTTCTTTTTGTGCGCTTAACAGTTGAGCTGCTGGAAGTACCGCGCGTTCGAGTGGTACCTACCGACCGAGTGCGCACCGTTGATGATGTTCGATTGGTCACTGCTGCTGATCGATCGCTATTCATCGTTCTTGAACGGTTGCTATCAGTGTTTACTCTGTTCGTACCAATTGTTCGAGGACCATATCGCACATTTTGGTCTGATTTTTTACGATCCGGCCAGTACCCGAATCCATATCCCGAATTGCGGTAGAAGTAATTGTAATTAAAGGCGTATGGACTGTAGTAGCCATACCAGTGATAATCAAAATAGGGATCAAAAAATGGATCGTAAAAACCGCGGTAGTAATAAGGGCTTCCCCATCCTATAGTGAGAGAAAAGCCAAATCGTGGTTGATTATACCAGTGTCCGAAATGGTTTCTATACAACCACCGATCGTAATAAAATGATCTATACATGGGATACGGACGATAATAATTATAGCTGTACCAATCGGACCCATAATAGTTATTTATGTTGTAGGTATCACCATACTTCGAAGTATATTCATAATCCTTGTAGTACAAAGGAATATACTCTTCGCCCTCTGTTTCATCTTCTGCATACTGCTGCTGATCGCCTTCTTTTTGGACCGGTTTTTCCGCTTTCTCTTCACCACTCCAGGAGTACACAGGAGTATCGCTTGTTTGTTTTTTATCTGTAACCTTTTTCATGGTCTGGCTATACTGAAGCTGTGTATAGCATCCGGTTAAAAGGAGTGACATCAGCGTAATTATCAATGTTTTAAACAGTTTCATAACGGTCTCCATATTAAATTTCAGCAGGGTAATCTTGCACTCCAGATATTTTCTATTATTATTTTATCAAACAATAACTTAATTAACAATCACATATTCATGCGAAGGGAGGTGTTAAATTTCTCCCTTTAGTGACTTGGCAATAACTTCTGCTTTAGAGTTAACGTGCAGCTTCTTGTAAATATTACGGATATGTGCACGAACCGTATCAATAGAGATATCGTAACGGTCAGCTATCATTTTATAGCTTAATCCATCTACAAGACCATTTACGATGTCATGCTCCCGTGGTGTTAGATCTGAATCAGCATTCTTTTTAGGAGCATTTTCCCGGAAGTGGTTAATTACTTTACGGGCAATCTGAGGAGACATAGGCGCTCCACCATCAACCAATTTTAAAACCGACTCTTTAATCTCTGGCAAAGAGGTATGTTTCAACAGATATCCCGAGGCTCCGGCCCGTAAAGCATTAAATATTTTGTGAGAATCGTGATATACCGTCAGCATAATGATCTCAACACCCTCATACTTCTCTTTGATCAAACTAATGCCCTTAATGCCTGACATGCCAGGTAATTGAATATCCATCAGTATAACATCCGGCGCCGGATGGTCATCCAAATACTCCAGCATCTCTTCTACGGAATCCACCGCAACAGGACATGAAAGTTCCTCCTGCATATCCAGGTAGCGCTGTATTAAATCCCGTATCTTTTTGTTGTCTTCAACAATTCCTACTACTGGTGACATTATCGTGTGGATTTACATTTAGGACTACATCTATACTAATTAGTTACGATTCTCTACTATAACTTCAAAACCATTCTTGTTATTAAAGGTTATTTTTGCATCGATTCGTTTCGCACGCATCTTCATATTCCGTAACCCCTGCCCGCTTTGCCGTGAGCCGGAAACTTCGGTGCCATCGTCTTTGATACCCATTATAAACTTATTACCACCGGCACATAATTTAACATCCACACGATCGGCATTTGAATGCTTTGCAATATTATTAATCGCTTCCTTAAAGATCAGATAAAGATTTTCTTTTAAAGACACCTCCACTTGTTGCTGCATATTGCAATCAAAATCGTAATAAACTTCTCTGTCGGGCAATACATTATTAACATAATCCTGCATGCGATCCGTCAAGTCACCAACCGTATCGTTGCGGGCATCAATCGACCATACGATATCATCCAGGCTGGTAACAATTCGCCGACTTTGAGCACCAATTTGTTTCAGGGATTCTTCCAGCTTATCCGAAACCTTCATCGTCTGTAAAAAATCAGACTGCAGAGCAATTTCTGTCAGAGCCGATCCTACATCATCATGCAAATCACTGGCAATTCGCACGCGCATGCGCTCCATTTCCACCATCTTTTTAACACGATAGTAATTATAAATAAAGAGGATTATCCCTGTAAAAGCGATAATAATCAGTGCAACGAACCACCACCGCAACCAAAATGGAGCCTGAACCGAAAAACTAATACTGGCGGCCCGAGGACTCCAGTATCCGTTTAAATTCTGAGCTTTTACCTCAAAAGTATAATCGCCCGGCATGAGCGCAGAATACCGAACCGATCGCTGGGTCGTTGCTTGCCATCCTTCATCTGAATTTTTTAACCGGTAGCGGTACTTCATCTGATGAGGCGCCGCAAAGCTGATACCAATAAACTCAAAAGTGATATTGCGATTATCACTTCCGATATACAGCGGCTCCTTAATTGCAAGTTGTTCGCCGGAAACGCTGATATTTTCGATATGTACCTTAGGGGAATTACTGATAATCTTTTCTTTTGATGGATCAAAGACGGAAAGCCCGCCAACCGATCCAAACCAAAGGCGTCCGTGGCTGTCTTTAAATGAAGCTCCGGCATTCATCTCATTAGACGTAAGTCCCTGATCTGTGGTAAGCAGTTGAAAAATTTGGGTATCATTATTTTCAGCTGCGGACTGATAAGCCTCATAATCAAATCGAACAACGCCCTTATTAGTACCTATCCAAAAAATACCGCGATCATCCTGTTCTATAAAATAGCATACCTCATCGGGCAACCCCTCCTTAACTGTTATTGATTCGAAGCCGCTCTTGGTAAAACGAGCCACACCCCCAAAAGTAGCCACCCATAATTCTCCACTATTATCAACCAACACATCCAAAATACCATTATGAGGTAACCCATCCTGAATTGTGTAATTGGTAAACCCGTTGCCATTAAACTGGCTCAACCCACCATAAGTAGCGATCCAAACAGAGCCATCCTTTCCCCTTTCCAACGCCATTACCGTGTTATTGGCCAGCCCATCATCCTCGGTAAATTGACTGAATTCATCATCCTGATATCTGATAATGCCTTCCCCATATGTCCCCAACAAAATATCCTCCCCATCACCAGAAGGCAAAATTGCTCGGATTTTCCGGTGCGGAAGCTCCTGTTCATCAAAATTATTAAAGGTGTTATAATCATAGATACTAAACCCCCAACGCGTGCCAATAAGCAAGCGGTTCTTGGAATCGGTCCGTACCGTATAAACCTTGTTATCAACCAATCCGTCAGCAGCATTTACCGTCTCAAGCGTTTGACCATCTATTTTGGTTATCCCTCCACCGTAAGTGGAAACCCAAAAATATCCACTATTATCTTCAGTGATTGAGGTAATGACATTATTTGGTAAGCCATCTTCAATGGTAAAATTTTGAAATTGATCCCCTAAAAATAGACTTATCCCCCCACCAAATGTACCGAACCATATATGGTCCTCGCTATCAAAATAAGTCGAATAAATAATATTATTCGAGAGTCCTTCATCGACCGAATAATTCCTAAATTCACCGTCTGAAAAGTAGCTGGCCCCCTCTTCGGTTCCCAGCCATACATTATTATTTTCGTCTGTTGATATGGATTGAATCCGATTATTTATTAAACCGTCTTGTTCGGTATAACAACTGATTTGCTCACCGGATACAGTACACAAACCGCCCCGGCTGGCAATCCATATTGTCCCTTCTTTCGTCAATGCAAGATCCCGGAGTCGATTATCCGGCAGTCCATGTTGAGTAGTAAAAGTTCTAAAATTACCATCCTCAAGCTTCGTAAGTCCATCTCGGGTAGCAAACCAGATAACGCCATTATCATCCTCCAGAACATCCCGAACGCGATTACTTCCCATCCCATGCACTTCTCGATATTGGGTAAGCTCTTGGTTTTGATCCCAGTGCCAAACGCCCTCCCCGTCGGTGGTAAACCAAAACTCATTTTGACTGTCTTCCAAAATGGATAAAACAGAACTCGACTCCAGAGGCCGCAACTCCGGGATGGTTTGAATACTATCTTTTCTCATAACATTTACGCCGCTGTCGGTACCGATCCATAACTGTTTCTTGCGGTCGGTATAAAGCGATTGGATACTGTTATTCAGCAGGCCGTCTTCAACGTAATAGTTATTAAATTCGATACCGTCAAATCTATTCAAGCCGTATCCAGTACCAATCCACAAGTATCCATCCTGGTCTTGCGTTATGGTATTCACCACGGCTTCACTCAATCCGTTTTCGATAGAATACGTGCGAAAAGGATATGTTTGTGCCTTCGCTGCAACGGCAACTAAAAGAAATAACAGAAATCCACTGATAGTTTTTTTCATATTCATATAAACGAATCTTCCAGAGGAATATTTACCACCTACTCCTATTCTATCAAAAGTTTAGACAAATAAAAAAGCCCCGAAATTCGGGGCTTTTAATAATTAAAATAGATATAAGTTTTAACCTAAATACGCACGCAGTGCGGCGCTTCTGTTATGGTGACGCAATTTTCGAAGAGCTTTTTCTTTAATCTGACGGACACGTTCACGTGTTAAATCAAAACGCTCACCAATTTCTTCGAGTGTTAATGAGTGCTCCCGACCAATTCCGAAATAAAGGCGGATTACTTCTGCCTCTCGGTTCGTGAGCTTTGAAAGTGCTCGTTCAATTTCAACTTTCAGTGATTCTCCCATCAGATCCGTATCAGGATCTGGAGTTTCTTCATTTTCAAGCACATCAAGCAGGCGGTTGTCTTCGCCCTGTGCAAAAGGAGCATCCACAGAAAGGTGCCGTCCAGAAATTTTTAGCGTATCAGCCACTTCCGAAACGGTCATATCAAGGCTTTCGGCAAGCTCGGCAGCAGAAGGGACACGCTCATACTCCTGCTCCAGTTTAGAAAGCTCTTTACCAATCTTATTTAGCGCACCTACACGGTTCAATGGCAAACGTACAATACGGCTTTGCTCAGCAAGTGCCTGCAAAATAGATTGGCGAATCCACCAAACAGCGTATGAAATAAATTTAAAACCACGCGTTTCATCAAAGCGCTTGGCGGCTTTAATCAAGCCAAGGTTTCCTTCATTAATAAGGTCGCCAAGAGAAAGCCCTTGATTTTGGTACTGCTTTGCAACAGAAACCACAAAACGAAGGTTTGCTTTTGTTAAATCTTCAAGTGCTTTTTGGCTGCCTTTTTGGATCTCTTTGGCAAGCCTGACTTCGTCCTCAGGGGTGATAAGTTTTTCTTTTCCTATCTCCTGCAAATAGCGGTCGAGAGATTCTGATTCTCGAGTAGAAATACCTGAACTTCTAGCCACGGGATATGATGGGTTAAATTAGGATTTATAAGTACGTAGATTTGATCTGCTGCTAAAGATCACTTTGATAAGACAATCAGATTAAATGGGATGATACAACGATTAAATAGAATATATGTTGCCTATTATTGATCTCTATAATATAAAGCTTTAAAACATAAATTTCGAACTGATTTTATCAGCTCTGCTCATTGTTTTCTAACATTGACTGGCCGGGAAATGTTTCCGAAATCCCAAAGAAATTGGCAGCTGTACTGGCGATATCACTAAATGTATCACGCGTTCCCAAGTTTACTTGTTTTGCCTTTTCCGCCGGACATAATAGTACAGGTACAAACTCACGGCTGTGATCAGTGCTTTCGGATGTGGGATCGTTACCGTGATCACCGGTAATGATCAATATATCACCCTCATCCAACTTACTTACAATTGCCGGTATTGCCCGATCAAACTCCTGCAGGCATTCCGCATACCCTTCAGGGTCAAGACGATGGCCGTACTTTTGATCGGTGTCAATCAGGTTCACAAATACAAAACTGTCTTTCGCAGCCGACATCAAACTTAACAACTGAGAAATTCCTTCTGCGTTACTTTTTGTCCGCCTGAACTGGGTAAAATGCTCCTCAGTAAAAAGGTCAACGACTTTGCCAATAGAATACGTTTTGATCCCCTGCTGGCGCAGCCGATTAATAATATTATGTTGAGGCGGATTCATCGAATAGTCATGCCGTTTATCAGAAATGCGTTCAAAACTACCCAGTTTTCCCGTAAATGGTCGTGCAATAACGCGCCCTACACCATGCTCATCCTGCAAAACTTCTTCGCGTGCAAATTTACACCATTTGTAAAGCGTATCCACCGGTGTGACATCCACGTGGGCAGCAACCTGAAAAACGCTATCGGCTGAAGTGTATACAATAGGATAACCCGTTTCCAAATGCTCTTCACCATAATCAGCTATCACTTCGGTGCCGGAATATGGTTTATTCACCAGTACCTTTTCAACACTGATCCCCTCACAAAACTGGTCAATAACTTCTTTGGGAAACCCATCCGGATACGTAGGAAAAGGTCTGTTAAGCTGTATACCGGCAAGTTCCCAATGTCCCGTAGTCGAATCCTTGCCGGCTGATTGTTCACGCATTTTACCGTAAGCACAAATAGGTTTCGATGCTACCGAAACCGATGCCAGAGGGATAATATTGCCAAGTCCCATACGCTGCAAATTGGGCAGTTTAACTTTTGTTTCTTCACAAAGATGACCCAGTGTATTTTCGTTTTCATCTCCATATTCGGCTGCATCTTCCTGTGCCCCAACGCCGAGTCCATCAACAACAATTACATAACAATTTCCCATAACCGTTATACTGCTTCGTTTTTATTGGAATTCAATGCTTGTGACAAGGCAGATTTGGCATTTTTCAATACCTGGTAGCTGTCAGAGTAGTCACTATCCAGGCGTACAAATCCTACTTTTATACCTGTTTCAATATGGATGCCATTAGAAAGCTCAAACGAACCATTAAACTTCTTTTTTACAGAGCTACTCCAATTTTTAATAGCGTCCTCATCTTTACTTTGTATTAAAAAAGAGTATACATAGTCAGAATTATATCCCAAAATACCGTTATACCCGAATTGACTGGGATTAAATGAAGTAATCAAATCTTTCTGCATCTGATCCAGCTGATCCATCCGCAACTTAGTCCGCAACTCAGGCAGATTGGAAAGTGTTACCAACCCAAACCAACTTTTCTGCATATCTGAATCAGGATTCATACGCAGTAATTCTGAATTAATGGTCCGTTCCCACAGCTCCGGCAAATACGCTTCATACTGATTGGCAAAAACGGAGTTGTCAACATCGAGATTGGGATTATTCGAGAGCATCTGTAATCCCGCTATACGTACTAAATTCACCAGTTTATGCTTGGTAGATTCTTTAAATAAGAGTGGGTTTTTATCGTACACCAACACGACCCCCTGCCGCCGCCCTTTCATCATCAGTGGAATAGCAAGCGTTGCGCCCTCAGAATTCAGCTCCCTTGGCGAAAGGCGCTTAGGATTATTATTAAAATGAATAGCGAACTCAGATTGGCCCTGTTCCACAGCTTCATAAGCCATTGACCGCTCTTCCATTTTCATGCCAATCGGCGGTGCATATTTAGCTTCATCCGCATTAAGCACATTATACCAATCGTCCATACCACGGGTGATAAATGATACCCCACCATCATACAAAAACGACTGGATCGTATTCAATAGCTTCTTTATTAACTCGCTACGGTGACATCGAACCTCTAAATCTGAAATACAATCCTCGTAATTGATCCACTCATCCTGCTGCTCGTAAAGATCACTAATCTCCAAATAAGTATTTAACACATTACGAAGCGCATTGATATAGGAATAAATAACGTCGCTTTTGTTTTCGGTAAAGATATGATCTCTTGATTCTAACACTGTTATCGCCACCGTTTCACCATTATTCACAAATGGCAGTAAGGTAATATACTTGACGGGTACTTCATTGTAGTAATGACTTACCGAAGAGGCAGGAATATCTTCACCGATTTCAATAGCAACCGGTTCATCCAGATCTTTGAACTCATCGAGAAAATGATTTTCAAAACTGATCCGATCTTTGAACATCACATTGTCGAACACCGTCGATTTCGTTTCCATAACAAACTGCTCGCGCGAACGGTTGACCCAGTACATATACACCGTTTCCATCTCAGAAGCACTTTGTAACATAAAGATCAGATCATTCAGCACCTGCTTAAATTCACGCAGAGCCTTTTCCTGACGTTTCTGTCCCATTAATTCGGCATTCGATCGCTCCTTTTCCCGTGCCGTTGCGTAATTATCCATCCCGGTTAATTTATTTTTTTAGCCAATTCTTCTGCCTGTTCAATCATCACCTCAATAGCCGCAAGACCATTATCCCAAAAGTCCGGCTGCGTTATATCTAATCCCAGCTTGCCAACTATATGTTCCGGCCAGTCCGATCCCCCGGCACGCAACATCTCAATATACTTATCGGAGAATCCATTTTGAGAGCGGGTGTACTGTTGGTAAAGCGCCAGCACCAGTAATTCTCCAAAAGCATATGCATACACATAGCCCGGTGTATGTAAAAAATGTGGAATATAGCTCCACCAGATCTCATATTCCTCTGTAAGTGTTACCGAATCACCATAGATCGCTTCCTGTGTCTCACGCCATAATTTAGAAAAATCCTCGGTCGTAAGCTCCCCTTTCTCACGCCGGTGGGTGTGCATCGCATCTTCAAACCGATTCATCGAAACCTGGCGAAAGACCGTTGCAATGGTATCATCAATTTTACCAATCAGCAGTGCCAGCTTTTCTTTGGGATCGTCGAGCTTGCCCATCAGTTTTTGAAAAACCAGCATTTCGCCAAATACTGAAGCGGTCTCGGCAGTCGTAAGGGGCGTATCTGCCTGCAGAGCCCCCTGCTCTCTGGATAAATACTGATGAACCCCATGTCCCAATTCGTGAGCCAATGTTTGTACGTCGCGAACCTTACCGTCAAAATTCATAAATACATAGGGATGCACCGACGGAACAGTACTGGCCGAATAAGCCCCCCCTCGTTTCCCGGGTTTCATTGCGGCATCAATCCAGTTATTATCAAAAAATTTACTGGTGATTGTGCCCATCTCTGGATGAAAATCAGTGTAGGAATCCATAACCATTTCCCGTGCTTCACTCCAGCTGATCTTTTTTTCACTTTTTAGCAATGGCGCATAACGGTCATAGTCATACAGCTCATCATATCCCAGTAAATTTCGTTTTAACTTATAAAACCGATGCACAAGACTGTACTTATTGGTTACCGCATTAATTAAAGTATCAACGGTTTCGTCATCAATCTCATTAGCCAAATTGCGCGATGAAATCCAGCTGTCATATCCACGCAGTTTGTCATCAGTATGCTTGTCAGCCAGCAATGTGTTAAAGATGAACGTGAGCGTACGACTGTGATCTTCAAATGTATCCGTTAGTGAAGCATGCGCACGTTTTCGCAGATCTCGATCCGGTTCATGGAGCTTACTTAATACCTCCTGCTGTGTCAGATCTTCCCCATCCAGTTCAAAACGGGCCGCACCCATGGTTTCATCAAAGTAGCGATTCCAGGCACTGCGACCGGTAACTTTCTTTGCGGATAACACCTGCTCCTCTTTCTCGCTCAGCACGTGTTCCTTGTACCGTCGAGAGGTCTCCAAATAATGCTGATAGTGAGCCAAAGTATCACTGTCAATCAACCTTTGTGCTTTCTCATCGTCCATATCCAGCCATTCCACATCAAAGAATACCAGCATCTGGTGGATTTCTGATGAAAGCTCGTTGGCCTCCTGCATCAACTTCCCGTATTTGGGATCATTCGTGTTGGTGGACCAGATCAGGTGGGCATACGAACCGATCTTGCCAACGGTCTCAATTAGCTTCTCATAATCTCCAAGAGCCTGCTTCATTTGCTCTTCATCCAGCTCGGCAACATTTCCCTTGTATGTTGATGCAAATTCTTTGGCCTGCTCAACAACCTTTTCTTTATCATTTTCAAGAGCGGGATCATCAATAGATTTATAGAGGTCAGAAAGATCCCATTGCACTTCTTCTGCCCCTGTTTTTTCTTTTACTTTATCGTTCATAAATTTGCTGAAACCTACTTTATAAAATCATTGTTACGGTATCAAAATTAGCAAAATAGAAGCAAAAATTATCTCTGCTCAAGAATCGTAATTTAACATAACAATGATTAACTTTACGCTTGATTGTTTATGGTTGAAAGAAACCAAAAATAACAGTCAATATTAACTCTTGCAGACGTTTATTTACTAATAATCTAAACCCACTCAAAAGACCTATTTTGAAGTCGCTTGAAGCTGTTTTCGGACCTAATTCCGCACTTGTTGAAGAACTGTTTAACCAATATAAAGAAGACCCCTCTTCTGTTCCCAATCACTGGCGCCAATATTTTGATGAGATTGAAGGCGTTGAACGGCCAGAAGATCTAAAACCAGAGGCAGAGAAAACCGGTAACGGGTCATCCACTGCCCAAAGTGCTCCATCGAAGCCCCAGAAACAGAAAAAAGCCCCTCAGCCCAAAGACGATACCGATGCTGATATCCCCTCTGGAGCTACACTTGAAAAAATAAAAGGCGTATCCAGCAAGATCGTCCAAAATATGGATGAAAGTCTGGAGGTTCCTACAGCTACTTCTGTACGCTCACTGCCAATGAAGATGCTCATTGAGGATCGTGCTATTATCAACCGGCATCTGAAACAACGCAACGAACCTAAATCTTCATTCACGCATTACATAGCGTGGGCGATTATCAAAGCCCTGGAAGAGTATCCCAACATGAACAACTCATTCATGTATAAGGATGGAGAGCCTTACAAGGTTATTCCGGAGCAAGTGAATCTGGGTCTGGCTATTGATGTACAGAATAAGGATGGGTCTCGCAACCTGCTTGTTCCCAACATCAAAGGCGTAGATAAAATGAACTTTAAGGAGTTCCTCTATGCCTATGCTGATCTTATTGACAAGGCCCGCAATGGCAATCTCGAAATTTCTGATTTCCAGGGGACGACCCTTACGTTGACGAATCCCGGCATGATTGGGACGGTGCAGTCGGTACCACGACTAATGAAAACCCAGGGAGCCATTATTGCAACAGGCGCCATCGATTATCCGGCCGAGTATCAATCAATGTCGCAAGAGGTGCTCAACAAGCTGGGCATCAGCAAAGTCATGAATATGACTTCGACCTATGATCACCGTGTAATACAGGGGGCTGAGTCGGGCGCATTTTTGAAGAAAGTACACAGCCTGCTGAACGGTGAAGTGAACTTCTACAACGAAATTTTTGAAGATCTTGAGATTCCTTACGATCCCCTGCCCTATGGCGCTGACAACTATGTAGGTCAGCTTGATGGCAGCGGTGCTACACTGGAGCAAAACAAGCGCGCCATTAATGTAATGAGACTCATCAACATGTACCGCACGCGCGGGCACGTGCTTGCTGACCTCGATCCATTGAGTGACGAACCGGGACAAAGCCCAGAACTCGATCTTAGCTACTATGATCTCACGCTCTGGGATCTGGATCGTGAGTTTTATTGCGGCGGCCTCGGCGGGAATGAAAAAGCAACGCTCCGCGAGATTATTACGCTGCTGCGAGAAACCTATTGCGGCAAGATGGGAGCCGAATTTATGCACTTGCTGGATCTGGATGAGCGGAAATGGTTACGCGAGCGCATGGAATCCACAACCAATACCCCTGATCTAACCAAAGATCAGAAGAAAAAGATTTTACATAAGCTCAATCAGGCAATGGCCTTTGAGCAGTTCTTGCATAAAAAATACATTGGTCACAAACGTTTTTCACTTGAAGGAGCTGATACGCTGATCCCGATGATGCATCACATGCTGGAACAAGCGGGGCAAGATCAGGTTGAGAAAATATTTATGGGCATGGCTCACCGGGGACGTTTAAATATCCTCGTTAATATTATGAATAAGCCTTATCGCAAAGTGTTTGCTGATTTTGAGGGTAATCTCGATCCTGGGAGCATCCAAGGCTCCGGTGATGTGAAATATCACCTCGGATCCAAAGGTACGTATGAAACCACATCAGGCGAAGAGGTGGAAATTGAATTAATGCCGAATCCAAGTCACCTCGAATCGGTGAACCCGGTTGTTGAGGGAGCTACACGTGCTACTCAGGATCATGATGGCAAAAATGCCGAAAAGAAAAATGTGCCCGTCCTTATCCACGGTGATGCAGCATTTTCAGGTCAGGGTGTGGTTGCAGAGACGTTAAATATGTCGCAACTGGATGCGTACAAAACGGGCGGTACGATCCACCTGATCATTAATAACCAAATAGGATTTACAACTCTGCCCGAAGATGGACGGTCGACCGAATATGCTTCTGATCTGGCAAAAGCTATTTTAGCACCCATTTTCCATGTTAACGGAGATAATCCAGAAGAAGCCGTACATGCCATGCAGATGGCCTTCGAATATCGGCAAAAGTTTGGCAAAGATGTGGTTATTGATCTGATTGGCTTCCGTAAGCACGGTCACAACGAGGGCGATGAACCGGCCTTTACCCAACCCGGTATGTATAAAGAAATCGAGAACCATCCTACAGTCCGTGATATTTATACAGAAACCCTGTTGGGACGCGGTGAATTTACTGAAGAAGAGATGCAGGAAATTTTTGATGAATTTGATGAGCTTCTTCGTGAGGCTTTTGAAGATGCAAAAAATGCTTCTCCTCTCGAAGTCACAGAAGATATGATTGACCGTCATGAAATGACACAGGATGATTGGGCAGAATTCCCCGATACCACTTATCCTGAGGAAGAACTCAAAGATATCGCCGTTAAGCTAAATACCGTTCCCAAAGATTTTGATGCGAATCCCAAGTTATTACGACAACTGGCTAAACGCGCCGAAACTGTTGAAAAGAATGAGAAAAAAATCGACTGGGGCTTTGCCGAAGCACTTGCTTTCGGATCGCTCCTCAAAGATGGTACCACTGTTCGCCTAACGGGACAGGATGCCGAACGAGGTACTTTCTCACATCGCCATGCAATCCTGCATGGAACCGAAACGGATCAACAGTTTATTCCGCTCAATAATATTGACGAAGATCAGGCTCCATTTTATCCCTATAACAGTCTGTTAAGTGAATTTGCTGCTGTTGGATTTGAATTTGGATACAGTGCGGCCAAGTTGGATGCATTGGTCATTTGGGAAGCTCAGTTTGGCGATTTTGCCAACGGTGCCCAAGTGATGATGGATCAATATATTTCTGCAAGTGAAGCCAAATGGGGACAAAAATCATCTCTGGTAATGACACTGCCCCATGGTTACGAAGGACAGGGCCCCGAGCACTCTTCTGCAAGACTGGAGCGGTACCTTCAACTTTGTGCCGAAGATAACATGCAGGTCGTAAATCTGACAACGCCTGCTCAGTACTTCCATATACTGCGCAAGCAAGCTAAACAGGATAATAAAAAACCATTGATCATTATGTCGCCAAAAAGCTTATTGCGCCACCCCATGGCGACTTCTAAAACAGATGACTTAGCTGAAGGTCAATATCAGCCGTTTATTCCTGATCAGAAAGTTGAAGACAAAAGCAATATTGATCGACTGGTCATTTGTTCCGGTAAGGTCTATTATGATCTCTACAAGCAGCAACAGGATGAAGAAATTGATAACGTGGCTATTGTTCGATTAGAGCAATTTTACCCGTTTCCTGATAACGACATTAGCAATATTCTGGATGAATACAGTCATGTGGATGATATTGTCTGGTGTCAGGAAGAACCTCAAAATATGGGCGCCTGGACGTTTGTCTCAACACGTATTATGCAGCAGTTAAAAGATGGACAGAATCTGCGCTTTGTGGGGCGTCAGGCTTCGGCTTCACCAGCCGCCGGACAGAAGAAGGTTCACAAGGCTGAGCAGGAGAAACTGGTGAATGAGGCGTTAAACTAAGCTTAAATTGTATCTAAAATTTCAGGCATCGTAGCTTAGCTGCGATGCCTTTTTATTTTCAGTTGGATTCATGCTATAGTTAGGCTAAGGAGAGTACCTATCTCACTTAAAAAGAGTAGGATTAGCCCAAGGTATAATTAGATTACAACATTAATTATTTGATTGGGGTAAATCTAAATATTGCAAGTTCCAAGGCTTAATTTGCAATATTCAGTTCCGTTGACTTTTCGTTTTCTGCCTCAGCTCTTGAAATTTCTTCCAAGCTCAACCCTTTCGTTTCCCTTACAAACACTTTAACGAAAAAGAACGCAACCACTCCAAAGAAAGCATATATACCATACGAAATACCAAGTCCCAGATTTGCAAGTAGCACCGGAAAGCTAATAGTAATAATAAAATTAGCGCCCCACTGAGCCATTCCGCACACTGCCAGTGCAGCACCGCGGTAGTGGTTGGGGAACATCTCTCCAAGCATGACCCACATCACCGGCCCCCACGAAAAAGCAAAAAATGCGATATAGGCATTTGCAGCAACCAGCGCAATTGTTCCCTGGGTGGGATTTAAACTTAAGCCATCAGGTCCAGCGCTTGGTGCACTGCCGAAAATATAAGCCATTACTCCCAACATCACTGCCTGACCTAATGATCCCACGAGTAACAGCGGCTTTCTTCCCACTTTATCAATCAACATAATGGCCACAAAAGTGAAGAAAATATTTACACTTCCGCTTATCACGTTTTGGAGCAAGGCATCTCCTTCCGTAAATCCAGCCGATTTCCAAAGGGTTGCACCGTAATAAAAAATGACATTAATACCGGTAAACTGCTGCAATATTGCCAAACCTAACCCAACCCATACCAGTGGGTGTACTTTTCCGGTATAACTGCTGATAATATTTTTAAGTTTGGGCTTCATGCCTCCTTGAAGCGTCGACTTAATATCAGCCACTTTTTCTTTCACATTGATAGAGGGTAATATCTTTTTAAGCACTTCACCCGCATCCTCAACTTTGCCGGCTGCAACCAAATATCGAGGAGACTCCGGAATTGCTAATAGTGATAAAAAGAAAATAGATGCGGGTACTATTTCAGCCCAAAACATCCACTGCCAGGTTTGAAATCTACCCCATAATATTTCCGAGGCTCCGCCCGATAATCCGGCAAGCCAATAATTGCTCATAAACGCCATAAACAGGCCAACCACAATCATTAGCTGCTGCAATGTAGCCAACCTCCCACGTATTTTCGATGGGGCTATTTCACTTATGTAGGCTGGAGCAAGAATGCTGGCCGCTCCCATAGCCATCCCACCGATAATACGATAAATCACAAATTCTAATGATCCCGAAGAAATGCCTGACCCCCAGGCACTAAATATAAATGCCAGTGCCGTAGCAATCATAATTGGTTTTCGGCCAAACTTATCCGCAAGCGTTCCCGCAAAGAATGCTCCCACCATGCTACCCAACAATACAGACGCAACATTGAAACCCGTACCGGCAGAATCGGAATCAAAAGCCAACTGTAGCGCATCAACCGTACCATTGATAACCCCACTATCAAAACCAAATAAAAAGCCACCCAATGCCGCTGCTGACGATAATAGAATTACGCGGCTTACATTATAACTTTTGCCCATCTGGATTCTATTTTACTTTATTGATATTTTAAAGCTATCATTTTTGATATACGTGTACGTAGTCTACTTCCATCGTTTGGGGAAATTGGGTCGTCTCATCTGGATTTCCGGGCCAGTCTCCCCCCACGGCAACATTCAACAGAATAAAAAACGGTGCATCAAATTCACTCATAGAAGAGGATTGGGTACTTAATGAGTAATACTGCTCACCGTCAAAGAACCATTTAATCTGCTGATCATCCCATTCGATAGCGTATACATGAAAATCTTGAGACAGCTTTTCTGAATGCTCTAATGATCCTCCTTGATAAGTATGCCCATTATCATCCCAGTGTGCCGTTCCATGTAAGATACTGTCATTTTCACCGCCACCGATCATCTCAAGGATATCAATTTCACCTGTAGCAGGCCACGTTGTGCCTTCAAAAATATTTTTACCCAACATCCAGAATGCAGGCCATATACCTTGCCCTTCCGGCAATTTAATGCGTGCTTCCACACGACCATATTGCCAATAGTGATCATTTTCATACGTAATCATTCGAGCGGACGTATAGTTTGCACCCTCATAATTCTCTTTTCGTGCAGTAATTGTTAAAACGCCGTCACCGACACGGGCATTCTCTAATCTGTCGGTATAATACTGCAATTCATTGTTGCCCCAGCCGGTATCTCCTATTTCAAAATTCCATTTACTGGCATCAGGGGCTCCCTGATAATTGAACTCCTCGCTCCATACAAGCTCATACTCATTATTATCGGTAGTATCTGTAGGCACTTCATCCGTTCCAGATGTTGTGATACCCTTATCATCTCCACAGGCAACTATTGTTAGCACAGACATAATACAGACAATACTAAAGAGAATTTTCTTTCTTAAATCCGAAAACATAATATAAATGGTCTATGTTGAAATCTGTTATTCACATATGTTAAAATCTTTCAAAAAATTACCGTCCAGCTTATTCCCAACCTTATTTTCTGTTCAAACTGCTATTTAATAATTAAGGACTGTATTTCTTTAAAACTTATAAGACCAAAAAAAGCTGAAATATATAAATATGATTAAGGACTAGTTTGGTCATTTTAACAGAAAATTATTACAGCATTTTATATACAAAGTTAATCTCTATTAAAAATGGAAGGAAGCTTGAGCTTCCTTCCATGAATATTAACAAAAAGGACAGCTTAATTGGCCGATGTTAATTCAAAATCATCAATAAAGAATATTCCTTGCCTTCCGTGGCCTTCGCCACCAATCTGAATGATGATACGATCGAAATCTTCACGATCACTAACTCCGCTGAAATCAAACTCTAAGTCTACCCACGTACCAGTCTCCGATACCTGCTTTATCACGGTTTCTTGCGTTTGCCATGAATTACCACCAAGTCCTGTTTCGCCGTTAACATTATGCAGTTTTACCTCAACTTGCTTCAAGAGGTTTCCTGGTGCCCATGGTTCTGCATTGGGATCTACCGTATCATAATCATTATAGGATGGCAAATAAGCTCTCAGCCGAATTATGCTTCGCTCATTTAGGTTCAGTTCGTAACCAAGATCAACGTATACATTTTCAAACTTCCCTTCTCCTTTGGCATACTTTGCTACTTTGTTAGTTGTGTCAGCAACCAACGGCGCAGGATCATCATAGCTTTCATTGAAATTCGTAATCTGATCAGTTGCCCAACTTATATTTCCTTCTTCATCAAAATTATCCACCAACTCCTCCGAGTCGTATGGAAGTATTTCCGGTGGGTGTTCATATCCTTTAGGAATCAGTCTTTGATACCAAGCGTCAGAACCGTCATCATCCAAACTACGTATGTACAGTTCATTTTCACTCAAAGCCAAGATTTCGTAGGTTCTGCTACCACTATAATAGCCAATATGGCCACCTCCTGTAGTCTCCAGAATCTTTTTACCTTCCTCTTCCTTTAATACAAAATTAAAGTTTGAACCACCTTCAAAGGGAGCAATGTAGTCATTTCCCCCTTCTTCCTGTACAGCTCCATCAAACTCATCAGGATATCCTGCATTTACATAAATATCACCATTTGTTTGTTGCTCATAGGAAAAACCATCCAACTTGAAGGTATATTCATCATCATATAATCCCTTGCCAACTTTTTCATTAGGAGCTGCTACATACCAGTCAGGAGAGTAGGTTCCCCCATCATCAGCATTGGGTCCGGGTCCTACACCCAGGTGGCCAAGTTGAGTACTATCAATGACCCACGTCTTGCCATCTGGATTATCTGCACCACCCGTTAACATATTTAGATCTGGATCATCCAACATAAGCTCGTTCGTTTCCTCAATGGTAACCGTTTTTGAGTTTTTGGCATGTCCTGATTTGGTAAAAATGGTAAGTGTCACGGTATAATCACCTTTCAAAGGAAATTCACCAACAACCTCATCTCCTTCTGCTGTTGCACCATTTCCAAAATCCCAAAGAGCCTTAAAACCATCAGACGTATTGGTAAAGTGAATAATATTGGGGTTTTCAGCATCGGGTTCTGATGTAAAAGTAACATCCTCTGAAGTTGGTGCGGAGCCCAGCTCTCCGCCTGTCGTATTATCCGTACATGACGACATAAAAAGACCAACTAGGAGTACTAAAAATACCGAAAATTGATATGTCGGATTTTTTGAATTTTTGAACTTATACATAATGAAATACCTTTCAGATTTATATTTATATACCGATAGTTTTGCATACTGAAGTACTTTTATCCTTCTCCAAAACAGTATGCAGTACTACCAGCATAATCAGTTTAGTACTACTCTATTATTCATAACCATCGTTTTGTTCAAGAACTGAATTATTGAGTGACTCCAACGGAATAGGAAGTACTTCGTGAACACCTTCTACGAATCCTTCATCAGCTAATACATCTGCGGCCCGGCCGGTACGCACGAGATTAAACCAACGATGCCCTTCGGTAGCCAGCTCTAACTGCATTTCGCGGTAAATATTATCAAGCGTGGCAGCAACAGGTCCTAAGCCTACTCGGTCACGAACTTCCGTGAGCAACGCTTCTGCTCGTCCATCACCAGCACCATTCAACCGTACAAGAGCTTCAGCCTCCAGCAGGTAGGTATCCGCAAGACGTACTTCTATATAGTTGTTGGGATAATTGAGTTCAATAGTCCCGCTTGTAGCAGTATATTCTTGGAGCGGGGCATACTTCTCAACAAAGTATCCTGTACCTTCGTAACCTTCTTCATAACTTGCTGTTCCGTCGTCTGCCATACTTCCAATATCAGCAATAGTATAGTCAAAGCGTGGGTCTCCTTGAAGGGCATCCACTAATACAGAAGTAATAGGGTTAAAACCATAACCACTATTATACTTGGGACCGCTATAACCACGGGGCCCAACCATTTGTACATACACATTACCATGAATATTTCCGCTGCCAAACATACCCCAGTCAGCTTGTTGTTGCGAGGTGTGCGTAATTTCAAAAATGGACTCCGAATGAAATTTATTATCCGGACTGAATATGTCAGGGTAATTGTCGACTAAGTCGTAAGCCGTAGACGTATTCACTTGGTTCAGCAGATCTGCAGCTCGCTGCATCTTAACTTGATCTTGACCGTCCCCAATTTCATACATCAACGATTTCGCCAAAAATGCTCGTGCCGCTCCTTTGGTAGCACGTCCGGCTTCGTTTGATGGGAGCGGGGCCGTCGGCAAGTCACCAATCGCAGCAGTAAAATCGTCATCAATCTGAGCATATACATCTTCAGGCGGTGCCTGCTCTTGTTGATAAATCTCACTAGTCTCGATCGGTTCTGTAATCAATGGAACATTGCGGAACAGCCGAACTAACCAGAAATAATAGTACCCGCGCAAAAATCGGGCTTCTGCAACATATCGCGCTTTCGTTGCCTCATCCAATCCTTCAACACCGTCTATTCTTTGCAGCAATAAATTTGCACGGTTGATACCAGCATAGCTTCGGCTCCAATAGCCTGCTTGTGGTCCCACGGCACTACTCAAATCATAAGAGTTCCATGCCTGCCAGCCTGGTACGTCATTCGGTCCACCACCACCGGCATTCATTTCATCCGTAGCACTGTTAAGCGGTCCCAGAATATTTATAAAGGTACCATCCGGCCCGCCCGTTTGCCATCCCAAAGGATTATATGCAGCTACCAACGCTGCATATGCTTGGTCAGGAGTCTGATAATAATTCGACTCTAACTGTTGTCCTTTAGGCTCCACGTCCAAAACGTTATCACAGGAGGTAAAGGAAATGATTACAGCCAAACACATAAGATATGTTAGAAAACTTTTCATCATTATCACCAATTATTATATCGTTAAAATTTGTCTGATTTAAAATTTGATATTTACGCCAATCTGGAAAGATTGAGCTTGCGGATAAATGCCACGGTCGATACCAAAGCTGGCTCCACCAACCTCAGGATCGAAACCGGAATATCCAGTAATCGTTGCCAGGTTCTCGGCACGAACGTAAACACGTGCTTGTTGAATGCCGATATCATTTGAGAGTTCAGCTGGTAAAGTGTAACCAAGCTGCAACGTTTTGATCCTGAAATAACTTCCATCAGACAAATAAAAGTCAGATGGATTTGTAAAGTTATTATTGGGATCATCATCTGAAAGACGCGGATACGAATTTGAAGTACCCGGTCCTGTCCAACGATTCAAGGCCCTTGTTGTATAGTTGGCGGAAGCAATATCGAGACGGCGTAGTCCTTGGAAAATTTCATTTCCGTATACTCCTTGTCCAAACATTTTGAAATCAAACTGCTTCCAGTTTGCAGAAAGGTTGATACCAAATGTCCATGGCGCTGTAGGATTCCCGATAAAAGTACGATCCTCACTGGTAATTCGGCCGTCACCATTTAAATCCTTCCAGCGAAAATCACCCGGTTGGGCATTTGGCTGGATGAGACCTCCATCAGAGTTCGTGTAGCTATTTACTTCGTCCTGCGTTTGAAAAATACCCTGCGTCTCAAAACCGTAAAACGATCCAATTGGCTGACCAACGGTAGTTCGGGTTAGCTCGTAGGCACTTGCCTGAAGGGGAATCGATCCGACTAAGAAATCATTTTCACCAATATCAGTCACCTCGTTCTTATTGTATGAACCATTTGCCGTGACATTGAAACCGTAGTCTTCAAACTGCTTGTTGTAGCCCAACTCAAGTTCAACACCATCGTTGGTCATACTTGCAATATTCCCATATGGATTGCCACTGGCTCCCACATATGATGGAATTTCAGTCTGGAGCAACATTCCATCAGTTTCTTTGTGGTAATAATCGAAAGTCAAAGAGAAATCATTCAGAAAAGTGGCGTCAAAACCAGCATTAATCTGGCTGGTTTCTTCCCATTCCAGACTGGGATTAGCCGGAGCATTCGGACTTGCACCTGTGTAAATGCTGTTTCCAAACACATAGTTACGTCCTCCCGAAACCGTTGACTGATACTGAAAATCACCCAACGAGCGATCATTACCGTTGACTCCGTAAGATCCGCGAATTTTTAAATAATCTACGAAACTATCCGGGAAAAATTGTTCAGAGGTTGGCACCCAACCCACAGAAACGGCAGGGAACGTTCCGTATTGATTTTCACTTCCAAACCGGGAAGAGCCGTCAATCCGGAGCACGACTGTTAGCAGATATCGACTATCATAATCGTAATTGACTCGTCCGAAGTACGAATTTAGAGCATATGGTTGTGCCTCTCCTCCATAAGCGATACGATCTTCGTTAGGCACTGAAAAGTTCATTGAGGCATTATCAAAATTCTGTGCCGGTATGCCCTGATATGTTCCTCCAACAATTGTAGC
The DNA here is from genome assembly GCF_052060035.1 of Fodinibius sp. SL11. Lineage (NCBI taxonomy): Bacteria > Pseudomonadati > Balneolota > Balneolia > Balneolales > Balneolaceae > Fodinibius > Fodinibius sp. SL11. The sequence continues at coordinate 408,424 of NZ_JBPOEA010000002.1, read as the reverse complement.
GTTTGTTTCGCGCGTGCTGGTTCCTACCAAGAAGTCAAAATTATGATAATCAAAGCTGGTGTTATAGTTAATGGTATTTTCCCAACTCCAAATCAAGTTACGACTATTCTCCCGCGCAAAACTGTTGGTACCCGTATTCTGATCAACCGAACTCAGATAATAGATAGGAGTAAATGTCTCATAGCCATAAAATGCAGGTTTAACCCCAATATCAGTCTTGACCAATAGGTTTTCAATAGGCTCGATTTCGAGACTGAGATTACCAACAATATTATGGGAAAACCCATAATTACCACGACGAGTCTCCATATAGGCCAGAGGATTCGACATTTCTTGCCCTACATACCGAGAGATTCCATACGGATATCCTTGCTCATTCCTTATTACAGGATTATTGCTGTAGGGAGGACTATTAATCGCAGATTCATTAGTTATAAGTACAGGTGTAATGGGATCAAGATTAAGTGCAGAACTAAGTGGACCACCATACTCACTGTTGGTATCTAAACTTCCCCGGTTCTTCTCATAGGTATAGCTGAAGTTTTCACTAAAGGTTAACCATTCGGTAACATCAATGGTAGAATTTAATCGGAATGATACCTTTTTATTATGGGAAATTGGTGATGCTACAATACCCTGCTCATCATAATATCCAACCGAGGCATAGTACGAGGAAGTTTCATTACCTCCGCTAAAGCTGAGGTTTTGATTCATCACCGCTGCAGAATTATTAAAAATCGTTTCCTGCCAGTCAGTACCTTCACCAAAGGACGTAGGATCAGAAAAAATAATCCCGTTACCGGCCGCTACGGAAGACTCATTGCGTAATGTTGCATATTCTCTGGCATTCAATAAGTCTAATTTTTTTTCAGGTCCTTGAATCCCGTAATAACTACTGTAGCTGGCTTCAAAATCACTGCGCGAACCACCTTTCGTAGTCACAAGAACAACACCACTGGCAGCCCTTGTACCGTATATTGCTGCCGAAGCTGCATCCTTTAATACCTGAATAGATTCAATATCACCTGGATTTAAATACCCAATACCACCATTTTCAATAGGTACACCATCTACAATATAGAGGGGGTCACTATTATTAATAGAGGTCGTCCCACGAATTCGCACTGATGATGAAGAACCAGGAGCACCGGAACTTGAGGTTACACGAACTCCCGAAAGACGACCCTGCAGAGCATCATCTAAGCGCTGCACCGGGGCTTCATCCAGGTCATCTGAACTCACAGATGAGATGGATCCACTCACATTTCTTCTCTGCTGAGTACCATACCCAACAACTACAATCTCTTCACCAGCCTCAAATACCTGGGGCTCAAGCGCAATATTTATTTCTTCTCGTCCATCAATGGGTACTTCCTGGGTTTGGTAGCCAATAAAAGAAAAGAGCAACGTATCTTGAGGTTCTACAGACCTAAGTGTATAACGTCCTTCTGTATCAGTAGAAGTACCGCGAGTAGTACCTTTCACAAGTATGTTTACTCCCGGAAGGGTTTCATTCGTTTCTTGGTCGGTCACTACCCCGGTTACAGTGTCAGCTGCTACATCCAACTCAGTTTCGGGTATGCGGGATATTACAAACGTACGATTATCTATATAGTTGGATACTAAATTATGGGGTTCTAATATTTTTTCAATCTTTTCTCTAAGTGTCCCCTCCAACTTTTGCAAGGAACTAAATTTCCCGTTTACCAGCTTTGACTCGTACAGAAAAACTACATTGTAACCGGTTTCAATTTTCTGTAGACGGTCTTCTAAACTTACCTTTTTTTCCACTTCCTGAGAGGATCCAAAATGTTCGTTAAAAACATATTGTTCCGATTGTTCTGCCCATAATGAGCTTACGCCAAAAAAGAAAATGAGCAAAACCAATAAGGAGTATCTTTTAGTTTTCATATCACTTAGGTTTTTATCTTTGTGTCATTATTTAAGACTCAGTAATTGCTGAATCATTTTTTTCTTCGATATAAACTGTCTGTTTGCGCTTTTCGATATTAACATCAAGCGTCTTTGCAATCCCTTCTAAAATGAAGCTCAAATCCAGGTTTTTGAACCTTCCGGTAAGCTTTTTTTCCAATAATGCCTTGTCAGCAACCACAACATCTACATCATATGTAAATTCAATGCGTTTTATCAGATCTGACAATGGGGTATTATCCAATACCAAGCTATCGCTGGCCCAAGAGGTATAAACTTCGGGGTTTACCTGTTGCACCTTTATTTCATCCAAGCCGGAAGAAAACAAGGCCATCTGGTTCGGTTCCATATTGTATTGAAGATCCTTCATTTTTACAGAATCCTGAACATGAACGCGAACCCTTCCCTCTTTAAGTACTACCCTGCTTTGTTGCTCTGTGGTATTCACTGCAAACTTTGTCCCCAATACAGAAACATCTCCATCAGGGGTATGTACAATAAACGTCCTGGATTCGTTATCAGGTTTTCGGGTTATGCTAAATAATGCTTCCCCCTCTAACCAAACACGCATGGTATCCACGGCCAATGTTTTTTCGGGCAGACGCATTTGCGAGTTTGCATTTAAGACAATCCGGGAACCGTCAGAATACTGAACGGTCGTTTTTTCTCCGGACACGGTCTCCATAACTCGGTAATTTATCGAGGCAGCCCGGCTACTTTTTGTTCCGTCGTTCTGTTGCAATAGCGAATGCCGGGCCAAAAATCCAATGAGAAGCAAAATACCTGCCGCTGAGGCCAGCGTAGCCCAAACCAGTCTCTTTAACCGCTTCTTCTTCCGTTGAGACGAACTGTATCGATGTTCCGAGTCGATACGGTTCATCAAACGATTTAATTCCAATTTAGAATTCGGTTCGGGGACGGTTTGCACTCCCGCATCGCATAACTTTCGAGCCTTCTCCACAAGATGAGCATTCTCTGTATCTTCTTGCATCCACGAAGACCACTGTTCCTTTTCTTCCTCCGATGCATTTCCTTTCAGGAAACGGATGAAAGAGTCATCCTTTAATAATTCGGAGAGTTTATCAGGCATCGATTTACTTGCTTTTTGCATTAGATTATCCTCGATTTCTATTATTAAAGAGAGCTCCCAACTCTGTTTCTACTCAATTTTTTTCTTTTTTTCTATGATGAGGAAGTAATATCTGCCTAAACTATTGCAAGACAGTTATTTATAGAATATTAAAAAACTCCTATTTCTTATCTGTCAAGGTAAGATTCCAATTTATTTATTGCATCATAAGCCAAATTGTAGATGCTTTGTGCGCGGATATTCAAGATCCCGGTAAGTTCTACGGTCGAGAGTCCTTCATAATATTTTAAGTAAATCACTTCTCGCTGGCGGGGTGACAGTTTTTCTATTGCACTCTTCAGTTCTCTGTTCTCCTCTTCATCCAACTCCAGAATTTCTTTCCACTCCTGATATTTCAAAAGTGGATCGAACTCTTCCGATACGTATTTATGATCGATCTCTTCTCTTCGTTTACGAGCTTCTTTTTTATTCAATAATTCACGACGCAACGATACAAAAAGGTAGGCACGTACAGAGGTTGGCTGCTTAAGGTTTTTTCGATATTTCCATAATTGAAAAAATACTTCCTGAATAGCATCACGAACATATTCGGGACGAGAAACAATGCGATAACCGTAGTTGTAGAGCGAGTCGAAAGTCTTCGTGAAAAGTTTTCCTAACGCTTTTTTATCGTTATTACACAACTTTTCCCAAAGATACTTTAGCTCATCATAATGTTGCTGGTTGGATCCCATTAGTATCCCGGAATCATTATTTAATTAAATATATGGCCGATATTTTTTATTGAAGGCTAAAATATCAACCTATTTTGATATGATTACTTCATCAAGTACAAGTGGGTTTTACTTTCCTCAAAAGGATAAAAAAGTTCTTTGATACTTACTCCTCATACGCCTCCAAAAAAAACAATTATTAGTTGGAAAAGATACTAATAACTTATTAGAGCAAAACGATTATGCAAATAAAAAGTAACCATTCTTGATACTTGCTAAATCTTATATTAGCTTCAAGGCGTTCCGTCGTTCTGAAATTTAAACAACTTCTGAATTACATATACGGGTAATTATGTTCCAACCTAATATGTATTGGAAGCAATATTATCAAATATTAATTTCAGAACCTCACGTTTATGTATTTCCAATCCACTTTACCCGCTAAGAAAACCTGTCGGTCAAAGGCTTTCCTTTTGAGTTCATTATTCAGTCTTTTACTGATTCTTGGTATTAACCACTCCGCATCAGCACAAACATATCTTGACGCTTCTGCTTCTATTGACAAACGTATTGATGATCTAATTGGTCGGATGACTCTGGAAGAAAAGGTGGGGCAGATGACCCAGCTTAACATTACGCTAATTAACCAAAAAGGTGAACAAAGAGATGTCAACTTAGACCCGGAAAAAGCGCGAAATTTATTACAAAATCATCATATTGGTTCTTTCCTGAATGGAGAAGCCGTACCTCCCAATCAATGGGTAAATTATGTGAAAGAACTTCAGCGTATCGCCGTTGAAGAAACACGATTGGGAATTCCGGTTATCTATGGCATTGATCATATACACGGTGCAAGTTATGTAGAAGGGAGCACCATTTTTCCGCATAACATCAACATTGGGGCCACCTTTAATCCCGAAAATTCGTACCAAAATGGTCGTATTACGGCTCTTGAATCTGCTCCATTGGGACATACCTGGAATTTCGCACCTGTACTTGATCTTGGTCAAAACCCCTATTGGGCTCGGCAATATGAAACCTTTGGTGAAGACCCCCATTTGGCATCAGAGCTGGGACGCGCATATGTAGAAGGATACCAAGACGATCATCAAATAATCCCTTATAAGCTTGCCGCAACCGCTAAACATTTCTTGGGATATTCGGTACCCCGATCAGGTTGGGACCGTACCCCAGTAGATCTTTCGATGCAGACTATCCACGAATTCCATCGCCCGCCCTTTCAAGCGGCCTTCGATGCGGGAATTAAAACAGTGATGGTGAATAGCGCCGAAATAAATGGCATACCGGTCCATAGCTCTAAACAACTTTTGACCGACCTGCTTAGAGATGAAATGGGATTTGAGGGAGTCATTGTAACCGACTGGGCCGATATCGGCAAACTCGTTGACTATCATAAAACTGCACGGAATTATGATGAAGCCACTTATCAAGCTGTGACTGCAGGGGTTGATATGAGCATGACTCCGGAGTCATTGGAATTTAATGAAAGCCTGTTAACGTTGGTTGAAGAGGGACGTATCAGTGAGGAACGCATTAATGAATCCGTACGCCGTATTCTCAAACTCAAGTTTGAGTTGGGACTATTTGAACATCCCTATCCGACCGGCAAAGGATTGGATAACATTGGAAGTGACTCTCACAAGAAAAAAGCACTTCAGGCCGCCCGGGAATCAATGGTATTGCTAAAAAATGAAAACAATACTTTGCCTTTATCAAAAGATTTAGATCAAATTCTGGTTGTAGGTCCTTCGGCCAATGATAAAAGCAACCTTTCCGGGGGATGGACTTTAGCATGGCAGGGTGCCGAGGAAGATCGCTATCCCGAATCCATGAAAACGATAAGCGAGGCTATTGCGGACAAATTTTCTAATAGCAAGATCGTAAGTTTAGATTCAATAGGAACTCCAGGTTCTAAGCAGAGAAGCCGTTTTGATAAAGCACTTGCATCATCTGATGCCGTAGTAATTGCCGCAGGAGAAGAACCTTACACTGAGTTCGTTGGCAATATAACCAATCTTAAACTTCCTGAAGATCAATTAGATTTAATTCGAGCTGTAAATCAGTCTGGCAAACCTACTGCCCTGGTGTTGATTGAGGGACGTCCCCGTGTAATTACAGATATCGTGGACGGTACTGAGGCTATTATGTGGGCCGGATTACCTGGATTTGAAGGTGCTGAAGCCATTGCGGATGTCTTAAGCGGTGATTACAATCCCAGTGGAAAACTCCCCTTCTCTTACCCACAATTTGTAGGTCATTTTGCCCCATATAACCATAAATCAAGTGCGGTCTATTATTTTGATGCCGACATTGCCAATAACATCGAACAAGCAGACAAGACAACGGCTCTATGGAATTTCGGTCATGGCCTCAGCTACACTAACTTTTCTTATAATAACCTTGCCCTAAGTGATACTACTGTCACTGGTGATCAACAGATAACTGCTACAGCAACCGTAACCAATTCCGGAGATCGTGTTGGCACCGAAACTGTGCTCTGGTATGCAACAGATGAAGTAGGTCGTATCACGAGACCTGTCAAAGAATTAATCCACTTCGAACGCCTACAGCTGAACCCCGGAGAACAACAAAAAGTAACGTTCAAGATCAATCCCAAGGAACATTTGGGATATCCGGACTTTAGTGGCCAGAACACTCTGGAAGAAGGATACTTTACTATCCACGTGGGCTCACAAAATGCCCGCTTTTACCTACAAAGTGATTCGTCAAATATCAATTTAAAGTCCAAATAATTTCATAATCTCATAAAAAAAGCCCTGAACCTTTAAAAGTTCAGGGCTTTTTTATTATAAGTTACTTAAAGTCTATCGTAATCCATTTTTAACGCCTTTACAAATTCTGCTTACCGCATCATGGCTGTGCAAACTTTCCATATGCGTGCAACGGATTACAAAATCATGGATACGTTCTTCCTCATGTAACTGCTCATATAATAGTCGCGCCGCATCCTCTACAAATTTCTGATACGCACCATTCATCTCGGCAAACGCTTGCTCATCTTCTCTTTTAACCATAACCTGGGTTTCGGTCATAAGCGCTTCCTGGCAATGGGTTACCAAATCCTCTATAAAAATTTCTTCGTTCAGCTCCACTGTTAAGTTGGCAATACTACGCTGACTATGCGGAATACTGGCTACTTCTCTTGTTTCACGAGCATGTTCACTTAGTTCGTAAGAACACGGGCACGCACTGCTGTATTCAAAATCCAGATGCATAAACTTGCGAAAATGTCCATTCGCATCCATCGTACCCTCAATAGAAACCGTATAATATTGATATCCTTCTAAGCCCGACCGCAAACTTTCTTGCATGATAGGATAATTAAAAGAAAGCCGCAGATAAGCAGTCTTTGTATCGAGATCTTGGCGATAGGTATCCAATATCTCTTCCAGCTTATCGGGATGAAAAACGTCATCCTTAAAATCATAAAACGATCGCATAATGCGACTCATGTTGATACCCTTCTTACCGGCTTCCAATCCCACATACCCATCTACAGAAGTTTCGAGCGTCAGCAGTTCTCCATCGGGACGAGGATATTTTAGCGGCATTTTAAAACCTGAAATCCCCACTTGTTGGATGGGTACGTCAGCACCTTCAATCAACGAAGCCGGCCCATTTTGCAAATCGGGTAAACTGGCCTTATAGTCGTCTGAAACCGTAAATGTTGGATCGTAATGTCGTTTCAATTCTGTCGAAATCATGCGTTAAAACTACAATTGTTAAATTACTTGATAGCAGGAACCTCTTTTTCTAAGAGATATGGACAATATTTAGCGGAATTTCGTTCGGTTTCCTGCAACTCCACCTCGTACAAAAACCCACGCCGGTTGGTTGCTTCGCGAATGGGTTCTTCGAGCTCTTGGAAAAACACTTCAACCAAATTTTCTGTTGATGGAATTATCTCATCCAAAAAAGGAACATCGAGATTTAGGTTTTTATGGTCACATTGTTCAATAATGCGTGACTCAACGATTTCCTTTAATTCAGATAAATCAATAAGATAGCCCGTTTCTTTATCCTGCTTTCCGGCAACGGTTACTTTTAGCACATAATTGTGTCCATGCCAATTTTTATGGTTGCATTTTCCAAACGTCTGTTGATTCCATTCATCAGATTTTTGGGGATTATGCAATCTATGGGCCGCATTAAAATGTGATCGTCGGGTTACAAAAACCAAAATTCACTGTTCTTTATCATTTTATATTGACCCTTCTTAACGATTCTAAAATTTACAAGGTTCCCAATTTAAAAATATCAAATAAAGTTATCTGCTAAGATTCTTTTTTTCAAACAATACTTCAAAGAGTCTCGTTGTTTAACTTTTCACAATTAATTACTCTGCTGAAAGCTGGGATCAGCTGATTTCTTGTAATATTTATCTTTGAGCCAAAATGCCACATTAACCAAACCTATCAGCGCTGGAACTTCGATTAGCGGCCCTACTACTCCGGCAAATGCCTGTCCGCTATTGAGCCCAAATACCGCAATGGCAACAGCAATAGCCAGCTCAAAATTATTACCGGCGGCTGTAAATGAAATAGAGGCATTCTTATCGTATTCGGCCCCCATCATTTTGCTCACGGCAAAGCCTATGAAAAACATCACCACAAAATAGATTAACAGCGGCACTGCAATGCGAGCAACATCCATCGGTATTTGGACGATGAGTTCTCCCTTGAGGCTAAACATTATGACGATAGTAAACAACAATGCAATAAGTGTAATCGGTGAAATGGCGGGTAAATAAGTTTTCTCGTACCATTCCTTACTTTTTAAGCGGACCAAGCCAAATCTGCTAAGCATTCCCGCCAAGAAAGGAATACCGAGATAGATGGCTACGCTTTCAGCTACGGTATATATGGAGATATCGACGATGGCTCCTTCAAAACCAAATAGTGGTGGAAGTTTGGTAATGAAAATCCAGGCATAGAAACTGTACGCAAAAACCTGGAATACACTGTTGAGCGCAACCAGTCCCGCGCCATACTCACTGCTTCCATCAGCCAAATCATTCCAAACCAGAACCATAGCAATACATCGAGCCAGACCGATGAGGATCAGCCCCACCATATACTCCGGATAATCCTGCAAAAAGATCACAGCCAAGGCAAACATCAGCACCGGACCAACAATCCAATTCAGAATTAATGAAATGCTGAGCACTTTCACATCCGTGAACACCTTGGGCAGCAGCTTATAATCCACTTTGGCCAACGGTGGATACATCATTAAAATAAGCCCAATTGCGATGGGAATGTTGGTAGACCCACTACTAAATGAATTTATAAAATCAGGTGTAGATGGAATAAAATAACCAATCGCTACTCCTATGCCCATGGCAACAAAAATCCACAGCGTTAGATAACGATCGAGAAAACTCATTTTTTTCGTAGGTGCAGATGAACTCATTTTATTCTTTTGAAAAAATTGGTTTGAAATTCAGCTATCATCCTGAACCATTTGCTGAGATTTTCTCAGTATTTCTTTCAGGTTCTTTTTCATTATAAGCTTTGAAATAAATACAGCGTAACATACTGGGCAGGTAGGAAAATGAAACTTATACATGGCACATCAGGTAGTACATTTCAGAGGCAATTTGCTTACAACGCCTATCATAGGTTTCAGCTTCTTGCGGTGTGCCATCCGACTCTTTAGGATCGATATAAGGAATTGAAAATCTTTTCTCGGCTCCTGGTACAAATGGACAGTTTTCGTCTGCATCAGTACAGGTCATAACCGCCGCAAACCTTTCCTGAGGATTAGAGGAGTCGTCAAATAGCTTTGAATAACAGATCAGCGGTTCATCTTGATCATCGAAATGCACTGCATATCTGGGATTTTCTCCACCGGGATTCTTGACCTTTAATCCTGCTCGTTGTATAGCTTCCACTGCACGCCGGTTAAAAGCTGTGGCCTCCGTACCGCCCGAATAGGTTTTGACATTATCTAAACCGAGATAATCGGCCATCACCGCCGACCAAATCTGGCAAAAATGGCTACGTCGACTGTTGTGGGTACAGATGAACGTAAGCTTTGCCTCATCTTTTTCCCTGATATAATCAGCAATATTAGTTAGCTGCACTTTACGGCTTTCTACAATTTCTGCTGCTTGGCCTTTAACATTTTGGATGTATGATTTTAGTTTGGAATACATATATAGGGATTAGTACATGTTACGCAGCAGAACTAAGGAACGAAATATATGGGGACGTCCTTAGCAACATCCCGATCCCGGCTCACAAACAGGTCCATCGCTAAGCATTTCAATTTTCTCATTCCTATCCTCTTCCCCGGAATCGTCGGCAGGTTTTTGAGCAAAAACCGTGATGCTGTAAATACCGGTATCACCATTTTTGAACTCTTCCATCTCATCTTCAGATAAATATTTGGCCAGAATATCGTCGGGAATAGTGATAGTTTTTTCTTTTTGAATAGTAATATTCTCAAAACCCAACTCTTTAATATGGCCCATATACTTCTGTTTTTGGATGGCTCCTGCCACACATCCGGCATACATTTCAGCATCTTCTCGAAGCGCTTCCGGGAGATCCCCAACTAAAACAATATCCGAAATACTAAAATGTCCGCCCGGTTTAAGCGTGCGGGAAATCTCGGAAAATACTTTGGGTTTATCCGGCACTAAATTCAGCACACAATTACTAACAATAACATCTGCGATATTATCGGATACCGGCATATCTTCAATATCCCCATAACGAAATTCTACATTATTAAAGCCTATTTTATCAGCATTCTTTCGAGCTTTAGCAATCATGGGTTCGGCAAAGTCGATACCTATTACTTTACCCTTTTCTCCCGCTTCATGGCGGGCAACAAAACAGTCATTTCCAGCACCTGATCCCAGATCAATAACCGTATCCCCTTCATCTATTTTAGCATATTGCGTGGGCAAACCGCATCCAAGACCCAGATCGGCATCTGGATTGTAGCCTTCAACCTTACTGTAATCATCAGTCATGATATTATATACCTCGTCTGAATTCTCACCCGCTCCGCAGCACGAGCTGGCATTAAAATCCAGTGACTGTTCACTAATTTGGCTATATTTTTCTTTTACTGTTTGTTTCAGTTCGTCCGCAGTTTTCTCATTGTTACTCATATCAGCAGCAGTTATCTTTAATTACAGTTGTAATATTTGTTAAAAGTGGCGTCAAAAGTGTCTCCATTTCCTCTATCCCTTCTTCATCAAGACAGTAACAAGTACGCACACCATCAATTTCTCCTTTAATAATGCCGGCCTTCTTGAGGGCTTTCAAATGTTGCGAAACGGTTGACTGAGCCAGTGGCAGTTGTTCGGTAATATCCCCACAAATGCAGGCTTCACGCTCTGCAAGCAGTTCAATAATTGCAATACGTGCAGGGTGTCCGAGTGCCTTCATAAGTTCAGCTGCCCGTTTTTGAGCAGTATCAAAAAGTTTCGCTTTGTTTATCGCCATATCCCTTAACCTTTAATCGCAAAATTACGATTAAAGGTACAATCAATAGTGTCTTTTGTCAAACAAATAATCTGTTGGAATAAAAAAGGAGGCCCCGAATCAACGGCACCTCCCTGTGATCAGCACACCTCACATCTGATATGTGAGATATTCTTAAGTATCAGAATGAATATTTAAAACCTATGCTATAGGTTCTTCCGGGGCTATAGCCCTCATAAATTTTATCTGCAGTATTATAACCATGATAAAACTCTTCTCTTCGGTCATTCAGAATATTGGAAACGTTTACGCTTAATGAATACTGACTTTGTTGACCAAAAGATTTGTTCAAATTGAAGTTGAGGTTACGAAATGGTTCGGTATAGACATCGGGGTACGTTCCGCCTCCCACTAATACCAGTGTTTTCCCTTTGAGGTTATAGAACAGACCGGCATCCATGTTTAAATCGGCATTATCATAGGTAAGGCCGGCATTGATAATATATGGTGCTTGTCCCGCCATTTGACGTTGATCATCAATATTTTGCCCCTGCTTCTCTCTATTCTTACGGGCGTTAAACTCCTCTTCGGTCATATCTATTAACGATTTCACGAGGGTTACATTTGTACTAAATCCAAAATTGGTTAATGACTCGGATAAGAAATTAAACGACTTTCGTAGCTCGAATTCTGCACCATACACTTCTCCGTTTCCAACATTTCGTGGCTGAAACTCGCTGGATGTGGCAGAAGCGCGAAGCCTAACAAGTTCGATGGGATCGTCAAATGTTTTATAGAACGTACTGAGGGATATGAGTTGATTGCCATTTAAAAAGGTTTCAAATCGAAAATCAAAGTTATTGATTCTGGTTTCGTGTAGATTCCCATCCCAACTTCCTATGGAATATAAACCACCGTTAAATATCCGGTTTGAGATTGGATCTATAATTTGAGCAAACGACATCTCCTTAAACGAAGGCCGTGCTATCGTTCTTGAGTATGAAGCCCGCACGTTCGTCTTATTAGATATATTATAGATTACATTTGCTGATGGGAAGAAGTCAAGAGCATCAAGCACTTTCTGATCGTCAAAGTTGATACCTGCTTCGGTATTGCCTTGAGCATATGAAATATCCCGGCCCGTATGACGTAATACAAAGTTTTCGACCCTGAGACCGAAGTTCGTTTTTACATTGGGAATCAGACTAAACTCATTGGATACGTAAAAAGCCGTATTTGAAGCATTAGAATTGTAGGCGTTTGGGTTGGGATCAGCATTGCCTGATTGATAATAAATGGTTCCACCATTTCCATTCCCATAAATGTGATCATCTGTTAATACTTCTGATGGATTTCCCTTCCATTCAGGCTGGGTACCAAAAAAAGAAACGTTGTAGGACAAAATTTCATAATCGCGTTGCTTATATACGTGGCTCCCTCCGAATTTTACTTTTGCAGGGTTACCAAACAATGAATAATTACCAGTGACATTCACCCGACTTACCAGATTCATTTCATCCATATATCTCCAGGTTCTGCTTGGAAATCCCCCGGCCCCAGCATTAAAGATGTAGTCACCATTAGATCTTATGGTAAAGGTAGTTCTACGTAAATCGGGATCATTCATGGTTGAAAAGGTAGGAGAAACTCTCCAATCTACCTCCCAATCCGTTTTATCAAAATAGTGTGTTCCATTCAGCAAAAAGTTTGTAATACTTCGTTCACTATATGCTAAATTGTAGGATTCGCCAATATAACCAGATTGACCAGGAGCACTTTCACTGTTATCGATTCGAAAGTTAGCAGATCTGCTTTCCCCATTTTGCAAGCGCATACCGGTAAGTTTAAATTTTGACCGGCCATTCTTATAGGCAACTCCAGCTAACCCTCCAAGCAATACGTTATTCTCTGCCACGATACCGTTTTGGGTGGTAGAACGAACCAAATCAAAGTTTTCCGCGTCCAAAGCATTTTGCCATTCTCCGTATTCAAAATTGTTATAATATTTTGTTGTATTACTGTATTTCCCGGAAATGATATATCCAAGTGTATTATCATTGCCTACCGGATATTGATCACCCAAAGTAAGCCCAACGCTGTAATCGGCGTTATTGGCTTCCTGTTTTGGTCCGAGTGTTGAATTAAAACTATTTATGAAATCATTAACTTCACTGTCAGGAGCTCCATTTAGTGGAGAAGGAATATTCTCCCCTCTTGCATTATCCGGTAATTTACGAACCCCATCATCAAATCCGAGAAAATCGGTATTACTGCCTTTATAGGTCAAATACTTACTATTAAAGTGCATATCGGGGTTATAGGTAAAACTTGTGGAAATATCCAATATTGGGCGATCCGGGAAATCGACCGTTTCAATATTTACGATCCCACCCGTGAAATCGGCCGGTAGTTCTGCAGAAGCCGTTTTGTTTATTACCATATTTTCAATCAGGTTGGATGGGAAAATATCAACCTGTAAACTATTCCGATTGGGATCCAAGCTTGGAATCTCAACTGAGTTGAGCATCGTATTAGTGTATCGATCTCCAAGGCCACGTACATACACATATTTACCGCCTTCTACCGATACGCCTGTTACTTTTTTTAATGCTTCAGCAGCATCCGAAACCCCGATTTTATCAAATTTTTCAGAAGAAATACCGTCTAACATTTTAGGGGATGTTCTCTTCATTGTCAGCATGGCGGCTTCAGAATTTCTTACTGCTCCCGCGGTAACTACTACCTCTTCCATTTCTGTAGTAGCCGTTGAAAGGGCGATATTATCCAAAACTGTAATGTCTCCGGCCTTTACTTCAATGCCTTCTACGGTTTTATTTTGGTAAGAAATATAGGATAAACGGAGATTATGTGTACCTGATCCCACTTCCAAATTAAAGGCTCCATCAACATCGGTACTTGCTCCTTGCGATGTTCCGACCACTAAAACGTTTACTCCAATGAGTGGTTCTCCACTGGAGGCATCAATAACCTTACCTCTAATGGTACCTTCCTGACTCTGACCATAACCGAGCTGGGCCAAACCAAAAAACAAGATTAAAATAATGTGTTTAGCGAATTTCATATTACTGATCACAAATTTTTTATAAGTGTTACTAACGAAGTGCTGTTTTAAAGAATGACTTGCCCTCCCAATTGAGGGCAAGTCGGAACGAAAGGGGTAATGAATTAAAGTCCGATATTTGAAAGAGTGCCTGACTGGCTGGCCCATGTCCAGCCGAAAACAGAAGCATCAGCTCCTGTACCGCTTTGGGCATCAGCTACTTCTTCAACTTCGCCAGCATCTACCAGAGATTGAGGGAAGTAATCAGCAAGTGCCGTACCGGAAGGCAGAACCGCTTCAATTGCTGTTATTGCATAGCCATTGGAATTGCTGGCATAATCTGCATAATCACTTGAGAACATGTTGTCAGCATTTCCACTCTCATCAGTGGCTAAGCCGAAGAACACAACATTACTAATAATTACGTTCGTGTTGGCATCAACATCGATTAGTTCCGAACCGTTAGTTTCTACGTAAGAAGATACATTTTTAATGGTATGTGCATTACCACTGACCGTAGCACTTGAACCTTCAGGACCATCAAGTTCCATTGTAGAACCATCAGGACTTATAGTCACAACGTTATCTACGGTTCCTTGCCAGTCTTGGTCAGTATCAAGAGCATCATCCCCGTTATTCCAAACCAATACGTTGGTTACATTGACTGTACCCCCAAACCATTCAACACCATCATCCTGGTTGGCAACAATCTCAATATTTTCGATCGTAGTTCCACGTCCAACGCCACCTAAAGAAAGACCATTGATTTCGTTACCGGCTCCAATGTTTGCTCCACCATGGCGGATCGTTACAAACCTTAAGGTACCGGAACTGTCGTCTGGATCATTTCCACCATACAAGGCAAGTGTTTCAGTAGCTGGAATACCTTCGATCTGTGCTTCTGATTTATCTCCGCTGTCATCACTATAAGATATCGGAGCATTCCCAAGTACAATTACACCACCCCAAAGACCATTTTGCGTCTCATCCAAGTTCGGGCTTCCAAAGTTGCCGTTGTCGATATCTTCAGGGGTAATTTCATCTGCTACAGAAGTAAAGATAATGGGCGCTTGGGCAGTACCATTGGCATTTAACGTCGCATCACGGGCAACCAGAAGTGCAGTAGCATTCGATCCACTTCCAGCTTCACCTTTCACTACCGCTCCACCTTCAATGGTAAGAGTGGCTCCGGGCTCCACAATTATACGTCCTCCGAGAATGTAGGTTTTGCCATCTTCCCAAGTCGTGTCTTCGGTAATGTTCTCCGTAATGCGGAATTCCTTCTGCTCTTCGCCCACATTGATAACAGCCGTAGCATTTGCCGTTAATCCATCCACGTCAGTTACCGTCAGTTCAATGGAACCAGCGCCGGATGCGTTACCCGTATAGCTAACAACAATATCACCGCTTGTAGCACCAGCTTCGGGCTCTGAAGAGATAGAAGCCTCTCCATTGGTTGTAGATATACTTGCAGATTCGTATCCAGCATCTACAGACACACTGAAAGTAACATCCACAGACTCACCCACAAGTACGCTCTGAGCTTCAGGAGCTATTGCACTGGGAGGATTAGGATCATTGCCATTATCGTCGTTACATGAAATAAATAAAGCCAACACTACTAATAGGCCAGCTGTATGTTTTAGTATCTTCATAACTTATCTATATAAGATTAGGTTTGATTTGCGGATTTGTTTGAGGTGGAGAACTTATAATGCTGAAATTAGCATTAGTTAAAATCAGTATTATCATACTATTACCTTCTCCAATGGTAGTATTTAGAAGGGATACCATCTGATATACTATTGAGGTATTAAAAAATTTCTTAGTAATAAGATGGGACAAGTTCATTCTAAGTATGCTGATTTAGTTTAAAGGAGTATCCTCAATTTGTTACATCAAGAATAGCATACTTAGATTGCATAACTGTTATGCCACAGTTATGGCTCTGTTATTCTAATTTTAAGAGAATGTTAACAAGTGGGTTTTGAGTAAGTGAAGATAGGTTTTACCCTTCCCACCCATTATGCAATGTGCTATGAAGAAAGTTATAAAGGCGATCTTTAATTAGGATCTGATGAGGAAGGGTCTTCTTCTATGGTTTGTTCCATTTCTTCCTCAAAACTTTTCTCGTTCGATCCATTTGACTTTTTGGACGGCACCTCATTTCTGAAGATACCCTCAGGATATTTTCCCTCGGGATGATCTCCAAGCAATTCTTTTAAATCATTATGATCAAGCACTTCTTTATCGAGCAGAGTTTCAGCCATTTGCTCAAGTTTTTCTTTATGCTCGGTAATCAACGCTTTAGTGCGCTCATAATTTTGCTTTATAATTGATTTTACGGCTTCATCAATCCGCTCAGCCGTATGTTCAGAATATTTTTTGTTGAATCCATAACTGTTTTCGGGATTTTGAGAATCTTTAAGAGATAAATATCCTAACTCTTCGCTCATGCCGTATTCGGCGACCATGGCAAAGGCCATATTCGTAATACGCTCAAGATCATTTTGTGCACCGGTAGAGATGCGTCCAAATATAATTTCTTCGGCAACACGTCCGCCCAAGAGTGCGCAAATCTTATCATTGAGCTCTTCAGTCGTCATCAAAAAACGATCCTCAAGCGGGGTTTGAAGGGTATATCCCAAAGCTGCCAGTCCACGGGGTACAATGCTCACTTTAAGTACTGGATCGGTATGTTCAAGATACCATCCCACAATGGCATGCCCCGACTCGTGATAGGCTACAATCTCTCGCTCTTTGGGGCTAATAAGTTTATTCTTCTTTTCGAGTCCGGCAATAACACGCTCAATAGAATCCTGGAAATCCTCCATCTCTACAGCATCTTTTTCACGACGTGCCGCCATCAAGGCTGCTTCGTTACAAAGATTAGCTAACTCAGCTCCGGCAAAACCGGGAGTCTGTGAAGCCAGCAATTTGAGATCAATATCATCGGCAAGCTTTAATTTACGTGTGTGAACTTTAAGAACTTCCACACGACCACGCAGGTCGGGTTTATCTATAAGGATTTGCCGATCAAAACGACCGGGTCGCAATAAGGCAGAATCAAGCACATCAGGACGATTGGTAGCAGCCATGATGATTACCCCTTTATCAGTATTAAAGCCATCCATTTCGCTGAGTAACTGATTGAGCGTATTCTCACGCTCGTCATTTGATCCCATCTGCATACCTTTACCGCGACTGCGACCAATGGCATCAATCTCATCAATAAAAATGATGCACGGTGCTTTTTCTTTAGCCTGCTTAAACAAATCACGAACGCGAGCGGCTCCTACCCCAACGAACATTTCTACAAAATCCGATCCGCTTAAACTGAAAAAGGGTACATCAGCTTCTCCGGCGGTAGCTTTGGCCAACAGTGTTTTACCGGTACCCGGAGGGCCAACTAATAATACGCCTTTAGGAAGTGTTCCGCCCAGTTTGGTAAACTTTTGGGGATTTTGAAGAAATTCGACAACCTCTTCCACTTCGGCTTTGGCCTCTTCAAGACCGGCAACATCTTTAAAGGATACTTGATTCTCTGCCTGTTTATCATATAAGGAAGCCTTGTTCTTGCCAATACTTAAAACCTGCTGTCCGGGATTCATTCTTCTAAAAATGTAGATCCAGAAAATAATGGCTAATCCAATCGGTAACAGCCAAATAAGAATCCCGCTAAACCAATCCTCTTCAATTTGGACATCGTAAGCTACATCATTTGCATCCAACACCGGGCGAATCTCATCCCCCTCAAGCATAATACTTGTAAAACGATTTCCCTGAGAAGTAGATGAAAGCGTCCATTGGTTTTCATCTTCTGCATTCGGCGTTATGATTCCATCCTTAACTGCTTTTTCAGTGTACTTACCATTTATATAAGCACCATTTTTAATAGTAATCTCTTCTACATATCCTTTTTCCACGTATTCCAGGAAGGTACTATACTTTATTTTATTCCCGGCATCAGGGTTCATAAAGTAAAACTGTATTCCAAGCAGTACTAACAACAAAACTGCATAGATCCAAATGGGAAATTTGGGAGCATTATCCGTTCCTTTTAACGGATTCTTTGAGTCTCCCTTTTTATCTTTTGGTTGTTTTTTATTCTCAGACATGTATCAATACTCAATTATTCATTCAAACAGTAGTACAATATACGGCAAATATTCCTGCTCTGCGTATTTGCTTCGTTATTAATTAGTTAATCATAATAATTAAATAAAAAACAAAAGCCGACCATCTAAAACGGTCGGCTCTAATAGTTATTGGATAATAATTTTCATTATTGATCTTCTTCGGGATCCTCAAAAAAGATCATATCGCCCTCGGCCTGCTGCATTTTAACACCTTCATCTCGTTCAGTTATTTTCCCAATGACTGAAAAGTCAGAAAATTCATCGGTTAATGTCTCTACATCCTTTTCAGGCAAGGTAAACATCAACTCAAAATCCTCTCCTCCATATAGAGCATACTTGTCCACGTCTTCTTTCATTTCATCGGCTACATGACGTGTTTTCAAAGAAATTGGGATCGTTGCCCCATAAATATGAGCTCCGACTCCGGATGCATTTGCCAAATTTTTTAACTCAGATACTAATCCTTGGGTTATATCAATCATTGATGATGGCACAATATCTAACTCATCAATCTTTTGGATAAAATCTTTCCGACCGATGGGAACTAACTGTCGTTTTACAACATATTCATATTCATCTAAATCAGGTTGAAAAGCCTGCTCAGCCCCCTCTTGTTCCCAATACTCTTTTTCTCTCATCAAAATACGCAATCCGGCAATAGCTCCCCCTAAATCACCTGTTACACAAATGGCATCATCCTTATGAGCACCTTTGCGATAGGTTATTTTTTCTCTGGCTACCTTTCCATAACAACTGATACTTGCACTCAATATTTGATGTGAGGCTGTCAAGTCGCCCCCAACAATTTGGAATTCAAAATCTTTAGAAGCCGCTTCTACCCCCTTATAGATTTCTTTCAGCATATCAACTGAAATTTTATTAGGCACTGCTAAATTCACTAAAACCACTTCAGGATTTCCATTCATGGCATAAACATCGCTGACAGCAGCAACTGCTATTTTATAACCCAGATGGTGAAGGGGGAAATAAGTAAGATCAAAATCAACTCCCTCCATAAATGTCTCAGAAGTCAATAGTTGAAGATCATCACCATCTTGTAATACTGCTGTGTCGTCACCATAACTTTGAAGTACTGACGGCTTCTCAAAGGTTGCATGTTCCATCAGCTCCTCAACAAGTTGAGAACGACCAATGGATTGAATTGAACGAAAAGAATCTTTATCCATAATATTTATATAAACAAAAAAGGCAGGTACACAGAGTGCACTTGCCTTTTTTAACAAAAGTTAGATTAGTAAAATTACATTTCTTGCTTGGTAGAATAATTAATGCGAAGTGTACCTGCCTCCCTGAGTTCTTGCTGAATATCTGTTACGATACCAAACTCAGTTTCATCGTGTACTCTTAATGACACAATAAGACGTGGTTCTTCTTTCAACTTGTCATACATGAGCTGTTGAACAGCACCAACATCATCGATAATAGCATCATCGATCTGGATTTTGGTATTACCTACTCGATTACCCTGAAGTTTTTCAGGACCAACATAGATGTAACTAACAAGTCGTTTTTGTTCTATCTTCTCGATATTTTCTGCACGCGTATAATTAACTTGAACCTGCAAAGTAACTTCGCGCAGTACTGTTGTCACCATAAAAAAGATGAGCAACATAAAAATAATGTCTGGCATAGCCGTCAATGAAATTGTTGGATCTGACTTTGCAGACTTTTTTTCAAAATGTCCCATAAGTTAAACTATTTTATTGGTTGGGCTCTGCGATTGAAATTTTCTTCGGATACATATCCTGAATAGCTTGTTTCTGCTCACTATTATCCCCTAACTGGCCATAGTTTCTCCCAAACTTTGCCTGTGCGGCTTGGTTACGTAATTCGGCATAAGCCCCCATCACCTCATCAAGCATATCTATGTAAACATTATAGGGAGTAGCTCTGTCTGTTTTAATAGAGACAATAGCTTGATCCGGTGAATCAGATAATTCAGGATTTTCGCCCCGATTTGTTATAAAATCCTTCACCTTTTGTTTAACCTGGCTAACAGGTGTTGGCTCTTCATCCATTAGTACCATACCCTGTGAGTTCACCAAGATATTTAAAAGGTTACGCTCTTTAATGGGCGGAGGTTCTTGATTTTCCTCAGGAGCGGGCGGAAGTTGAAGTCCAATGCCGGTATCCACATCAATCGTTGTCACAAGTAAGAAGAAGATAAGCAGTAAGAAGGCGATATCGGCCATTCCCGCACCGCCTATTTCTGGATCTTCTCGCTCTTTTTTATCGTCAAACATCGCTTAGCTATTTATAGATATTATAAATTAAATGTGGTTCGCATACCGGTAAGGGCAATAAGCAGTATCATTGCTCCCATCATAAACAACATGGTTCCAATAGCAGCTTCTGTTACCGTACCGGCAATACCGTAAGCAATACCAAACACAACGAAAGGCACAAGCATGGTGATAATCTTCTTAACATCCTGCTTTCCCTTCATGACACTTCTGATACCGGAAACAATCATTCCCAGTACTCCAAGTCCAATTAAACCGAGGCCTAATCCTAATGCTATATTTACAATCATAATATTATACCGTTATTAAAATAGGGTGAAAATGTTGAGTTTTCCGGATGCTTATTCTGAATCTCCAGAAGTATCAACAATTTGCTCACCTTCTTTGAGCATTACAATAGAGTCGATCAATGTAATTGAACTCTCCTCCATTTCTGAAATAAGTCGATCAATTTTAGAAACACAGTAGTTGTATCCTACCTGAAGGATAATACCTGCAAGAAGACCTGCAGCTGTGGTCAAAAGTGCCACCTTAATACCACCAGCAACAAGCGTGGGTGAAATATCACCGGCCTGTTCAATGGCATCAAATGCCTGAATCATACCTACAACAGTACCGAGGAAACCAAGCATTGGGGCAATGGCAATAAATAACGATAGCCATACCAGTCCCCGTTCAAGGAAACTCATCTCAATTGAACCATATGATGATATGGCTTTTTCTGCTGCTTCAACGCCTTCATCAACACGCATTAATCCAGCTTGAAAAACAGAAGCCACCGGACCTCTTGTTTCTGCACAAAGTTCTTTAGCAGCGGGAACGCCACCTTCTTGAAGAGCCTCTTGCACGTCAACAATAAACTTACGCGTGTCAATATCAGCTAAGTTAAGTGTAATAATTCGCTCCAGGAAGATAGCTAACCCAAGAATAAGGGCAACAAGGACCGGCCACATAAACCCACCCTCATTACCTTCGTTAAATTTTTCTACGAGAACATTAAAAAATCCTTGGTCTACTCCTGCTTGAAGGAAAAAGAGAGCTATAGACGATGTCATACGATTACTCCGATTAAATTATATTTATTATCAGTTAGTAAGGGCTTATAAAGATGCAAAATTATAGATCATTTTGACTAAAATGTCAAAGGCTGAGTGCTACATTTTTTAATTAAATAGTATTTAAAAACTATTTACCGAAATGAAGCCCCAATCAAAGATTACCAACCCTAAAATTGTCATTTGATTGTTCAAACCGTTGAAGTCCTGAATCTAAAAATTGGCGGAACTTTTCTTTATTGGCATATCCCACAAGCTGATCCATTATTTTTTCACTTTCCGGATCAACAATTACATAAGTAGGTAATGCCACTGTTCCGGTCAACTCAAATTGAAACTTTTGATTTGCCGGCCCGTCAGAACCGTCATCAGTATATAAACGCACTTGCTGCATTTTTGCAAATCGTTTTTGAACCTCCGCGAGTGGGAAAACATTCGTTTCCATAGCACGACAGTTTGTACAAGTATAGCCTGTAAAGTCTATAAATAGAGGTTTGTTTTCCTTTTGAGCTATCTCACGGGCCTTATTATAGTTGTTGGACCAATTTTCAGCTTCTCCTGATTTTAGAGCCCCCCCTCCCTGCTGTGCGAGCGAGCGGACAACACTTACATCAGTAGCTTGTTTCGGGGGGAGCCAAGAGTCCCAAATTCCAAGCGATGCTCCCATTAATCCAGGAATCAAATAAAAACTAAATAAGATAAATGGCATAGCCAGCATTAGTCGACCAGTACCAATCTGCTGGGGCTTGGTATCATCATTAATAGAGTATACGCCCAATAGATATAAACCGGCCATCAAGAAGATTGCAACCCATGTAGCGATTGCAAATGGACGGGAAATAAGTCCCCACTCCCATACAAGATCAGCGTTGGATAAAAACTTTATGGCCGCAGCCAGCTCAATAAATCCCAATAATACTTTAACAATATTCATCCAGGAACCACTTTTGGGCAAGCTTTCCAGCCATCTCGGGAATAAAGCAAATAATACAAAAGGACTGGCAAATGCAGCTGAAAAGCCTGCCATTCCTATAATAGGATAAAACCACTCACCACCTGCCGTAGCCGCCAATACCCCTCCTACAAATGGTGCCGTGCAAGAGAAAGATACAGCACTTATCGTCAAGGCCATAAACAAAATCCCAATTAGTCCAGAGCTTTCATTGCTTTTCCTATTTAGCCAATTTGTGAGTTGGTGGGGCAGTCGCAATTCAAAAGCTCCTAACAAGCTAACAGCAAATACAACCAGCACCAGCGCAATAAACAAATTCACCCATGGGTTAGCAGCAAATTTATTAGCACCCGAAGCCCCAATAAAGAGAGCAAGCAAAGCTCCTAAAATGGTGAAGGTAACTACAATAGCCAGGCCAAACCCAAAAGCTTGCCCGATTGCAGCTGTCCCCTTTCCTTCCTTCTGTTTAGAGAAGAAAGATACCGTCAAGGGAATCATTGGAAATACGCAAGGAGTCAACAAGGCAGCAAAGCCTGCAGCAAGTGCAATCCAAAGAAAAGAAAATATACCTCCGGAACTATAACCACTCGTATCAACTTGTCCTTGTTCTTCTGGCTCTGCTTCATTTTGATCAGCATTGGATGTGGTTTGAGGTTGTTCAGAACCATCGGCAACTGACTTATCAAAATTGCTGTACGGGTTTTGAGAAACCCCTTCAACTGATATGGTATGTGAAATAGATTTCGTCTTTGGCGGCAAGCAAGATTTATCATCACAAACCTGGTACAATACCTCTAATGCAATCTCCGCAGATCCTGAAATATCACTGCGCAATGCTATTGGGATCGTAAAAGTCGCTTGATTGGTATGCCATCCCAACTCTGCATTGAAGTTGGGATCCATTTCAATAGAGGGCTTGCTTTCTTGTACCTCTCCTGCAATTGCCACCTCTGAAGAAGACGAAGAAAATTGGGTGGGATAAGGGCCGGCATCAGGATCATTGGCAACTGAGTACAAGTGCCACTCCCCATCAATAGAAGCTTCTACTGTTATTTCAAAAACCTCTCCTGCCTTTACCTGCTCTGGAGCATCCACGACAGAATATGAGACTGGGTCTAACATTTGACCCTGAACAAAAAATGGGGATAACATCATAACGATGATCCCCATCACTTTCTTAATAGGTAAAGAATATTTCATTACCAGTAAATTGTGTTAAACGCTAATGTGGTATTTATTCTTTGACCACCCAAACCTTGATTTGTGCTTTAATTTCACTAATCAGGCTTATTGTTGCAGTGTACTCACCCAACGTTTTGATATCTTGATCTATTGTAATCTTACGTTTATCAATATCAATATCGCGTTCGGCTAAAGCATCGGCAACATCTTGGGTTGTTACGGAACCGTGAATACGTTCGTCTTCACCTACTTCAACAGGAATAGTTACTGATGTCGTTTCAAGGCGCGCTGCCATTTCCTGGGCACGCTCTACAGTTAGTTCAGCGCGACGCTCTGCCTGTTCTTTCATGCGCTCTACCTGCTTAAGAGCTCCATCGGTAGCCATCATAGCTTTACCCTGAGGAATCAAATAGTTTCGGCCGTAACCAGCCCGAACCTCAACGATGTCGCCAGATTCTCCGAGCTTATCAACATCTTCTCGTAAAATTAATTTCATGTACTTATTAGCCATTGGAATAATATCTTTTTTTATCGAAGGTTATCTGCTACATACGGAAGTAATCCAAGAAAACGAGCGCGCTTAATAGCACGAGATAGCTGTCGCTGATATTTTGCACTCGTCCCGGTTACACGACGAGGAAGAATTTTTCCCTGGTCGTTCATAAATCTTTCTAACAGGTCCGTATCTTTGTAATCAATATATTCAATGCCCGCTTTTGTAAACTTGCATTCGCGGGTTTTAATGTGTCCCTTCTTTGGGTGTGATGGATTCTTAATCATAATCTTAAATAATTTTGTTTATAGAGATGAATTAATCTTCGTCTTCTGCTTCTTCCTCTTCATCGACAAAGACCTGGGGAACAGCGTTTTTACGCTGTAAATCACGATGGCGTTTCATCTTTGCATCGTACTTGAGCGTTAAATAGCGCATTACATGATCATCAATGCGAAGACCCCGTTCCAGCTTTTCGATCAATTCTCCGGGAGCAGTAAAATAAGCGTTTACATAGTAACCACTTGATTTACCGTCCATTTCGTATTCAAACTTACGGATTCCCCATTCATCAACTTCATCAATTTCACCTTCGTTATTTCGAATAAGTTCGGTGAATTTTTCGACGATCTCTTCGTATTGATCGTCTTCTAAGACAGGATTAAGTATATAAGTTAGCTCGTAATAATTTCTACTCATGTGATATGTTTCCTTTGGTTGTTCCTAATTGAAACAGCCGACGTGGTGACTTTCACTCGTCAGCAGGCACGCAAAAATAGGCTTTTTTGCATTTAATTCCAATCCATGATTGGATAATCTTTTATACCTGCATCAATGCAATTAGAAAAAGTAAAACGGCTTTATTTACTGTCCCATTAAATGGGTAACCCAGTCAGTGCTATAGTAAGAGGAAAGCAAATTATGCAGATCGCCAAAAGCTATACCAAAATAAAGCGTTAGTATAGCCAATACTACCAACGTTGAACGGAATACAATTCCTGAACGAACTAACGGAACATCTTTATGTGCATCACGGAAATACATATATACCATCGGTCGCAAATAATAATATACACTTGCTGCACTTGCGAGGGCAAGAATTATTGCCAAAGCCACATACCCAGCATTAATAGCCGCAGCAAAGATTAAATATTTTCCTATAAATCCTACGAAAGGTGGAATACCGGCCAATGAAAAAAGGAAGAATGAAAGTAATACTCCCATTAGTGGTTTTTTAAAGCCTAAACCTGCATAATTATTGATATCTGTGAAATCGAGTCCCTGCTGACGCTCATAATACGCCACAACTCCAAACGCTCCAATATTCATTATGGTATATGCAAAAAGATAGAACAGTACAGCACTGTAGCCTTCCGGTGTTCCTGCCGCCAATCCGACCAATACATATCCTGCATGCGCAACACTTGAATAAGCAAGCATTCTTTTAATATTATCCTGTACAATGGCGATCAAATTACCCAATACCATCGTAAGTATTGCAATAACTTCAATTACTCCAGCCCAGTCAGCGGTTTCTGCAGGAATCATTTTAGATAGAACTACTAACAAAGCAACAAAGGCGGCTGACTTAGAAGCAGTTGCCATATAGGCAGTAATAGTTGTTGGTGTTCCTTGATACACATCCGGCGTCCACATATGAAATGGAACAGCTGATACCTTAAAGAAGAACCCAATTAACAGTAATGCCGCACCTGCAATGAAAAGTAAATTTGAGCTGGCAGCTTCTGCAATTTCTGTAAGATACAACGAACCCGTTGCTCCATATAATAGCGCCATTCCATATAGTAAGAACCCGGTAGAAAAAGCCCCCAGTAGAAAATATTTAAGAGAAGCTTCTGCCCCGATTTTTTGCTCTTTAATTATCCCTGCCAGGATATACAAACAGATCGACATCGTTTCGATACCAATAAATATCATAATTAAATTATTGGCACTGACAAGACCCAACATACCAGCTGTGGCAATGAGCAGGAGGGAATAAACCTCCCCGTATTCATGATCAATAGCATTTAGATATTCTCGCGAAATAAGAACACAAAACAGCGCTCCAAATAAAACCACACTACTTCCAAAAGCTGAAACCCCTCCATAGGTTATCATACCTGAAAATGCTTCTCCAACGGGACCAAACATATCCATTAGAGACAAGACAAGGCCTGCTAAAAGAGAAAACACTGTAAGGCCATATATAGACCGGTGATCATCTTTGTAGGCATCAATGGTTATAGCGATAAGCCCCGCAAGTGCAACAATGACTCCGGGTAAAAAAGCGTTAAGATCGTGTAAGTAATCCATGCAACTTAGTTATTAAACAGTGACTCAATAATTTTTGCGAGCTTGATATCTTTCTCGGTTACTTTTCCGCCTGCATCATGGGTGCTCAACGAAATATCAACCGTGTTGTAAACATTGAATATTTCAGGATGATGAACCTGTTCTTCAGCCTCAAATGCTATACGATTGATAAAAGTTATGGCGTCCCGAAAATTATCAAACCCAAATTCTTTAGTTAACTTATCATTTTCGTGACTCCAACCGGGTAATTCTGAAAGTTCATCGGCAACTTGATCGTTAGAAAGCGGTTCTGCCATAATTCTATTGGTTTTCTGTTTTCGATGCTAATTCATCCGTAACATCATATAAATTAGAAGCCCATTGAGGTAACTCTTGGCTGTTTGCTGATTGTTGTATAGCCAATCGCTTTTCATTAGATGATTCAAGCAATTCCTGTACCTGAACTTCGGAATATTGGGTGAAATCTGTTGGCCGAATCCCAATCCATACCATAAAAATTACAAGCGGTATTAATAGCCCTATTTCACGTGCATTTAGATCAATAAGCTTATGATTTTCTTCATGCTTTATCGGCCCAAACATTACACGCTGATACATCCACAACATATAAACTGCAGCCAATATAACCCCCAAAGCTGCAAATACTACAAATGCATTTTGTGGAAGTACTTCAGAACTGAAAGTTCCGTTCAGAATCAAAAACTCACCAATAAATCCATTTAATCCCGGCAAACCAATTGATGCTAATGTTGCAATCATAAACATCACGGCGAAAACAGGCACTACTTTCGCAATGCCACCGTAGTCTTTAATATCACGGGTATGCGTACGGTCATAAATCATTCCAACAATTAAGAAGAGAGCTCCCGTAGAAAGACCGTGATTAATCATTTGTATAAGGGCCCCCTGCACCGCAATGGTGTTAAAGGCGAACAATCCCAACACAACGAATCCAAGGTGACTAACTGATGAATATGCTACCAATTTCTTAACATCTTTCTGAACCATTGCCACAAGCGCACCGTAGATAATTCCGATCACTGCCAAAGTTGCCAGATAGGGGGCGAATTCTACAAAAGCGTTGGGAAACAGCGGTAAACAAATTCTGAGCAAACCATAAGTTCCCATCTTCAACATAATGGCGGCCAGTACAACCGAACCTGCTGTCGGCGCTTCGGTGTGTGCATACGGCAACCAGGTATGAAATGGAAACAGCGGAACTTTGATAGAAAATGCTAAGGCAAATGATAAAAACAGATAGGTCTGTTCTACCAATCCAATCTGATATTCACCGCCGGATAAAAATCGCCAGTCAGTCGTAAACTTATACCCTTCAATAGCGGCACCCGCATCATATCCTGTATAAATCAGCCCAACCAACATAATGAGCGAACCAACCAATGTGTACACAAAAAACTTCACGGTAGCATGAACACGATTTTCGCCACCCCAAATTCCGATAAGGAAGTACATTGGGATCAAAGAAAGCTCAAAGAAAACGTAAAAGACAATCAGATCTAACGAAGCAAATACTCCCATTGAAGCCGTTTGCAGTAGCAGAAGCATAGAATAGTATCCCGCCAAATGTTTTTTGACAGAATCCCAAGATGATAATATTACAATAGGCCCCATAAGAGTTGTCAGCATAAACAGAAGCAAACTAAGTCCATCGAGCCCAATAAGATATTTAATATCAAGGCCTGTCATGATATTAGTTCCTTCTGTCAGATATTGAATGGCACCAGAGTTAGCTACATCAAAATTAAATAGCAGTGGTAGCGACAATAGAAATGTTACAGTAGTAGCAACGAGGCTTATCCACTTCGTAGCTTTGTCATTCCGGACAGCAAGGATTCCGGCAATTCCTAACAGGGGTAAATAAATAACTAAATTTAGCAGTAACTCCATTATCAGTTCTTTTTTACAGGATCAACATACTTAGTACAAGAATAACACCTAACACCAATGCCAGCGCATAACTGCTGGTAACACCAGTCTGGATATACCGGAATACACTTCCGAATAGTCTAACAACACCGCCAACAGTATTGACAACACCATCTATGATCTTCATATCAAATTTGGCTAAACCTTTTTCTGACCATCGGACCGTAGGATGGACAACAATACCTTCGTACAACTCATCCAAGCTATATTTTTCGCTCCATGTTTCGTAAAGTGCTCCAAAACGATCAGCAAGCTTGGCATCAGAATCTTCCGTAGCACCACTACCATACATTCGATATGCAGTATAAACACCTCCCACTGCCACAAGAATAGATGCGGTCATCAAAATCCATTCCGTAGAATGTGACAATGCAAGATCATAGTCAGCAGTCACACTATAAAGCCAATTATGTAACAGATTAATATGTTCTTCTTGATGCGTAAAGGTTGATAACAAGAAATTGGGCACCCCTAAAAATCCACCGACAACTGAAAGTCCGCCAAGCGTCCAAAGCGGAATGGTCATGCTTTTTGGGCTCTCGTGTAGATACTGTTCAGCTCCGGTCGCCTTATTGATCTTTTCTGGGAGTTTAAATTCACCATTAAATGTCCCAAAAGTTAAACGGAACATATAGAATGCTGTTAAGAACGCAGTTATAATTCCAACTACCCAAAGAAGCAGATATAATGACCCTGCAAATTCTCCAAAGCCAGCATTAAAAGTAAAGGCCAAAATTTCATCTTTTGAAAAGAATCCGGCTAATGGTGGAATTCCGGCGATAGCAATAGTAGCAATCAAAAAAGTTTTGTAGGTGGATGGCATATATTCTTTAAGACCCCCCATAAAGCGCATATCCTGCGGATCAAAATGCACATCCTTGCCCTCGTCGTGGAGTCCGTGCTCTACATGCTCCATAGCGTGAATAACCGATCCTGAACCAAGGAAGAGCAGCGCTTTAAAAAATGCGTGAGTTACAACATGAAACATAGCTGCCGTAAATGCTCCCGAACCCAACGCTAAAAACATGTATCCAAGCTGAGAAACAGTTGAATACGCCAGCACACGCTTGATATCATTCTGAGTTAGAGCAATCGTTGCGGCAACCAGCGCCGTAAGCGCCCCAATAACAGCAATGATCATCATCACTTCGGGCGCCATCACAAACATCTCTGACATTCGAGAAATCAAATAAATACCGGAAGTAACCATTGTCGCTGCGTGGATCAAGGCTGAAACCGAGGTAGGACCCGCCATGGCATCTGGTAACCAAACAAAAAGAGGTATTTGTGCACTTTTACCGGTTGCCCCAATGAACATTAACAAAGCGATCCAAAATTTATCATCAGCGGGAATAGCCTCAAGACTGGATAGGATTATATCAAAATCCAAGCTACCTACATGTTGAAATGTCAAAAACATCGCTACCAGAAATGCAAAATCGCCAACACGGTTATACCAAAAAGCCTTGCTGCCGGCAGCCGAGTTAGCCATATCCGTATACCAAAAACCAATCAGAAGATACGAACAAAGTCCTACCCCCTCCCAACCAAGAAACAATAGCAAAAGGTTATTTGCCATAACCAAATTGAGCATGGCAAAAATAAACAGGTTCAGATAGGCAAAAAACTTCCAATATCCTTCATCATGCCACATATATCCCACAGAGTAAGTGTGGATCAAAAAGCCGACGCCTGTTACGACAAGCACCATCAAAATAGACAGCTGATCAAGCTGATATGCAATATCTACACTAAAGCTACCAACATCGATCCAAGTAAAAAGTTCTACTATAATGGGATCTGATCCCTGCCCCATATTCATAAAGAAGTAGACAGCAATGGCGAATGGAACAAATACTGTTAGGTTGGCAATAGTACCGATAAGAGCTTTACGCCGGCGAAAAGACTTGGAACTCAATCCAAGAAGGCCATTTACGAAAAAACCCAGTAGTGGCAATGCAATAATCAGACTTGTAAGCGCAGTAGCAGAATCCATTAAAAAAGATCTTTCAAATTTGTATCCAAATACATTTTTCGGCCCAAATGTAGCCAACACCCCTTGCATTTACAAGGGTAAATTCACAAGTGGCAAAGATACAAAAAAGTGAGTGAAGGTAAAGAATAGAATTATTGTTTAGACCCATTATAGAAATAGAAAAGGCTCCCGATTTTGGGAGCCTTTTAAAAAAACCAGCTGCCGCATTTACCAGCGCAATAAATTTATATTACTAATATCAACAGAAAGATTATTTCGAAAAATCGCAATAATAATTGCTAATCCAACAACGGCCTCTGCTGCAGCTACTGCAAGGGCAAAAAATACTAAAATTTGTCCGTCAACATTTCCAAAATGGCTACTAAACGAAACCAGAGACAAATTTACGGCATTAAGCATCAGCTCAACACACATAAAGATAACGATAGCATTTTTACGAATTAAAACACCAACAATCCCAACACAAAAAAGAAGTGCACTAAGCGCTAAAAACCAATCTATACTAATCATTTGTTGCTCCAGATTTAATTTTATGTTGTGCTATCATAAGGGCCCCATTAACAGCCGCTGTTAAAAGCAGTGCAATAATATGGAAAGGGAGCAAATATTGCGAATAGAGCACATCTGCTACAGCTTCAACGGTTCCCACTTCAGCCATTTCCGGGGACACCTCTGGTAACATTTCTGTAAAGCTGCCAATACTATATAAAAGCTGTGAAAAAACAACAATCCCTACCAAAAATGCCACAAAGTATTTAACACGAAATTGACTAAATAGGTTTTCTTCATCTTGTACGTTTAGTAACATAATTACAAATAGAAACAGCACCATTATTGCACCGGCATATACCAAAATCTGAATAACGGCTAAAAACTGTGCCTTTAATAATAGAAACAGTCCAGCCAAGGAAACCATATTCAATACCAAGAATAATGCGCTGTTTACGGTATTTTTACTGATCACCATTGCCAAGGCTGATGTAACAGCTAAAACAGCTAAGAAAATGAAGAAATAAGTTATCATATCAATTTGTTTATTTTTGTGGCTTCAAAGGTAGATAAATTTAAAAACCTCATCAACTTAAATTGTAGAAATCTATTCCATCAGAAAGGTTTATACTGGATCAAAATAAAATGGGGATGCATTCAGTTATCAAATATTGTTTTTCGAATCAAATTATAAAAGAAAATTCCATAGAAAAGAATCCATAATTTCCATTTATTTACATTGTGATTTTTGATATATAAAATGCTAAATCAAGCTACTACAGTTCATATTAATTAATAATAAATTACCTTATGAGTAACGCCTCAACGTCAGCAGATTCGGTAGATATGGAAAAGCTGAGTGCTAAAATTGAAGAATCCAGTGCTTTTATCGATGACATTTATAAAGAACTAAATAAGGTTATTGTCGGTCAGCGTTATATGATCGACCGACTCCTGATCGGGCTATTAGCTGACGGTCATGTACTTTTAGAAGGAGTTCCCGGTCTCGCCAAAACTCTCACGGTTTCCTCCCTGGCAAAAGTAATTGATACAAAATTCCAACGGTTGCAATTTACTCCGGACTTACTACCTGCCGACTTAATCGGTACCTTAATTTACAATCAAAAAGAGGCAGAGTTTACCGTTAAAAAAGGACCTATCTTTGCAAACATCATCTTGGCTGATGAGATCAATCGTTCGCCTGCCAAGGTGCAAAGTGCTTTGCTTGAGGCTATGCAGGAACAACAAGTAACAATTGGAGAAGAAACCTATAAACTTGATGACCCATTCCTTGCTTTGGCTACGCAAAACCCTGTTGAACAAGAAGGAACATATCCATTGCCCGAAGCACAGGTTGATCGATTTATGATGAAAATAAAGATCGATTATCCCACCGAAAAAGAGGAGTTAGAAATTATGCGCAGGATGGCAAAGACCGGTGCTGCTGAAGAATTAAAACCTGTTATCAATACCCAAAAAGTGTTAGAAGCTCGTGAGGTAATCAATGAAATTTATGTTGATGAAAAAGTAGAGAAATATATTATCGATCTCGTCTTTGCTACCAGAACCCCCAGCAACTATAAGCTTGAAGACCTTTCGGAACTTATCAATTTTGGGGCTTCTCCCCGGGCCTCTATTAACTTAAACTTGGCTGCAAGAGCTCACGCCTTTATGCAGCATCGTGCCTATGTTACTCCCGAAGATGTACGAACTATTGCTATGGATGTACTGCGCCATCGAATCATTCCCACCTTTGAGGCTGAAGCTGAAAATATTACCTCGGAAGATCTCATTAACAAGATTCTCTCAACGGTTCAAGTACCCTAATGAACATGTTCTTATAAAAATTTGATACACTTTCAGTAGCTATATTTCTTTTAAAAAACATCTCATCCAAACTTCTTTTATGGACATTAATTTTGTTTCCAGAACAGATATAAACATCTCTAAAAAAAGTACTTCCAAATACAAACCATTACTCGACGCCGTAAAAAAGTTAGACCCCGGCGGAAAAGCCCTTGAGGTCTCATTTGAAGACGAAAAAGAACTAAATTCGATGCGCAATGTGGTTTATGGCTATAATAAAGATACTGATGAGAAGGTAAGGAGCAGCAAGCATCCCCAGAAAAATATCGTATTCTTTTATAAAGAAGAACAAGAAAACTAACCGTAAAAGACTCCTCCTTCTTTCAATTCTTTTAACAAAAAAGAAAAGGCTCAGAGTTACTCACTCTGAGCCTTTATGAATTCAGTAAGAAAAAGAGTTAGGAATTACTCTTCTTCATCAGCGTTATCTTCTTCCTCCTCAACCTCTTCGGCCTTCTTTTGGAGGTTACGTGCTGCTTTCTCTTTATCAGCCATCTCTTTTTTGAGATCAGCAAGCCCAGACATTTCACCTAATGTAGGTGTGCCTGTTTGTGGAGCAGGTTCCTGCTCTTGCTTGCCTCGGCTCTTCTTCTTAGAAGATTGAGCTTCCTTAACATCTTTCTCACGCTGACTTAGCGTAATGTTTTTGTTGGTCTCATCCAGCTCTATTACATAAGCCTTAACGGTGTCGCCCTCTTCGAAGTTTTCTTCGGGTTCACCTTCGGCTTCTGTTTTGCTTGCAGGGATGAATCCTTCAAGATCATGTGGCAGCTTCACAAATACCCCTTTGTCGGTTGTCTTAAAGACTTCACCTTCAACTTGGTTTGTGCCGCTGTACTCTTCAGCGAATTTCTCCCATGGATTCTCCTCAATCTGCTTGTGACCAAGCGTAATTCGACGGTTTTCAAAGTCAATCGCTAGAATTACAACTTCAATCTCTTCATCCTTATCGATAACCTCGTTTGGATGATTAATCTTCTCAGTCCAGCTCAAGTCAGAAATGTGGATGAGTCCGTCAATTCCGGGTTCGAGTTCAACAAACACTCCAAAGTTGGTGAGGTTGCGAACCGTTCCCTTGTGCTTAGACCCAACAGGATAACGCTCGTCGATATCTTCCCAAGGATCTTTCTCAAGCTGCTTGACGCCGAGTGAAATTTTCTTCTCAGGCTCATTCACATTCAGCACAACACAGTCGATTATATCATCCTTGCTAACCAACTGTGATGGGTGCTTGATATGCTGTGTCCAAGACATCTCACTAATATGGATAAGTCCTTCAACACCTTTTTCAAGTTCAATAAAGGCCCCGTAATCAGCGATTGAAACAACCCGACCCTGAACCTGAATATTTTCAGGATACTTAAGATCGATTTCATCCCATGGATGCGGCTGCAGTTGTTTAAGACCGAGAGAAACACGCTTGGTTTCTTCATCAAAGTCGATAACCGCAACATTGAGTCGCTGATCAAGTGATACAATTTCTTCGGGATGGTCAACACGTCCCCAAGACAGATCAGTAATGTGAAGCAGACCGTCAACACCGCCGAGATCGATAAAGACACCGAAGTCGGTAATGTTTTTGACGATACCTTCAAGCACCTGCCCTTCCTCAATAGTTGAGAGAATCTCTTCGCGCTGCTCTTCGAGATCAGACTCAATAAGCGCACGGTGAGAAACAACTACGTTTTCGGCAGACATGTTCAGCTTAACAACCTGAAACTCCATCGTCTTACCAACATAGGCATCAAAGTCGCGAACAGGTCTTACATCAATTTGAGATCCGGGCAAGAATGCATCAATGCCCATAATATCGGCAACCATACCACCTTTAATACGACGTTGAATCTTTCCTTCAACAATTTCGCCGGTCTCAGCTGCGCGTTCAATGGTCTCCCAAGCATGCAGAATATCAGCCTTGCGACGAGACAGAATTAGCTGGCCCTCCTGGTCTTCAACTTTATCTAAAAATACATCAACTTCGTCGCCGGGCTCAAGGGTTTCAACCACTTCGTCAGGGAATTCATTAGTTTGCACCATCCCTTCTGATTTAAAACCAATATCAACGACAACATAATCTTCATCAACAGAAACAACACGCCCTGTTACAATCTCTTTTTCTTCAATTTCGTTAAGCGTATCTTCGTACATACCTGCAAGCTGATGAAACTCTTCATCAGAATAATCTTCCGATGCAGCCTGCAGTTGATCATAAGTATATGTTTCTTCTTCCTCTACATCGCCGGAAAATACTGCTATTTCCTCTTGTTCCGGTTCAACCTGAACTTCTTCTTCAGTAGTTGTTTCAACAGCAGTTTCTTCAGTTACCTCCTCGGTAGCTGTATCCTGCTCCTGTTTTTTGTTAGCTTGTTCTTCTTTTACTTCTTCGGTCATTATGAGTTTTAGTTAAAATTACCGCATTCCAAAATTCTTCGGAATGGGATTAGATTAGAGTTATAATTAAAGTTCTTATTTATCTTACTTTAGTTCTTCGCTTATCATTGAACAAATTTTATCAACTTGCTGTTCAAACGTTAAGTTCGTTGTATCAAGTTCGATAGCGTCAGCGGCTTTTTTCAACGGATCAGCCTGACGTTTAGAATCTTTTAAATCTCGTTCGGCAATATTTTGTTTCACTTCTTTTAAACTTAATCCGGGATTTTTTTCCTTTCGTTCTTTTAATCGACGTTTAGCACGTTCTTCCAAATCCGCAGACATAAAAAACTTCAGTTCCGCATCAGGAAAAACAGCCGTTCCCAGATCACGTCCTTCGGCAACATATACACCTTCTAAAACAACATCACGCATCAAATTATTCACAAAAGATCGAACGCGAGGAAGTGCTGCAACCTCACTAACAGCTTTGGTTACTTCAGTAGTTCGTATCTTATCGGTAACCGATTCTCCATCTATCGCTACATGAAATTTCTGATCCTCATAATAAAACGAGATCTTTTTCTGATTCAACAAAATAAAGAACGCTTCCTTATCCCGGTTCGCTTCCAAATAAATCAAGGTAGCCGTTCTATACAAGGCCCCGGAATCGAGGTATTCAATATCTAACTTGTCTGCTATTGCACGGGCCGTTGAACTTTTGCCCGAACCAGCCGGACCATCGATCACTATGATCATAAACGAAAGTCTCCTAACTTACCTTTAATTTACTAATTTTTCAATGATTTCTTGTTTAACACTTCCAGAAATTTTAACTTTGACGTCTTTCTGAATTGGCGCAGAAAATACAAATTAATTTCCAGAACTGATAAGAAACTCTTAGAAATCATGCCACAACATCAATCAGCAAAAAAACGAGTACGACAAAACGAGAAGCGTCGTGTCCGAAATCAAGCCAAGCGCTCTAAAATGAAGACATTAATTAATAAAGCGCTTGAAACCACTGAAAAAGAAGAAGCAGAAAAAGCTTTTAAAGAAGCCAGTTCATATCTTGATAAAATGGCTGCTAAAGACTTTGTTCACAAGAACTTTGCCGCGCGCAAAAAGTCAAAAATAGCGAATCACGTTAACAGCTTGTAAAAGAAAAGTCTATTGGCTAACCCTTATTCCAAAGCACTTCTTGTAATCTTAGACGGCTTCGGGTTGGCCGAAAATCCCGAAGTAAGCGCAATTGACAAAGCGCAAAAGCCGTTTATCGATTCTCTTTTTGTCAATAATCCCCATTCTAAATTGTCGGCCAGCGGTAAAGATGTTGGCTTACCTGATGGACAATTCGGCAATTCTGAAGTCGGCCATCTGAATATAGGTGCGGGGCGAATTGTGCCCCAGGAATTAACCCGTGTCAATAAATCTATTGAGGATGGCAGCTTTTTCAACAATGATGTCTTGAAGAAGGCCTTCGAAAAAGCAAAGAAAAATGGTCGCATCCATATTATGGGGCTGTTTTCTGATGGCGGGGTACACAGCTATAATGAACATCTTTTTGCCCTACTGAAATTTGCTCAATCCACGGGCATTGACAATACCTATGTTCATGCTTTTACCGATGGACGCGATACCTCCCCTCATGGAGGTATCGACTACGTAAAGGAATTTCAGCAGCAAGCCAAAAATATCGGGGCCGGTGAAATTGCTTCTATTGTAGGCCGATACTACGCAATGGATAGAGATAACCGCTGGGAACGAACACAACTGGCTTATGATTTACTGGTTCACGGCGAAGGAGAACAATTTGATAATGCTGTTGAAGCACTTCAGTCATCGTATGATGAAGACGTAACTGATGAATTTGTTAAGCCAAAACTTATCAATTCATCTCCCGATTCTCGTATCCAAAAAGATGATGTGGTCATCTTCTATAATATCCGGGGGGACCGGGCGCGCCAAATCACCCGCGCTTTAACTGAAACAGGCTTTGATAAATTCAAGGTAGAGAAAAACCTGAACCTGCATTATGTAACTTTTACTTCGTATGACGATACCTTTAATCATGTTCAAGTGGCCTACCCGCCCTTAAGATTAAAGAACACCTTGGGCGAAATTGTTAGCAAGCATCATCTGAAGCAGTTACGTATCGCTGAAACAGAAAAATATCCGCATGTCACCTACTTTTTCAATGGCGGTGAAGAAACGGCCTTTGAAGGGGAAGAGCGTATATTAATACCGAGCCCAAAAGTTGCTACCTACGATCTTCAGCCCGAAATGAGTGCTCTTGAGGTAACGGATGCACTCTGTACTCAATTAAATAC
Source organism: Fodinibius sp. SL11 (assembly GCF_052060035.1). Classification (NCBI taxonomy): domain Bacteria; kingdom Pseudomonadati; phylum Balneolota; class Balneolia; order Balneolales; family Balneolaceae; genus Fodinibius; species Fodinibius sp. SL11. Next base: position 370,748 of record NZ_JBPOEA010000002.1, on the reverse strand, counting down.
TGAAAAATACCATTTGGGTATTCTTAATTTTGCTAATCCTGACATGGTAGGTCACACCGGCAGTATGGATGCAACTATTAAAGCAGTGGAAACTATCGATCAACAATTAAAGAGAGTTGTTGAAACTGCAACCAAACACAATTATAAAATTCTTATTATTGCCGATCATGGAAATGCCGATTGCCTGATCAACGAGGATGGAAGCCCTCATACAGCCCATACTTCAGCACCGGTGCCTGCACTTATTTTAAACGAGCCAAATATTAAGATGAAAGACGGTATTCTGGCTGATGTTGCTCCTACCCTGCTAAAACTAATGGGGATTAAACAACCTAAAGAAATGACAGGATCCCCGATTTTCTAATTTCTAAATAATTAGAAATCAAGTTTCCTTCTTCCTATTTTAAGAACAAGCGATTGAGGTTAGCGATATTTTATAGGCTTGTTTACTGCACAGTTTTTTAACGTAGAACTAAAAGCATCTGCAGTAACATTAATTAAGCCTGTTTAGGCTACCTGCTTGGCTTTCAATAAGCTATTAAAAAATTAATTTAGGGGGTATTCAAACTCGTGAATTTTTAAAATTTTATGAATTTCCCGATAGCTTATTTTGTTTGCTTTTGCACTATGCCAGCACTACTTTCGTTAAAGAATATGAACTAAATATTCTGGTCACTCGTTAAAGCGGATGACAAGTAACTTTAAAACTACTGAAGGTTCGATTTTTATGGAGGGCAATTTCTCTAGCAAGGTTCGAGATGTAATACAGTTTAGCCGCGAAGAAGCACTTCGTCTGGGTCACGACTACATTGGAACGGAGCATTTGATTCTGGGTATCGTTCGACTTGGCGAAGGAGTAGCTGTTAAAATCTTGAAAAATCTAAATTGTGATCTTTTTAAATTAAAAAAGACTGTTGAAGATACAGTACGCGGCACCGGCGGTTCGGTAAAAGTGGGAAATATCCCCCTTACGAAACAAGCCGAAAAAGTACTGCGCATTACCTATCTCGAAGCTAAATTATACAAAAGTGATACCATCGGTACCGAACATCTTCTATTATCACTTTTGCGCGACGACGAGAATATTGCTGCACAAATACTTCAACAGTTTAATGTATCTTATGACGCAGTGCGTGAAGAGTTAGATCTTATTATTTCAGGGAAATCCTCTGATAAAGATCGCAAAGATTCTGGTTCTGTATCAGCAAGTTTATCATCCTCAAAAGGAGGAGGCGGTTCCAAATCCTCCGGAAGCTCAAGAGAAAAGAAAATGGAAAAATCAAAAACTCCTGTACTTGATAATTTTGGCCGTGATTTAACACAGCTGGCCGAAGAGGGTAAACTCGATCCAATTATTGGTCGAGAAAAAGAGATCGAGCGCGTTGCTCAGGTCTTGAGCCGTCGTAAGAAAAACAACCCGGTGCTTATCGGTGAACCCGGCGTAGGTAAAACAGCTATTGCCGAAGGATTAGCTACGCGTATTGTAGAACGTAAGGTTTCACGTGTACTTTATGATAAGCGCGTTGTGGCATTGGATCTTGCTGCTTTGGTTGCAGGAACAAAATATCGTGGTCAATTTGAAGAACGCATTAAAGCAGTTATGGGTGAGCTGGAGAAAACCCAAAATGTTATCCTCTTTATTGATGAGCTCCACACTATCGTCGGAGCCGGAGGAGCAAGCGGTTCACTCGATGCATCTAACATGTTAAAACCTGCCCTTGCACGAGGCGAAGTTCAAGCAATCGGGGCAACCACGCTCAATGAATATCGCCAGCATATCGAAAAAGATGGCGCCCTCGAACGTCGCTTCCAGAAAATAATGGTTGATCCCACTACCCCGGAAGAAACTACTGAGATTCTATCACAAATTAAGGACAAGTACGAGGAACACCACAGCGTACGGTATTCTGATGAAGCTATTGAGGCCTGCGTTAAACTTACTGATCGGTATGTAACAGATCACTTTTTGCCGGATAAAGCCATTGATGCTCTTGATGAAGCCGGTGCACGTGTTCACTTGTCAAATATCCATGTACCGCAGCATATCATTGACCTGGAAGAAGAAATTGAAAAAACCAGCAATGAGAAAAACGGCATGGTTAAAAAACAACGATTTGAAGAAGCAGCCCGTCTGCGTGACAAGGAGAAACGTCTTACAGAAGAACTGGAACAGGCCCAAAAAGAATGGGAGAAAGAATCCGAAGAGATTGTTTATGATGTTGAAGAAGAAGACGTTGCTCAAGTTGTTGGCATGATGAGCGGTGTACCGGTAAGCAAAATTAACCAGAGCGAAAGCAAGAAACTGGTTAAGATGAAAGAAGAGCTTTCCAAGCAGGTTATTGGTCAAAACGAAGCTATTGTTAAGCTTACCAAAGCAATTAAGCGTACACGCGCCGGACTCAAAGATCCCGAGCGACCTATTGGTTCATTTATTTTCCTTGGCCCAACCGGTGTAGGAAAAACAGAAATGGCCAAAGTACTTGCCCAATATCTCTTTGACAAGGAGGATGCACTCATTCGTATTGACATGAGTGAGTATATGGAAAAATTCTCCGTTTCCCGATTAGTCGGGGCCCCTCCGGGCTATGTAGGATATGAAGAAGGCGGTATGCTTACCGAAAAAGTGCGACGTAAACCCTACAGTGTGGTTCTACTGGATGAAATCGAGAAAGCACACCCTGATGTCTTTAATATTCTGCTCCAGGTTCTGGATGACGGTATTCTTACCGATAGCCTTGGTCGCAAGGTGGATTTCAGAAACACCATCATAATCATGACTTCCAACATTGGAGCTCGTGATATTAGAAGCCTGGGTGAGGGTATTGGTTTCTCAAGTGAAGCAAAAAGCTTCGATTACGAAAAAATGAAATCCACCATTCAGGATGCTCTTAAAAAGGTATTCAATCCTGAATTCCTAAACCGTATTGATGATGTGATCACATTCCGTGCACTTGAGAAAGAAGATATCTTTAAAATTATTGATATTCTTTCTGATGATCTCTTTAAGCGCATTCATGACCTCGGTTATGAGATTGAAGTCACAAAAGGTGCTAAAGACTTCTTAAGTGATAAAGGGTTCGATCAGAAATACGGGGCTCGTCCGCTTAAGCGTGCTATCCAGAAATATGTGGAAGAGCCGCTGGCTGAAGAGTTGTTAGAATCGGAGCATGAGGAAGGAGCTCAAATTAAGATTAAAATGAATAAATCTCGTGATGGGCTCCTCTTCGATTGGTCAGATACTGGGGAAACCACTGATGTGGAAACCAGTGACGATGAAATAAAAAAAGCTGCGAAGGATAATGATTCCGATGACGACTCTGAAGATGAGAAATCTACCTCAGAGGCTAAGGCCTAAGACAAAAACTTCTTAATTATTTTACATAGAAAAGCCTGACAGGTAAGTCATAACCTGTCAGGCTTTCTTATTTTTGAATATATTTTTCTCTTACTTATCAGTTAACGAAACAGTACTGCTAAAAATCAGCTCTAATATCGATCATTTTATTGGCTCCTGTTAAGGTATAAGAATTTAGAGAATTTCTGATGAATTGAAGATTAATCGCCTGACTCAAGCCCAGTGTACCAGAAAAATTTTGGCTTGCAATGGATCGCTGTTTTAAATTAATTGCTCGAAATTCAATATTACTCAATCTCCCGGAGCGATCAGAATAATTACCGGTTAGCGCTAATATTAAATGATCCTCGGAGAAATAATCAGCTATCATAATAGGTGACCTAAAACTGGTTGCTCCCAAGCTTTCACCACTCAGGGTATTGTATACCATCACACGTCCCCCTGAATAAATTGTGACCTGCTCCAAATCATCGGTAAAGTTCACGCCTTTCAAGTCTTCTTCTGCTTTTATTGTATTCAACTCATTGCCATATTGATCCATGATCAGCACTTTATCATCACTCCCTTTTTTAGCAGTTATGACTGCAATTAAACGTCCATCTTTCGATACCGTAACATTTTTTAAATATCGGTCGCTGCTAAAAAAGATATCCTCAAATTGTTTGGGGCCGGTACGGACCTGTACTTTTGATCCCAACTCTCCATTACGTTTAATTTTCGGATTATAAATCACCACCGTATTGCCTGATTCGCTTGTAGCCACTTCCGAAATTGCCTCTCCCTCTGTGCTTTGGCTACTGCTTGACATACTTGTTACGATCTCTCCAAAAGAATCATAAAAGGTGAAGTTGGCAATTTTATCTCGTAGCAGCGTATGCCCGTTACTAAAGGGATATAACCCAAAAGATGCCTTATCCGCTAATGAAATCGTGGAAAAAGAAGTAAGCTTTTTGCCTTGAGGATTATAGAGCACGATCTCTCCTTCCTGATTCTTCCAGGTCAGCGTACTAATTATATTGTTATCAGATGAAACTCCTACAGCATCAAAACTTTGTTCCCTGCCACTGTCTAAAAAGCGTATAGACTGAGAACCAAAAGTGACCCTGCTATTTCCAAGTGTGAAGGTGGATATATTATTGTCAGCTGTATGCTCTGCAACGGATATATTTAAAGATTGTCCCAAAGCCATTGAGGGAAACAAGAGAAAAAGCAGGATTTTGAACATCTTAGGTGCCATAGAAGAGAGATTTCACTAATTAAAATTAAAAGCTTAAGAACGGAATTATTTATCAGAGTTTCATCTGTATATATCCAAAATTCTATAATATTATTTGTAGATTTAGCCTGTTTAAAAATTTAAACGCACGCTATGTTTTTCTCTGTTATAATTCCCGTATATAACCGTCCACACGAGGTGGATGAGCTGTTGCATTCCTTAACGCAACAAACGTATCAAAATTTTGAAACGCTGATCATTGAGGATGGTTCTGAAGAACGGTGTGATCATATTGTGGAACAGTATCAAAAACAGCTTGATATACGCTACTATTACAAAGAGAACTCCGGACAGGGATTTAGCCGTAACTACGGCTTTGAACGTGCCAAGGGGGATTATTTTATTGTGTTTGATTCGGATTGTCTTATTCCATCTCATTATTTTGAGACGGTCAATAGCTATCTAAACATACATAAATTGGATGCTTATGGTGGACCTGACAGGGAACATAAAAACTTTTCGCCCATCCAAAAAGCGATTAGCTATGCTATGACCTCTCCCCTAACTACAGGAGGTATCAGGGGTAATGAAAAACATGCCGGCACGTTTCATCCACGTAGTTTTAATATGGGGATTTCCCGTGAAGTATATGAACAAACGGGGGGATATCGGATTACAAGGATGGGCGAAGATATTGAATTCAGCATTCGTATCATAAATCAAGGGTTTAAAACCGGACTTATCTCGGAAGCCTATGTATACCATAAGCGAAGGACCAGTTTAAAACAGTTTTTTAATCAGCTTCATTTTTTTGGACGGGCACGCATTAATATTAATCGGTTTCACCCCGGTGAAATAAAATTCATTCACACCCTTCCCGCCTTTTTTACCATTGGATTATTGCTGTTTCTCACACTTCCATTTTGGAACCTTAGCTTGTTTAACATTCTTCTGATACCCTTTATTTTATTCGTTTCGCTCATCTTCGGGCATTCATCTGCAAAATATTCAAACTTATATATTGGATTGCTAAGTGTTGCTGCCACATTTATCCAGCTCACTGGTTATGGAATAGGGTTTTTAAGTGAGTTTTGGGAAGAGCAGAAAGAGTGAGAAATTCATTGGATTTGAAATTGATTTGAGATGTAAAGTCCCTTATATTTGACATCTTTCTAAACGGGGAGTAGCGCAGTCCGGTAGCGCATTCGCTTTGGGAGCGAAGGGTCGCAGGTTCAAATCCTGTCTCCCCGACTTTTAGCAATTTCCAAATTGCATAATCAAGTTGTGAAAACTTGAATGTTTGACGTACTGATTTTGTAATTTGCCTTTGAGTTAGCGCGCCCGTAGCTCAACTGGATAGAGCAACGCCCTTCTAAGGCGTAGGTTACAGGTTCGACTCCTGTCGGGCGTACAAGAAAACCTTTAAGGCGACGTGGCCGAGTGGTCAGGCAGAGGTCTGCAAAACCTCCTACGGCGGTTCGATCCCGCCCGTCGCCTCTGAAGCTCTTATGTGCTGAAATTTATATCATGCCGCGTTCGTCTAGGGGTTTAGGACGCCGCCCTTTCACGGCGGTAGCACGGGTTCGAATCCCGTACGCGGTACTCTCGTTCTTTTTATTGATTACTTTATTTGGCAGTTATTCACTTCCAAAACCATAAATTTAAACTTAATGGAGCTCGTAGCTCAGTTGGTTAGAGCGCCAGGTTGTGGCCCTGGAGGCCGTGGGTTCAAATCCCATCGGGCTCCCATTTTTTTGGCATTAAAGGTTGTTTGAAATCATACAAAAACGTATCCTTGATGCCTTCTCCTTAGCTTTGCTGATATATTCGGCAAGGCTTTTTTACTGATTTTATTATGCCGCGTTCGTCTAGGGGTTTAGGACGCCGCCCTTTCACGGCGGTAGCACGGGTTCGAATCCCGTACGCGGTACTTAAGCAAAGCCACTGTAGGTAATATGCCTGCAGTGGTTTTTTTATGTATTGAAATAAACTTTGGTTTCAGAATTCCGTCCACTATCATACATTAGTTGTATGCTATTAAACATAACTTCTGGCTATGGATCTGGATTTTACTCTAATTTGGAATTTACTATCAGCACTCGGCATTGGGCTGCTTATCGGTATTGAACGCGGCTGGAGTGGGCGGCTTCAAGACGAAGGTGACCGTATAGCAGGGATCCGTACATTTAGTCTTGTTGGCCTGTTTGGAGGAGTTTGGACGGAAGTAAGCCAATTTATCAACGAATGGGTACTTGCTGTTGCCTTTCTTGCCTTAGCAGCTCTTGTAATTACATCGTATGTAGTTGAGGCAAAAGTGGAGGAGCAAAAAGACCTTGGGATAACCACAGAGGTTGCCCTGCTTCTTACTTTTACACTTAGCTCATGGGCAGCTTTCGGTTATCATGTATATGCCCTTGGTGTAACAGTGATAGTAATAGCGCTATTGAGTCTAAAGCCAACATTACACAATTGGTTACATAAAGTTGAGGTTAAAGAAATTTATGCCGGTATCAAGCTGTTAATTATTACCGTCATCCTCTTGCCTCTATTGCCCAATAAAGGATATGGCCCCTGGGAAGCAATTAATCCGCATTGGATTTGGTGGATGGTCGTACTTATTTCCGGTCTGTCTTTCATCGGCTATATCCTTATCAAGTATTTGGGCGAAAATAAAGGCACCATGTTAACAGCTATTACGGGTGGCTTGGCTTCCTCTACAGCGGTAACGCTGAGTCTTGCCCAATTTGCCCGACAGCAAAAAAAGATGGTCAGTGGAATTTTTATTGCCGGAGTTCTGGTTGCCTCTTCGATTATGTTCGTACGAGTAGGTATAGAAGTTGCAGTGGTTAACAGCTCTCTGTTATATCCACTGTGGATTCCACTCGCAGTTATGCTGATCCTTACATTGGGAAGCGGATTCTGGCTCTGGCAAAAACATCTACAATTGGAAGACGATCAACCGCCTATTGAATTAAAAAACCCACTACAATTTTTTACCGCTTTACAGTTCGGGTTACTGCTGGGCCTCATTTTACTGCTGGCCACCGCCATGGAACAATGGTACGGAGACCAAGGAATTTACCTCCTCTCATTATTCTCAGGACTGATGGATGTTGATGCTATTACGCTTTCCCTTTCACGCATGGCTCAAGAAGGCACCAGTCCAACAGTAGCAACGCTCGGAATTTTGATTGCTATTATCACCAATACGTTAGTTAAGGCCGGCCTGTTTATCTTTTGGGCCGGTTATGATAAAAGCAAAAAACTGATCTGGCTTATTGTCATTATTTCTGCTATCGGAGCAGTCAGTTTACTTCCTTTTATATAATCCAACCCACCATAAGATGGTTACAATCTTATGATACCTTACGCCAGCTTTGCCATACGGGATTACCCTTCTCATCCCGTAAAATCATCTGCATTTTTTCTTCTCTTATCTCTGAAGCGACAATAATTTCCGAATCCTTGAAAGTAACTCTGGAGCCCTTCACTTTAATCTTATCTCCCGATTTAAAGTGATGGGGCTGACGAGATATATACCAAAGGGGCCCAAGGTGCACCGGAATCTGCTCCTCCTTGGTATCTAAGATAAGATGAACACCATGTTTTTCATCCTTGACTTCTTTTGAGTTGGAAACTTCGAGCACTTCTCCTTTTACTTCTATCATTTTCTTAGGATCAAACGGGCGTTCGTATCCTCTTCGATGATTGAGACGACGAGCGACCGAATAAACAACGCCTGCAGCAGACAGTAATGCAATGCCTCCACCGACCTGTTGAACTTTTTTAATAACATCTTGTGTATTCATAACAACAAATTTTAGAATTTAAATTAAGGTTCTGTCAGCTATAAACTCAGACATAGGCAACCCCCAGGATGGTATTTTCCCACCCGTAGAATAATACATTGATTTGAAACCCATTTTTAACAGATGAGGAGTGTATCCCATCTTTAAGATACTTTTATCTCCACCCCACCACTCATCAGTATGCATATAGAAACCTTTGTGATCTCCCATATCCCCCATACAAATCAATTCGAACTCCAGAGGATCAATCTTATTATTCGGATTGTAGCCCCCAATTTCTTGTCCCAATACTTTGGCCAACACTTCAGCCTCCATGTGTCCCAGTGATCCAAGTTTTGGCACCGTTATCGAGGCCGCATCGCCTACCGCAAACACTTCGGGATAATCGGGATTCCGCATATGAAGATCAGTTACAATAAACCCCTGATCATCACTGATAGGCAGCCCCTTCAAAAAATCATGGGCCTTCCAGTTGGGAAATATAATTTTCATTTCAGCCTCCAGGCTACTGCCATCTTCAAACTCAATACCATCCTCATACAGGCGCTTAATACCTCTGGTATTGGCTTTATAACCATATCCCATCTCATCAAACATGGGAAGTAGCTTATCTAATATTTGTTGACCGGCATCCTCGGCAATAACCTCAGCCGGAGTAAACAACGTGATATTCTCCGGACCTCCCAATCCTCTTTTCTGTAGCCATTCGGCCATAGAGAAGGATATTTCTACCGGCGGACCTTCACATGCTGCTTCTGCTACGGGAATATTGGGCAGCTTCTCACTCTTCCCCTGAATAAAGTAATCCGATCCAATAACAATAGGCCCTCCTTTGTAACTGCCATCATGTAAATAACGGCGCACCTTATCACCATAATAAGTATCGGTAAAGGTATGGCCATATTTGCCAAATCCCTCTATCTCATCAAAAGCCAAGTTGTTCCCCAATGCAATAACCAGGTAATCATACCCAATTTCTTCTATGGCAGACCCCGATCGTTCCACTGGCTTAAATTCTACTGATCTCTTTTCCACATCTATACCCTGCACCTCTCCCTGTACAAAGTCAATATTGTCGCGATCCAGAAATTTGATAAAGGCAAAGTGTAGCGAAAGCTCTGGATTGTTATTATTCCAAACTTCTATTGGAATATTTGGAATAAAGGTGAGATACGGTTTGCGATCCATGCAGGTAATTTTAACGCTATTACCGGCATATTCCCGAATGTAACGTGCCGTTGTTAATCCTGCAAAATTACATCCTAATACCAGTATATGGGGTTGAGTAGTCATGACAAAAGTTTTAGCAATATTTTTACTTATGATTGCTAAATTTTTTAGTCAAGCCTGTGGCTGTTATTGCTATAACAAAAGTAGTGATATATATACCCTTGATATAAGGGTTTATCTCACATAATTTGCTTTCTTATGAACCCTTTTGGGTATTTATTAATGGTTGCTAAGCAAGTACTTAAATACCCTACAAACCTGTAAGGCAAAACGCTACACCAACAAATACTTTTTGATCTTATATATTGATCAACAGACGTTCGTTATTAAATGAATCTTACTGCTATGGCTTTCTCAATCAATCATATTTTCTTCCCAACAGATTTTTCTGATAATGCTAAACGAGCATTACCTTTCGCTGCAGAAATTGCACTAAAAGCAGGTGCCAAGCTGACTCTCTTCCATGCCACCCAAGAAACAATGGACATGGCTCCTGATTTTGAAAAGACTCGAGACCAGGTTATTGATGATAGTTCAAATCACTTTGATGAACTCTTAAATTCCTTGGAAGGAGATCGATATAACAATTTAGAAATTTCCACTATCATCCAAGATGGGCAGACCGTTACCGCTTTGCTCAACCAGGTAAATGAACATTCCGTAAATCTTATTGTAATGGGCACGAAAGGCGTGACTGGTGATCGAAACGCAATATTAGGCAGCGTAGCCTCCAGTGTTATTCAAAAATCGCCCGTTCCCGTGCTGGCCATTCCCACCGGCAGTAGCCTTGATAATTTTAATAACATGATCTTCACCAGCGATTATAAGGAAGGAGATGTAACAGCGCTATCCAATGTCGTTGATATGGCAAAACTTTTTGATTCAACCGTTGATATACTGCATGTGAGTGATCAAAAAAACATGGAATCAGAAATTAAATTCCGTGGTTTCCGGGATCTCGTAAATAAACATATCAACTATGATAAAATCACTTTTCATCATAAATATGATTTGGACTTCTTCCCGACCATTAGCCAATTCTTAGCAGACCATCCGGATTCTTTGTTAGTAATGGTGCGGTACAAAAAAACATTCTGGGAAAAACTGACAAATCGCAGCCTCTCAAAAGAGATGTCTTTTTATTCGAAAGTGCCTCTGCTGATAATGATTGGAGAAGAGAAAGTAAAACCCGATACCATTTTGGAGACCTCCGAAAAACAAAACAGTTAAAGACTTGGCACAGCCCGTTTTCTACTTTTGTGCCAGTGCATAAATTCCGGCCCCGCGTTGGTTATCATCGTGGATATCCAACGCCATCAGCAGCAAGCTCAAAGGCAATACCGGGATATAATAAATAGCCATTATTGGCAAAGCCCAAAGCTTTATTTTGTTAAGCCAAAGCATGGGATACTTAATAATTAACTCCCACGCCAAGTGCCCCTTTGGGCCATAAGTATAAGCAACATCTACTACTTTAAAACCGGAGTTCTCCAACTTCTGACTTATATCATTTTTTGAATATCCCGGACGAGCATGCTCATCAACGAAACTTTCATCGCCATCGGCATCTTCCTCAGAATAGATAGAGGGAGAATGCATCAGAAAATACCCCTTCTTTTGTAAGGAACGATGAATATTTTTCATGACCTTGATATCCTCTTCGATATGTTCAAGTACATCAACACAGATTACAAAATCAAAGGTATCCTCATAGTCGATTTCGAGCAAATCTTCTTGCTTAAATGAAATGCGTCCTGTTTTTATTTCCTCCTCAAAATAACGCCGCGAATCTTCCAGGTAATCTTTTTTTACATCGATGGCCTGAACAGTGACATTGTTAAATTCCTGTAAAATAAACCTATCGTATTGTCCAAATCCCGAGCCGGCATCAAATAACTTCCACTCCCCTTTGTCATCCAGTTTAGAGCCAAATTGGCGTAATATTTTTCGAATATACCAGCTCCGTAAAAAGAACAGATCCAGTATTTTATAGAAGAGCGTCCGAAGAAAACGGAATCGCCGAATAATCTGCGCAAACCGGTCCTTAACCGGATCGTAGGCAATACGACTCATTAACTAATTATTTTAACCATTACTAAATTCTTGTTAGCAACACCAGAATCCCATCTTTTTAAACCACTTCTTTGATATTAGGCTTCTGCTGCTTTTCATTCCGCTTTTGAATAAGTTCTCCCAAAAAGCCGATAGAAAAGATCTGGGCCCCCAATACCATCAGCATCACCCCCAGTAGCAGTAACGGACGATCACCAATAGGTTCACCAAAAAATATTTTATCGATGGACAGATAGGCATTAACAGCGCCACCCACAATCAAAAAGAGAAAGCCAAGCGTACCAAAAAAGTGCATGGGGCGCTGCAAGTAACGGTTCACAAACAGTAGAGTTAACAGATCCAAAAAACCGTGCATAAACCGGGAAAGTCCGAACTTAGTTTCTCCGTATTTTCGAGGATGATGCTCCACGACCTTCTCCCCGATCCGATCATATCCTTCAAGCTTGGCCAAGAACGGGATGTATCGATGCAATTCCCCATACAGATAAATATTCTCGATCACATCGGCACGGTACACTTTTAGTCCGCAATTAAAATCATTTAGATTAATCCCCGTTACCAGCGAGGTTACCTTGTTAAAAAAACGAGAAGGTATGGTTTTAGAAATGGGATCATGGCGTTCTTTTTTCCATCCGCTCACCAGGTGCAAGTTCTCTTCTTTAAGCTGCTGCAGCATCAAGGGAAGCTCATTGGGGTCATCCTGTAGATCAGCATCCATCGTGGCGATATAATCACCGACGGCTTTCTCAAAACCGGCTTGCAAGGCTGAGCTTTTTCCATAATTACGTTGCAGCCGGATGCCGGAGATATGCTCCTTGCCCTCCGTCACTTTTTTGATCTCCCGCCAAGAGTCATCAGTTGACCCATCGTCCACAAAAATAAGTTCATAGGTATGTTTACCTGATAACACCTCATGAACTTTTTTAGCCAGTTCACTAATCGACTCATCTTCGTTGAGCAACGGAACTATAACACTTAATTCTATGTGAGATCTGTTTGAATCTTTTTCAGGCAATGTTTTTTAAATATTTTGTATCAAAGAGTTAGAAATAATGCACCAGATGATGTATAATTAGCAATAAAGATACGCTTTTAGTCCTCTTATGAAAAAACTTTATTACTCTATAGGTGAAGTCAGCGATATTACCGAAGTCGAGGCGCATGTATTGCGCTATTGGGAAACGGTATTTGACGAATTAAATCCCAAGAAAAATAAAGCCGGTAACCGCGTCTACAAAGAAAATGATATTGAAACAATTTTAAAACTGAAGGAGCTGATCCAAGAGAAAAAATACAGTACCGAAGGAGCTCAGCAGGTGCTTAAGAAAGATGAAGAAGAGGAAGAGTCCAAAGAAATTCCCGTGAGTGTTAAAAAAGATCTGAAAGAAATTAGATTATTCCTCAACCAACTCCTTGAAAAACTTTAGGGCTCCACTTTTATTTATAACTAATCCTTTAAAATCCAGCCACATCCAATGAAGCAGTCCCACACATCTATCGGATCATTTAATTTGTATAGCATTGAAGCCGGAAGATTTCGCCTTGACGGTGGAGCAATGTTTGGGGTCGTACCTAAGACCTTATGGTCGCGATATATTGATGTAGATGATAATAACCGCATCCACATGGCTATGCGGTGTCTGCTTATCGAATCAAAAAATACCGGTAAGGTTTACTTGGTTGATAACGGATCGGGCACCAAATTTGATGAAAAGTTTGAGCAGATCTACCAGCTCGATTATGAACACTCCGATCTGCTGAACTCGCTTGACTACCATGGCTTTAAACCTGAAGATATTACGGACATTATTTTCTCACACCTCCACTTTGATCACTGTGGCGGCACCACATATTACGATGAAAATGGAGACCTCCGGCACACCTTTCCCAATGCTACCTATCATGTAACTAATAAACAGCTTGAAACGGCGACCGATCCCAATGTCCGTGAAAAAGCCAGTTTTCTACCTGATAATATTAATCCGATAAAAAATTGGGATAAACTGAACCTGGTTGGAGCACACCATCAATATGAAGATGGTTTGGAAGGTCTACCAGTAAACGGACACACGTTGGGACAACAGCTCCCGAAAATAACCGGAGAAAATAAGACCCTTGTTTTTGCTGCTGATTTAATTCCAACACATGTTCATTTGCCCTTGCCCTGGGTGATGGGCTATGACATGTATCCTGTAACCACACTCGAAGAAAAAGAAAAATATTTAGAGCAGGCTGTTGAACAGGATTGGTACCTGTTTTTGGAGCACGACGCAGACCAAGAGGTAGTAACCGTCAAAAAAGAAAAGGGCAAGTTTGCAGCTGACGATAAATTAACGCTCAGCAATATTTCTGGCTGACCAAGTTTATCAATGGTTATAAAATAGGGTATCGCTCTTCATCAACCCTTTTTAATAAATAATGATATTGGAGTATCCAATATTTTCGTTTATTTAAACGTAATATTATATAACCAATCCTACTCCACTGCGATTTAGTTAACAGTAATGTCCAGAAAATATTCCACAGACAAATTAGTCGGCCCATTTGTTGATATTATTCAACAAGGCCATCGGAGTATTTCAACAAACTTCTACATCGCGCTGGCAGCCATTTTGGCGGCTATTGTTTTTGTGGGATTTTCGATTATCGGGATGTTCGAGGTCGGATTTTACCTATCATCTGCGGTAAAACTTACCTCCCTTTTTCTAATATTGGTAATAGCTTTGACGGTCAGCGCATTTTTCTATAAAGCCCATGACCTCCCATCCTTCAAAACATTTTATTATCAGTTCAGCAAGAAAAAAAACATCCCTGAGCTCGCTGATGCCCTGGATTTATACTATAATAATGATTCCGATGAAGGCTCGCTTCATCACGCTGCAATTAAGCAAAACGTATCTAAGCTCAATGGTGATAGCGTACAAGAAAAGCTTCACAAGTTTACCCACAATCATCCCCTGTACCAATTGTTTAAGCGAAGTCTTTCAGGTGCTGCAGGCGGATTCATTCTATTAACGCTATTTTCCTTTTTCTATCCCTCAGCTGTTGAGCGGTTAGCTAATCCGTGGACCACCTTCACGCCCCCTAATCCTTATAATTATATTGTGGATCCTGGTTCTTTGACACTGGAACATGGGAACTCGTTTTTGCCCTCTATTCGCTTTCAGGATGAAATGCCGAAAAATATTTACCTTGCTTTTAAAACTGATATTGAGGAAGATTATCGGCGACGAAGTCCGGACAAATTGGAGCCTAATAAAGCCACTTTTGCTCCAATTTCGCTTACGACCGATGGCCGCTATTATATCATCATGGATGGCTTTGAAAGCAAAAAATATGAAATTAATGTACAACTTCGTCCCCGTTTTGAGGAGTTAACTCTGAATGTGTTTCCCCCTGATTATACTCAACTGGATTCTACCTCGTACAACTATCCCTTTTCGAAAATTCAGGCCTACCAAGGTGCCACAATTGAAATCAAGGGAGTTGCTAACAAAACGTTGTCGGAGCTGCTCTATATCAGCTCTAACCTAAACGATACGCTAGCCGTAAACAGAGCTTCTTCGCGGGAAAACCTATTTTCTATTAAAAGTAAGGTTAGCGCGGTTGATACTATTTCCTTTACCATGCGGGATACGGCCGGACTGACCAATAAGAATCATTTCAGATTTATTATTGATCCCCGAAAAGACCAGCCACCTTATGTAGATTTAGCGATCCCAACCGAAAACATCCAAATGAAAACTGCAGAACCGTTAGCATTAGAGTATGAGGCCGGAGATGATTTTGGGCTGACCGAGGCTACCCTGCACTACGAGTTACAGCGTGCTTTTACTCCCAGCCCGGAAAAGGGTTCGGTTAAATTACCCACCCCTTCTATCAACGAACAACAAGTATATCAATGGGATTTGCCCGATTTAAATCCCAAGGCGCGCGATCAAATTATCTATTGGATTGAAGTCTATGATAATGACCGCTATAGTGGCCGCAAAAAGGGTCGCTCCCAAAAAATGATGGTAACCTTTCCATCAACCACGGAATATATGGATGAGCTCGATTCAAAAGAACGCGACATAACCGAATCGCTGGAAGAGGTCTCCCAGTCATTTGAGCAAATGGAGCAGCAATATGAGCAGTTTAAGCAAAAGCTTCAGCGAAATCCTGAAACAGATTGGGAACAGCAACAACAGCTTGAAAAAGTGGAGCAAGAGCGGCAGAAAATTGATGAAAAAGTTAATGAGTTAAATCAAAAGTTTGAAGAAATCCGGAAAGAAATTGAAAGTAATCAGGCCATGTCGCCGGAGACCATGGAAGCTTATGACGAGCTTCAGAAACTGATGAAGGAGATCAATGACCCGGAACTTGAAAAGGCCTTGGAAAAGCTTCGGAATTCACTTGGGGAGATGAATCCCGATGAAATGCGCAAGGCGCTCGAAAATTATGAATTTAACGAGGAACAGTATCGGCAACGCATAGATCGTACGCTCAACCTGTTTAAGTCACTGAAATTAAACAGTGACCTGGAAAAACTGGCTCAGTCGCTGGATGAGTTGGCTGAGCAAGAAAAAGAGATCAGCGAATCCACCAAGATATCTCCCGAAGAGATAAAGCAGCAACAGTCAATACAGGATGATTTATCAAACCTGCAGGAACAGCTGCAAAAGATTGATGATACTGCTCCCGAAAAGGCAAAGCCACAAGTTGAGAAGTTGAAACAACATAACAACGAGCAACTGAATAATATCCAAAAAGACCTACAGGAGAATATAGATAAACTTCGAAAGCAGTCATCTCCTGAAAAAGATCCCCAAATTCAAAAGCAGCAACAGAATATCCGACAACAGCTTCAAGAACAGGCCCAACAGATGCGTAATGCCAAGCAGCAACTCAATCAGCAGCGGCGACAAGTAAATATGGCCGCACTGGAGTATGTTTTACATTCACTTATTAATCTCTCTATCAATCAAGAAGAATTAACCAAAGAGACCCAAAATATTCCGCCACGATCAAGCGCTTTTGTTGAGAAAGCCCGCAAAGAGCGAAATATTTCCAGTCAGTTTACGATGCTTTCAGATTCTCTGTTCAACGTTTCTTCTGAAATACCGAGCTTCTCGAACCGGATCAACAAAAAGAAAACCGAAGTTGAGAATCAACTCTCACGCGCAGTAGAACTGTTAGCTGAGCGAGATGGCTCTAACGCTACTTACGCACAACGCCAGTCGCTGGGGGGCATCAATGAGCTAACGACTATGATTACTTCGCTTCTGGATCAGCTGAATAATCAGCAGGGAGGCGGTTCGGGCGGTGCTATGAGCATGCAGCAGCTTATGGAACAGATGAAAAAGATGTCGGGCGAACAGCAAAAGCTCAACCAACAGATTCAGGAAATGATTAACGATATGCAGGGAAATCGCCTGTCGCAGGACCAAATGGATCGACTTAATCAGCTCTCAAAACAGCAAAATAAAATCCGTAAGCAACTGCGAGAATTACAAAGACGGGGACAGCTTGAGTCGGGAGACCGTGTACTTAGCGAACTGGAGCGAATGTCCGAACAGATGGAAGACGCCATCAATGATCTGCGGGGAGGACGGCTGGATGAGCAGATGACCCAACGACAGCAGAATATTTTATCACGGATGCTGAATGCGGAAAAAGCAATACAGGAACGTGGTAAAGAAGAGCGACGCGAGGCAACTACGGCACAGGAACGAGAACAAGGAGTATCGCCCGATGTTACCCTTGAGGAACTTCAGAAGCAGATCCGTAATATGATAAACGATCCCAATTACACATCTTTTTCGGATGATTACCAGCGTTTAATTGAGCACTATTTTGAGCTATTAAAGGAATATGAGAATTAGATAGATTATCCCTTCTTCGCAAAAATCTGTCATTGAAGTATAAAGCAGATAAAAGAGCACTCACTTTACAACTAATCACTGAAAAAACCCTAATCAGCAGCTCACCCAGCTGCTGCGATCTTTTTCCTGTTTTCTCGAATAATCTGACGATAAGCTACTAAAACGGCCTCGGTTACTTCACCCTCCAGCACTTCGGCTTCTTCTTTCACGGCCTCGGCGGCATTCTGTGGGGCAAAGGCTTTACCCACAAATTGCAATCCTGGAATATCACCGCTGCTATCACCAATATAGGCCACTTCATCCGGTTTAACATCCATAATATTACAAAGCTGACGAATGCCGGTTCGCTTATTATTATCCGCTAAAATAATATTAATAGAAACATCTGTGTCATGCACTTCAAATCTGGGATAATGTTCTTCCACGTATTCTACCACTTGTGGATACATTTCCTGAATTACATTTGAATCAAGATGGATAAGACCGGCATCCATTTTCTTGGTAAACTCTATGATGGTCCCTTGGTATTGCGGGACCATTTCTTTACGCAGCCATTTCTTTAGTTCGCTAACCTGTTGTTCTGCTTCTTTATCAAATGTGGGATGCAATTGTATTTCGTTCGTTGCAAGCTTGTACACTCCGGCACTTTCAAATACAACGTGACTATCAATGCCTAACCACTGCGCCACCGCTTCCACGTAGGGAAACGGACGCCCTGAGCAAATCGACAGTGAAGGTACGGCCATATCATGGGAACTTTGCTCATTTAACCTTCGAATCTGCGAAAGCAATTCCCAGTCGGGCGATTCAAAAGGAATAGAAATACAACCATCAAGGTCGGTAATAAAGAGTTTTATCATTGTATTAGTTACAAAGTGATAAAGTTAAAAGTAACAAAGTTATCGATAATATTATTCTATGCTTCTTATAAAGCTACTTAGCATTCGTCCAGTTTCCCGACTGAGTTCATACATTTTTGCTCCTTCCTTATTTTTAAAGTAGTCCAAGTTTTGTGCAATTTGTATTTGAGTCTGCAGCTCAAACAACGATCCCATTGAAATACTTAAATACCGTTGGAACTCTCCATTTGAATTTCGCCCATATCCTTCAGCGATGTTTGAAGGTATAGAAACAGTTGATCTCCTAATTTGTGAAAGTAATCCATATTTTTCAGAATCAGGGAAATTAGTTGTTCCTCTATAAATTTTGGTTACCAAACTCTTTGACTTCCTCCAGATTTTCAAATCTCTAAACGGGCTCATATTTCTCTCCTAATTAAGTTAAACGCATGTACTTTATTTTGACACTATGTTTCTTTGTCACTTTGCTACTCTACTACTTTGCCACTTTCATAAACCTTAAACTCCGGAAACATCATCCCAACAAATACAAAGAGCAAACCTATTGCAGTCAACCACTGATATTGATTTTTAAAATCAGCATACTCCTGACTTGAAAATTCGCCCTGTTGCAGTTCATCCAACCTACCCAAAAAGCTATCAATGCCCGAACCACCGCTTCGAATTTCATAGTAATCCCCATTGGCTTTATCAGCAATCGAACGCAACACACTCGACTCTAATTTAGTCGTAATAACCTCTCCCTGCTGATCCCTCTTGTATCCCATAAGTGAGCCACTATCATCATACAACGGGATCGTGCCCCCGGCCGTTGTACCAATCCCCAAGGTATACACAGACACATTTTGCTCTAATAGCTGATTCAGTTCCTCATCAAAACTTTCCCCGTGATTTTCTCCATCCGATATAATTAGAAAAACCTTTGCCGCCTGAACATTTTGCCCCTCCTCATCCGTAGATTTAAATGCCTCGGCGGCTGTTCCCATGGCCGCACTAAAGTTAGTAGATGATGAAGGCATTTGGTCGGTTTCAGCAATATTCAAAAACAACCGCAAGGCGGAATAATCCAACGTCATCGGAGCCTGTAGATACGCTTCACCCGTAAACACCACCAGTCCTACACGATCGCCGTTGAGTCGATCTACCAGCCGTGATATCTCATACTTGGCCTTTTCCAACCGGCTGGGTTTCACATCTTCCGCATTCATGCTATCCGAAAGATCCAATCCTATCAACAGATCAACGCCCTGTCGCTTAACTTCGCGGACTTCCGTACCAATCTTGGGCCCCGCTGCTGCAATAATGAGCAGTGCAATCCCAATGTAAAGGCTTATCATACGAATGCGTCTCCCGCGCGGCCAAAAACCCTTTCGAAGCCTTTCAAAAAGTTCAGCACCAAAGAAGTTTTCCCGCTTATTCTCCAGCTTCTTATTGTACCACCAACTTGCCCCTACGAGCAACGGAATAATCAGTAAAAGCCACAAATAGATACTTGCCTGCCAGATCATAAAAACCTATTTAATTTCCAGTATGGATAAATCAGAATGAGGATAAATAACTGCCGAAAATAAACCAAATTGTGTTTTATTGAATAACAAAGATGCAGAGCTACAAAGTAACAAAGATTGGTATAATATTTTCTTTATCGCTCTGTTATTTAGAATCTTTACTGCTATTAAGTACGATCACTATATCCATCAAATTATTACCGGTTGGGCCTGTTTTTAACAACGTATCCATCTTCAGGTGAAAGTGATAAGAGTCATTATTTCTCATATATTCTTCCGGATCAATACCTCTTTCCCTTGCCTTGCTGATAGTTTCTCCGTCGACAATAGCTCCCGCCGCATCGGTAGGACCGTCAATACCATCCGTGCCTGCGCTTAACCAAGTAAGATGTTCGTGACCTGCTATCTTGCAAGCTCCCCGTAAGGCCAGCTCCTGATTTCGTCCGCCCTTGCCATCTCCGGTCACCTGTACCGTACTTTCACCCCAAAAAATAAACAGCGATGTCTTTTTACTTTTCTCATCACTCAACTCTGGCAACACCACATCTGAAATTGATGAAGCCACCTCCTCAACATTGGCATTGAAGGGCGTATCCTCTCTATATACATTCAGTCCCATCTTTTTTCCCAACAAGGCTATCTTCCGGCTGAGCTTATTGGCGGAACTTACGACTATAGAGTGATGGTCTTGGATCAGACCTTCACCCGGTTTTACCGTTTCCTTACGCTCCCCGAGCATCCCTTTGTTGATATGTTGATTAACAGACTTTGCCACCCTATCCCACAAATCGTACTTCTTTAAAATATCATAGGCATCCTTATAAGTTGAGGAATCAGGAATAGTTGGGCCGCTGCCAATAACTGATAAATCATCATTGGGTACATCGGAGATAGCCAGGGTAAACAGCTGTATTTCAGGATCCAGATACCGTAAAAGCTGTCCGCCTTTTATTTGGGAACAGTGTTTACGAACCGTGTTCATCTCCTTAATCGTTGCTCCCGAATGATTGAGTAGCTCAAACATTCGGCCCAGATCCTCAATAGGTATTCCATCAGCGGGCAGGCAAACTAATGATGAAGTTCCCCCGGAGATCAGATAAAAAAGGATGCCATTAGAAGGTATTTCCTTCAAAAATGAAACAACCCTGCGTCCGGCTTTGGCACTATGCTCATCAGGCACCGGGTGGTTAGCAACGACCACATTACCTATACTACATCGCTTAACCTCTTCTTGCTGTCCGGTAATCACCAATCGATTGCTGATTCGGTTGCCCAACAGATCAGATACTGCCTTATACATTGAGATCGAAGCCTTTCCCGAAGCCAACACATAGATAGGCTGAGAATCATAAAAAATCTCCCTGTCCCCTACCTTGATATTCTCATTAACCTGGAAAACCTCACGTAATGCATTTTCCGGGGAACAAGCAGCCAAACCATTCAGGAATAAATTTTTTAATACCTCTTTCGGGTTCACTGACCTTAGATTTAGTTATAAAGATTGGATTACCTAAAGATAGATAAAATCCCCGGAGTGAACAGACAAGATAAATGGGCAAAACGCTATGCAATATAGCCCTATCTTATATATTTTTTGATGAATTACATAACCACCGAAGCACGATTTTTCTTTCCAAAATATATCCAAACAATCGTGAGAAAGATGACACTAATGTAGGCCATATAATTACCGGTCACCACCATCATATCAGCCCCCTGAGGCTGGGTGATAGCAAAGATAATCGTGTGTGCAATATCTGCAACATAAATTACTCCTATTCCAACAGTGATCAATGATATACCGGACATCCAGGTTTTGGGAAAACCTATCACAACACCAATTAATAATCCTACAGCTATAATTCCACTGCTCCCATTAACCAAATAGATTCCACCGGATTCTCCTACACCAATAATTTTACCAGTAGCATACACCTCGTAATCCAGCATCTGCAAGATACCGGCACTAACCGAAACGATATTTGTTGTTAGCCAATGGTCGACCTGCCCATCAGGCAAAAGCCACAGCTTATAGATAAGATACCAAAGTAAAAAGATGCCAGTTATCTTGAGTAAAGAGATCCCATTATCGGATGTCAGCCAACGCATATAAGCTTGTATTTATCTGTCCTTGCTTTGATAGGAATATATAGGATTACCTCTTTCTATCGAAATGGATTAATTAGCCCGGCAATAAATTACCAAGCTAAATATTAAACCCTGTCGTCAGGGATCGAATTCTATGGCGAAACAGATGCTGAAAGAGATACTATGACAAGCTCAGCACGATGATTCGACATGATATGATAACTGGTTCTAAAACGGACCTTGGATTCTGAGCGAAGGAGAAAATGGATGAACAGGATAATTCTGTATCGGTATCATATAACAAACGTAATACAAAAAGACATGGACATCAGAATTATCCTATCAGCCGTTTTTTGTACAACAGAATGTTTCTTAGTGAACATAAGTTTTGAGATATCCCAGTCATCCGTAAACCCTTAGTCGCTTCATCACCTAATCACTCAATCACCGATTTTGCCCTAAAGAATCATCCCGGCCCCAACGGTTTCGTTGGTATACTCATCAATCAGGATAATACTTCCGGTCTTACGGTTGCGTTTGTAGGGATCGTAGAACAGCGGTTTGGTGGTACGAATTTTAATTCGTCCTATATCGTTAAGCCCAATCTCTTTATCTCCTTCTACGCGGTGAAGCGTATTAATATTCACCTTGTATTTTACATCCTTAACAATACATCGTGCTTCTTTAGTGGTGTGCTTAATGGCATACTTACCGTTGGGATCCAGCGGCTCTTTGTTCAGCCAGCAAACCATCATCTCAATATCTTGGCCTACCTGTGGCTGGTTATCGGGCTTGGCAATCATATCCCCGCGGGAGATATCGATGTCATCTTCCAACGTCATCGTCACCGACATCGGTGAAAAAGCTTCCTCTTCGTCCTGCTCAAACGTCTGGATCTGATCTACTTTGCTGGTAAAGCCGGAAGGTAATGCTATTACTTCATCCCCGGGTTTAAATACGCCGCCGGCTACTTGTCCGGCGTAACCACGGTAGTCGGGGTAGTCGGTTGATTGGGGACGTGTAACCCATTGCACAGGAAATCGGCTGTCTACGTGATTGTAATCACTGCCTACCTGCACGTTTTCAAGCGTATACAGCAACGTTGACCCGCCGTACCACGGCATATTATCGGATTTATCTACCACATTATCCCCGTATAGGGCGCTAATGGGAATATAGTGGATATCGGGGACATCCAGCTTGGAGGAAAACGTTTTAAACTCCTCACGGATTTCTTTGAAGCGCTCCTCGTCATAATCTACCAAATCCATCTTATTGACGCAGAGCACGATGTGTTTGATACCCAGCAAGGAGGCAATAAAGGAGTGGCGGCAGGTTTGCTCAATTACTCCATTACGTGCATCCACCAGTATCACAGCCAAGTTGGCCGTAGATGCGCCGGTCACCATGTTTCGCGTGTACTGGACGTGACCGGGCGTATCAGCAATAATGAACTTGCGGTTCGGCGTGGAAAAGTAGCGGTAAGCTACATCAATCGTAATACCTTGTTCACGCTCGGCCGACAGCCCATCGGTCAGCAGGGCCAGATTGGTATACTCATCCCCTTTCTTGCGACTGGACTCTTCAATCTTCTCCATCTGATCATCAAAGATTGATTTGGAATCATATAGCAAGCGTCCGATTAAGGTGCTCTTGCCGTCATCCACGCTGCCCGCCGTCGTAAAGCGGAGCAGATCCATATCTAAATACTTTTGTGCTTCAGTTTCGTTACTCATCTTGGTAATTAGAAATTGAGAATTGTGAATTAGGAATCAAACAATGCCTAATTCTTAATTGAAAATTATTAAAAATATCCCTGCTTTTTCCGCTCTTCCATGGCGGCTTCGGCTTTTTTGTCGTCGGTGCGGTTACCGCGCTCAGTAATGCGGGCGGAGGCCACTTCTTCAATAATTTGAGGAATGGTATCGGCATCAGACTGAAATGCCCCCGTACAGGTCATGTCCCCAATCGTGCGAAATCGGATTTTCTTCTCCTCATACTCTTCCTCTTCTGAGAGGGTAATAAACTGTGATTTTGCTAAATAAGTCCCTTCGCGCTCAACCACATCACGAGTATGTGCCATATAAAGACTGGGGATATCAATATTTTCGGCGGCAATATACTGCCAGACGTCCATCTCGGTCCAGTTACTTAGTGGAAAAACTCGGAAGTGTTCGCCCTGGTTCTTGCGTCCGTTATACAAGTTCCACAGCTCCGGACGCTGGTTTTTGGGATCCCATTGCCCAAACTCGTCGCGGTGAGAAAAGAACCGCTCTTTCGCGCGTGCCTTTTCTTCATCACGCCGCGCACCGCCAAAAGCAGCGTCAAAATCATGCTCTTCCAAGGCTTGCAATAGCGTGGGAATCTGCAGTTTATTGCGACTGGGATTGGGACCTTTCGGCTCCTTCACTTTTCCGGCGTCAATCATGTCTTGCACATGGGCCACAATGAGCTCTACGCCCAAGTCATCCATCAGCTGATCGCGAAATTCGATCGTTTCATCAAAATTGTGTCCGGTATCAACGTGCAGAAAAGGAAAGGGAATTTTGCCAGGCCAAAACGCTTTTTGAGCAAGCCGCGCCATGGTGATAGAATCCTTACCTCCCGAAAACATCAGTACGGGATTCTCAAACTGGGCCGCTACCTCTCTGAAAATATGAATAGATTCCGACTCCAGTTGTCGGATGTGATTCAGTTTATATAAATGCATTTGTCAATGTTGTTTTTGTGTCAAACGAAAGCGGATTAAAGTACAAAATTTTAAATCCAAAGACTATCCGGTTTAGCTACTTCCTTGCTTCCGCAGGTAATCAAATACTTGCTCAACGCCTTCTTCAGGAGTAATATCAGTCGTATCAATGCTCAGCTCTGGGTTTTCCGGTTCTTCATAGGGATCGCTGATGCCGGTAAAGTTATCAATCTCCCCATTTCGTGCTTTTTCGTATAGCCCCTTCACATCACGCTCTTCGCAAACCTCCAGCGGGGTAGAAATGTGAATTTCGGTAAAATCTTGACACATATCGCGGACAACATCACGGGCATCCTGGTAGGGGGAGATAAACGAGGCCACCACAAATACCCCATGCTTCTGTAACAGACTGGCGATAAAGCCCACACGCTTTACGTGGTCATCCCGCTCTTTTTTTGAAAATCCCGTTTTGGGAAATACCTCCCGAACGGCATCCCCATCCAGGTGCTCCACCTCGTAACCCTGCGATTTTAACTGCGCATATACTTTTTCTGATATAGTACTCTTGCCCGATCCGGATAACCCCGTAAACCAAAGGACGGTGGGCTTTAAATTCGCTTCGCTCATAGTATTAAGTAAAAAGTTTTAAGTATTTTTTTTATACAGAGGCAGACGACAAATGACGGACGACCGCCTATCGTATTGCCTTTTAAAATGCATTAAGTTTTGCAAAGAGTTCAGTCCCCAACTCCTCAAACTTATTCAACAATTCAGAATCAGAGTGAATATAATCTCGCTTCTGAAGCAATCGAATACAAGCTATTACTTCAATATGTAATCTAATAGCATAGAGAGAAATCGTTTCTGTTCTGCATTAGTTTGGCCGGTAGAACCCTCGGCAATATTCAAGGCAATAGAAGTAGATGCTCTTCGAAGTTGGCTATTCAAATTAAATTTTTCTCTATCCGGTAATTCATGCGCTATTTCATAAGATAAGTCATTAAACTCCATCGCCAACTCCCATACTTCAAGTTT
Organism: Fodinibius sp. SL11; assembly: GCF_052060035.1. NCBI lineage: Bacteria > Pseudomonadati > Balneolota > Balneolia > Balneolales > Balneolaceae > Fodinibius > Fodinibius sp. SL11. The sequence continues at coordinate 345,021 of NZ_JBPOEA010000002.1, read as the reverse complement.
CTCAAATTTATAAGTCATTGTTTTCAGGCCTTAATTGAATTAGATTTTAGACGGTCACCCGTCTTTATAGCAAGACCACTTTGGTCAGGGAATACTTACAACCTAATTCAACGCTCAACACTCAAAATTCAACATTGCCCTCCAACCCAATCAAAAAACTACCATTCTTCAGGTCCGGCTTATTGTACGTCAGGGGCGATTCGTGAACTCCTTCCCGCGCCGAGTAGCGATACACCGCGTCCCCGGCGGCCACATCCCACTCCATGGTCGGCCCCATCCGAGGGTAAATATCCGCTTTGCCTTCAGCCACTAAACAAAATTTGATTGAGCTTCCGGCCGGAATGGTTTCTTTAACGGTCAGTCCTTTTTCTTTGAGCTGTTCCACCAGTTTATCCGAACCATGCGACCGACTTTGAACAGCTGTCAGCTCATCATCTTTACTGCTGGCCGATGAAAATATTCGCTCCGGAGCATCGGTTCCAACTTGTTTAAATGCCCCTTTTCCCTTCTCCGCATAATAGGTCGTTTCCTTATCAGGTACATATACAACACCTAATGACGGAACCCCCTCATCTATTAGCGCAATATTAACCGTAAACTCCCCATTCTTTTTGATAAATTCCTTGGTTCCATCCAGCGGATCGACAATCCAGAACGTATTCCAATGTTTACGTTCTTCGTAGTCCGGAATTCCTGACTCTTCGGAAATGATAGGCGTATCAGGGTCCAGTTCTTTTAGCGCATCAACAATAATATGGTGCGATGCTAAATCAGCCTTGGTAAGCGGAGAATCATCGTCCTTTCGACTGATCTCCACATCCTGGGCATCATGATAAATCTTGAGCATCGCCTGCCCGGCTTTCTTCGCTATTCCAATAATTTCTTTAAGCATAATCAATTTATATTTATTGGGAGTGCAACTCCCTCTTAACTTTTCAATAAAAAATATAGATCCTGAAACAAGTTCAGGTTAACACATTTAGCAAACGGTTTCTAACAATCAACATCCCCCCCGTCATCCATCGTCCGCCACTCTGGAACTTTGTCACTTAGTTACTTAATTACCATCCTAAAACGGCCAAATTTGTGGCACCAAAAATATAGTAATCGCCGCAATGATCAAATTCAAAGGCAGACCAATCTTGGTAAAATCTGTGAATTTATATCCCCCGGGACCATAGACCATTAAATTTGTTTGATAGCCAATGGGAGTAGAAAAGCTGGCTGAGGCAGCCATGATAATCGTCATCACAAATGGCATATAGCTGACCCCAAAAGAGGCCGCCATTGAAATCGCGATGGGGAAGATTAGGACCGCCGCCGCATTATTCGTGACCATCTCCGTGAGCATCCATGTAGCCAGGTATATTCCCGCCAGTGCCAAATAAGGACTACCATCAGCGTATCCTAAAAACCATTCCGCTAACACCGTTGCTCCACCGGTATATTGCAGGGCACTGCCAATCCCCAGGCTGGCCGCGATAACCAACAACACCGACCAGTCAATATAGTCTTTGGCCGTAGGGGCCCGTACACATCCGGTTCCCACCATGAGTCCGGCCGCCAAAAATGACGCCTGAAACATTGAAAGCCATCCAAAAGCTACCGTTGAAATCATGACCCCAAGAACTCCCCACGCAATACCGGACCTTTCATAGTTGGGAGGACTTGAATCACTGATACCGCTCGTTAAATAGTAATCGCTGGAATTTCTATACTGTTCCAAAAAATTGGGGTGAGCCTCCAGCAGTAGCGTATCACCGGTCTTCAGGCGAATATCACCGACTTTTTCCTTAATTCGTTCTCCATTCCGGGATACCGCCAAAACAACGGCATCGTAAATATTGCGAAACCGGCCTTTCTTAATAGTCATACCATTGACCGGATGTGAAGGAGATACCACGGCCTCAATCATCAGCCGCTCACGACGGGAGGAATTAAGTTTAAATATCTGATCGGTGGCGGGCTTTAATCCCTTTATCTGTTGCAAATCCACAATAGAATTAACAATGCCCGTAAAAATGAGACGGTCTCCAGCCTGCAGCTGCTGCTCCGGATCAACCGCAGCAATGATGTGGTCTTGTCGATAGATTTCCACCAGGTATAATCCTGGCAGGTGCCGCAGCCCCGCTTCTTCAACCGTTTTTCCCGGCAGCGGACTCCCGTCCTCAACAATCATCTCAATCGTATATTCCCGGGGATCTTTGAACGTATCAAAACCGGACCCGCGATCCGGCAACAGTTTCTTGGCAAAGATCGTCAGATATAAGAAACCAACGATGGCAGCCGGTACCCCTATCAACCCCGGCTCAAAAATGCCAATGGTATTTGTAGAAGCTTCATCTATCAATAAACCGTTAACAATGAGGTTGGTGCTGGTTCCAATGAGCGTACAGGTTCCTCCCAGAATTGCGGCATAACTAAGAGGAATTAATATTTTTGATGCGGGAATTTGATTCTTGCGCGCCCAGTCTTCCAATGCGGGAATAAATGACGCCACAACCGGCGTATTATTTAGAAAAGCACTGACCACCATCACCGGTGCCATAATGCGAACCTGCGCCCTCCTGATACTTTTAGCTTTTCCAATAATCGTGTTAACAACAAACTGGATGGCACCTGTCTCCTTCATTCCCGCTGCTACCACATAGAGTGCTGCTACGGTTAACATACCTTGATTAGAAAATCCAACAAGCGCCTCTTCGGCCGGTACTACCTGGCTCACTATCAATATCGTCAAGCCCCCAATAAATACAATATCAACCGATAAACGGGTGGTTATCAACAGGGTTAGACAAAGTAAGATAATGGCTATAACCGTCCAGCCAGCCAGGGTCATAAATACTACACTCTTGTTCGAGGATATATTTGTAGATCAAAGAAAACGATTTATCCCATGTTTTCAAATTCAAGAAAGGTATTGTATTGCGTGACATGAGCTTATCTATTAGAGCTTCTACCCATCGCAACACGGCCGTACCCTTCAAAACGATAGTGTCATAGAAAGCGTGGCGGCGAGATGGTATTTAATATTTCGTTACGATGCTCTGTGTCGTAACGAAATAATAGTTGACCAACTGACATCCGTCCTCAGACATCACACGTAGAAACACTTTTTCCAACGTTCGACATTTGAAGGTGACTCTATATCCCTACATCGGCCAAACAAACGGTATCAAAATGATGAGAACCATCCATAACGTAATTTGCAAGAGAAAACCTACTTTAAAGAAATCGGTAAATTTATAATTACCGGGACCATACACCATCAAGTTCGTTTGATATCCGATAGGCGTTATCAACGACATGGATGCCGCCAGCGTTATCCCAATGACCAATCCGCGGGCCTCAATACCTTGTGTTTCTGCCACCGATAATGCGATGGGAAACATGAGCGCTACCGCACCGTTATTCGTAATAAACTCTGTTAAAACAACGGTAATAATAACTACTCCCGCCAATGTTGCTCGGGGCCCATATGCACTTGTCAATTCAACCATCCCTTCCCCAATAATGACTGCTGCTCCACTCACTTCCATTGCTTTGCCGAGTCCCAACGCCGCTCCAATGACAATTAAAACAGTCCAGTCAATCGACTTTCGAGCCTCACCTGCTTCAATAACGTTAAAAGTTAAGAGTACAGCCACCCCTAAAATACCGGCCAATGCGATATGAAGCACCCCGCTTGCAACTAAACCAATAACGCCAAATAATACCGCTACCGAAATATATAAATCTTTGCCGCCGGGTCGCTCCTCCATTATTTCTTCGGGATCTCCGGGAGCTTCCCCCCCCGCTTCACTGGTTAAGAAAAAGTCTTCGGTATCTTCATGCGCGCCCCGGAAACCACGTCCTGTATCCAGCAAAAGAACATCTCCGGGATGCAATACAAATTTACCCAGGGGCTGATCGATTCGTTGTCCCCTGCGACGAACACCGGTAACAGCCGCCCCAAAACGTTCCAACAAATGGGCTTCACCGACGGTTGCTCCTACTAAGCGCGATCCCTCTTTTACTACTACCTGATGAAGCTCACGATTTTTTTCATTTCGTCTGATGGTACGCGGTGGCTGATAGGCTAACTTCAATCCCGGGTATCCTTCAAGCTCGGGCGTTTTTGCCGCAATGCCCCCTTGTGCCGCATAAAAAAGGTGATCCCCGGCACGCAGCTTTTCCTCATCCGGGACCGGAGCAATTTCTTGTTCATTCCGATTTATTCGCGACAAATAAAATCCTGAAATCGTTGATAACCCTGCTTCTGAAACTGTTTTTCCCACCACATCCGATCCATCTGTAATCTCCAACTCGACCAACAACTTTCGGTTCTGCTCTTCCTGATAGCGAATATCACGACGGGCCGGAGTAAGTTTCGGTGAAACTACTACCAAATACACTAAGCCCACTATAGCACAGGGGACACCGACCCAGGCCAGCTCAAAAAATGAAAATCCTTTAAAACCATGACTCTCTAATAATCCATGGGTGATCAAGTTTGTGCTGGTCCCGATTAAGGTACAGAGTCCGCCTAATATAGCTGCATACGAAAGAGGCATGAGCAGTTTTGATACGGGAATGTGATGTTTTTTTGCCCAGCTCCGTATGGCCGGTATCCCCATAGCCACAATTGGGGTATTATTCAGAAAGGCAGAATACATTGAAACGCTGGGACACAGACGCAATAGAATTCGCTGCACACTTCGAGTTTCGTTACCCAATATAAAATTACTGGCCCTATCCAGCGCCCCACTTTCACGCAGCGCAGCCCCTATTATGTATAAACTTCCTAATGCCAGCAGGGTGGTATTGCCAAATCCAAGGAAAGCCTCCTCCAGACTCATTACCCCGGTGACTGTTACAATGGCCAGCCCAGTCAACAATACAGCATCCGGGCTCCATAGATCTATCGCCAATGCCACAAACGTAAGCACCAGCACTACTAATATTATTAATATATCTACACTCATTTGTTGAACTGTTTACCCTCAGGGTTGGAAAAAGCTGTAATCCAATATAAGATAGAAGAACTCTTTAGATATACTATTGATTTTTTTGTGGGGAATAACCTGTACGGCGCTTTATAACCTTTTCTTTCCAAAAAGGTTGTCCTACTCCCCGCACCCAATGTTCTTGGAACCGCCACTTTAAAACAAGATAAAATAGTTACCATTGCAAATATAAATAATAGAGGTCTGCAATACATCGCGAGAAAAAGCATAATCACTGACGTCGAAGAGCAGCCCGGATTAAAAAAACTATCACACGCACCCATACTAAAACCGCACTCTTGCTTGAATCCCCATCTCACTTCGGCGGTCTCCTTCAATCTGATTTAGCCCACTGCCAATAAGCTGGGTATCTTCATATACGGTAATACCGAATTTGGCCCAAAGCTCCAAAAAATCGAACGGCTCGTAATTCAAAAGCACATACATTCGCTGTCCCTTATCAAATAACGATTGACTGGAAAACACATACAGCAGATCATTTTCGAACTGGTACACCCGCGTGGCAAAACTTTCGGTATCAAACACCGAAAGCCGCGTATCGAGCCTAAGCTGATCATTAATCCGCAAACGCAGATCTTGATACAGCAAATAACCAAGCTCCATATCTTCTCCGGCTTGCCGGCTGCGGACGAGCTCACCGCGCGATCGTAATCGTACGTTCGGATTCACCCAGTATTCGAGGTTTGCTCGAAAACTGCTACGCTGCGCATCCCCCAGCCTGCGCTGACTTCGACCAAAAGAATCCAATACCTCATATTCATCATCTTCAATTTCACTGCGCAACTGAACATAAAAATTAAAATTGCTGGTAAAATCTATCTCTGCCTTAGCCAACCAGTCGAACCCCTGTGTAGGCTGATTGGTGCCAAAGCGAGCACCAGGAAATCGAAACTGATCAATATACGCACTAAGTGTTACCTTCTGGCCAATAACGTGACGCATACCCAAATATACTCCTTCTTCGTTCTTTGGCTGACCGGATACCTCCCCAAATCCATTTCCCAAAATAGATTGAAACTCTTTCTGGTACTTTCGAAAGGCCAGCGCTATATCCGTATCCTTTCCAAGACTACTTTCAACGCCGGTAATCAGACCATAACCGCCATTTTCACTTTGGGCTATCTCTCCAAAAACAACCGCCGGTCCGGCTAAAAAAGTAAAATCCAAACCGTAGGCATAATTCGACATTCCCTCAAAATCGAACTTCGCATACGGTTGATTACTGGCTGCAATATATCGGTCAAAGGTCGTTTGGTAACCGGTAGCTCCAATAATGCCAAAAGGGAGCTCCATCTGAAGATGTCCGCCATAAAGCGTTTGTCCCAGATTATCCTTTTGTAAAAACTCGTTTTCGGTACGATGATAACCATCGGTTCCCGGGAAACGGGTCGTATCAGTACTGATTTCACTGGCACTGCGTCGACGACTGGAATAAAATCCGGTAAACTGGAGTTTGTTTCCATATGTGACTGCCCCACCGCGATAGTAGTTGGTTTCCTGCGCCGAGGAATACGGCTTAATCCCTCGGCCATTACGACTCACAGCGCCCACTACAGTGCTTCCTTTACCAAAAGCGGCACCGCTCCAAAGCACTAATCCCTGACCAAAAGCAAGGCTATAATCTCCACCCACCAACATCTGTAGATGACCATTGTTTTCAAGCGCCACATGCCAGGTACGATGATCAAATTGAAAGGGGCCCACTAATTCTTCTCCGGGATCTTTTTCCTGTGTCAAATTTACCGAGAGATGATCACTTTGGTATCCCATCCGTTGGTAATATTTTCCGGGACTCCCAATATATCCACCTTCCTGCGGGGGTTGTTGATACCCTTCTCCTTCGTAGAGTTCCCGTTGAAACCGCGAAAACATCTGAAACTCTCCACCAGATGTCCAGTAACGCGGATCACCGTAAACCGTTTTCCCTAATTCCAGGCCACTACCCACGGTTACATAGGGCCGTACTTGTTCCAGTGTTACTCGTCCGATGCCCGATACCTCATCCAACTCCTCAATAGTTTCAAATGGTTTTACCTTAGATCGGTATTCAATGATGGCTCGGGCAAGCTTAAGATTTAAGCCCGGTATCTGAAGCAATGCATTTACACTGGTATTATTAATGTTGATAGGGTTTTCAGCCAATTCCTGTAGAAACTGCGTCATCTGTTCGCTGTCAAACTCGGTATTCCCGGGATCAAAATTTTCAATTGCATTTTCGAGATCATCCTGCACCTCCGATCGGGTAGAGTCCTCTTGTTGTGCCAACACAACTATTGGCAGGAGAAGAACACATCCCAATATAAATAGTACCCTACTGCGCATTACCAAGTAATTTTAAAATCGATAGCGGGGCTGTATCCCAACACTCTATTTTCATGACGTTGAACAGCAATATTGACCGCCCAGAAATCTCTGCTGTATCCAAATCCCCCAGAAAATGTAAGGGGTTCAGTGGTAACACCTGCCCGTCCCATCAGGTTTTCAATAATTGATACCTCCACCCCACCCCGATATGAAATAGGAAACTGCACATCCTTGACTACATCGCTGGTAAACAATGCGATATCGGATAATTGATATGACAAGCCAATACTAAGCTCCCTGGGCAACTTTTCATTATTTTTTGATCCATATTCCGGCTGATTAATATTCGTGGCCTTGGCTCCAATCCATAAATCAGATATAATGGGAGCCGCCAATCCTATATCAACGCCAAACGCCCCGGCCGATCCGTACCCACCCCCAAACGCAACGTGGCTATAGTTAAGGATAGCCCCAAAATGAAATCCGGCAAATGAATGCTTATATCCAAGTCGCAACTTGTTTTCATTGAAAAGGTCATCTCCATAGCGATGTGCACCCACTCCCACAACGCCAAAGTTTATAGGGTATGATCCCGCAAAGGCCATATCCGAAATCTCAGCAAGACCAAAATAACGGATGCTAAAAAACGATACCGATCGTTCATTCTCCGACATCAAGGCTGGGTTGCCAAACATGGACCAAGCAGTACCCTGCAAGGCCGATGTTGTTTGGCCAACGGCTAACTCTCTTGCTCCTATTACTGTTTGTGCCTGAAGCAATGTACCGATGCCACTTACCGTCAGAAATGCTACGCTTAATATTATGAGCTTAAATCTGTGTAAATCGAATAGCTTTTGTATCATATGATAAAGTCTCTCTGATGGTTTTAAGTAATCTATAAATTCAAAATGAAAATTTCCTCTTTAAATTGGGTTACTGGATTTTTGGTGGTAATTCTACTCACAATTTGTGCTTCCCAGCCATTGTCTGCACAGGAATTAAATGCTCAGGTTACCCTAAACAAAAGCCAAATTAGCAGTACATCCCTGGATTATCTGGATAACCTCCCCCGGCAAATCGAGGAGTATATCAATCAGTTTGATTGGACCAATGCCAATTTCAGTGAAAATGAGCGCATTAATATATCCATCCAGATTAATTTATTATCAGTTGAGAATTACAATTTCGAGGCGCAAATTATTGTTCGCTCCCAGCGACCTATTTATAATACTACTCGCGGCACAGTAATCTTTCTATTTAATGATGAGCAATGGAATTTTGAATATCCTCCCAACCGAACCTTTCTTCATGACGAGCTACAATTTGATCCGCTTACAAGCTTGCTGGATTTTTACGCTTATATCCTTATAGGGTATGATTTTGACACCTTTGAAGAACTTGGAGGCACGCAATACTATCAACGGGCACAAAATATAGTCTCCCTTGCGCAATCTACTTCCGCTATCGGGTGGTCGCGCAGCAGCAATCAAACAAACAGAGCCCAGTTGCTTTCCAACCTACTACAAAATAATTATGAATCATTAAGGGCTGCCCTCTATCAATACCACAGAAAAGGGCTTGATCAGTTCTTGGATAATCCCGAAGAGGCCCGTGATCAAATTTTATCAGCATTAGAAAAAATACAGCAAGCACAGCGTAAAACGTCTGCAAACCTTCTTTTTGATATCTTTTTCAATACCAAATATCGCGAAATAGCGTCCATTTTTGAAGATGCCGCCCCACAAGTACGACTGGAAGCTTACAATTTACTCTCGAATGTTGATCAAAGTCACCTCAGCGAATACCAGAAGCTGCAATAACTTTTCAGCTTTAACATTGCTATTTAAGACTTCATACACTTTTTTATGATAAGTCTTTGTATTAGCGCGGCTACCCGCTGAATATTTAATCTCAGGTTTTGTATATTCTCGACCTAATGAGTTAAAATCTTTATCCATTCTAACCGAAAATATTTTCTTTGTATGAAATTTTACGTCTGTATTAAACAAGTCCCCGATGTGGATGCTCCCATCCAAATTAAAGACGGCAACCTGATCCAAGACACCGACCGCATGGTACTTAATGCCTACGATGCTTCGGCCGTGGAAGAAGCACTTGTTCTTGCCGAAGAACACGACGGTGAAGTGGAAGTCGTTTTGGTTGGACCTGATAAAGCCAAAGAAACCATCCGTAAAGCACTGGCTATGGGAGCCGATAAAGCCACGCATATTACTACTGAAGATGATGTTGCGTACGATTCGGCAGTATATGCCAAAATTCTGGCCACCTTTTTTAAAGATAAGGAATACGACGTACTATCCTGCGGCAAGCAGTCGCAAGACACTGATGCCGGGTTGGCAGGCAGTATGATTGCGCAACATCTCGACCTGCCCTACGCAACGAACGCGGTGGGACTGTCCGTTGAAGACAGCGAGCTTGTCGTAAAACGTCAAGGCGATTCCGGTCAAGAGATAATCGGACTTCCCCAACCCTGTCTGGTAACCTGCTCAAATGATATGAATGAGCCGCGTATTCCCAGCCTCAAAGGTATTATGCAGTCCAAGCGCAAGCCGATGGAAACGCTCTCCCTTTCGGATATGAATCTGGACGAATCGGATCTTTCTGCAAAAACAAAAGTAACCGGTTACATGGAAAAGCCGGAACGCGAACCGGGGCAAAAGTTTGAGGGAGAGCCCGATGAACTGGCCCAGAAAGTAGCACAACTGCTCGACGAAGAAGCAAATGTTATTTAGTGAGTATTGAGTAAAAAGTAATAAGTGAGAATTACTCGTTACTCATCACTCGTTCACCAAGAATTTAGACTGAAAAACAACCAATTTTACAATGAGTACTCTACTAACCCACATCGCCATAAGTGACGGAAAAATTAAAAGAGCATCGCTGGAAGTATTGTCGCACATGACCCAACTGGCCGAGGCTAATGGACATACCTCCGAAGCCGTAATTATTGATACCGAAGCTTCGGACTACGTTGATAAAGTACAAAAATATGGAGCTTCCAAAGTTTATACGGTCACAGATCCCATTTTTGAAAACCACAGAAACACTCCACTCCTTAAGGCACTTTCGAAGGTGATGGATGAAGCCGATCCCTTTGTTTTCGGCTTTGGATCAACAGAAGGCACCAAAGATATTTTAGGTGCCCTGGCAGCTAATACTGATGCAGCTGTGCTCTCGGATGTTTCGGAATTTGAGCTTACCGATAACGGTATTAAAGCTACACGCCCGGTAATGGCAGCCAAGATTTTATCTGACAATAAAGCAAGTGGCGATAACATTCTGGTGTCTGTCCGGTCCGGCTCTTATGATTTGAATGAATCTCCCACAGACGCCGAGGTGGTAAACATCGATTTCAGCTTTGATGAAAGTGATCTCAAAGCAACACTTCGTGAAATTATCGGTGCATCGGGCGATAAAATTGATCTATCCGAAGCCGAAACCATTGTAGCGGCGGGACGCGGGGCCAAGGATGATGAAGGACAAGAGTTAGTCAACGAATTAGCATCAGTCTTAAATGCTGCACTTGGTGCTTCCCGTGCTCTAACCGAAGCCGGTATTATGGATCCCAGCCTGCAAATTGGACAGACCGGAAAAGTCGTTTCTCCACAACTTTATATTGCTGTGGGAATTTCAGGTGCTATCCAACACGTAGCAGGTATGGCCAACAGTAAAGTGATTGTTGCCATTAATAAAGATCCCGATGCTCCTATTTTTGATATTGCGGATTACGGAATTGTCGGCGACCTATACAAGGTGTTACCACCTTTTATTGAAGAACTAAAAAAGATCAAAGGATAGAAATTTCAAGTTTTAAATGTTGAATTGTGAATGAACATAGCAATTCAACATTCAAAATTAATCATTCAATATTTATTATGATGGACGAAAAGTTTGACTGTATTATTGTGGGGGCGGGTATTGCCGGATTAGCAGCTGCGATGATATTAGCCCGCAATAACATGAAGTTTCTACTCATCGAAAAAGGTGAATTTGCCGGATCAAAAAATGTTTCGGGCGGGGTGCTCTGGGGCAGTGACCTGGCGAAGCTTGTCCCCGAGTACTGGAAGGAAGAAGACGGCGGCTGGGAGCGATTCATCAACCATCGCCGACTCACCTTTATGGATGAACAGTCAACCTTCTCGGTCGATTTTAAATCATCACACTTCAACGAAACACCCTATTCCGGGGTTGTAGTGCTGCGTTCAAAGTTCGATCGCTGGCTGGCCGGAAAGGTTCAGGAAGAGATCGACAACAGCGACTATGCAATGGAATCGTTCATCGCAACCAATATTAAGGTGGATGAAATCCTGATGGAAGATGACAAAGCCGTTGGTATTCGCACCGGTGAAGAAGAATTTCATGCCGATAGTGTGATCATCTCGGAAGGCGTCAACAATCTTCTTACGCGTCAGGTTGGGCTGCAGGATGACTACGTGCCGGCCGATCACATGTTAACTGGCATCAAAGAAGTCATCCGCTACGATCAAAAAGTGCTGGAAGATCGTTTTCAATTGAATGGACTCAGCGGCATGTCGAATGAGTTTGTGGGATATGCCACCGATGGTGTTGAGGGAGGAGGTTTTCTATACACCAATCGTGATACCATTTCGCTCGGCTTGGTGGCAGGCATCAAGGACATGCGCGAGAAAGAAAAAAGTCCCCATGACCTGTTAAATACTTTTAAAGAACACCCTGTTATCCAAGATACAATTAAGGGCGGGGAAGTCGTCGAATATTCTGCACATGTGGTTTCTTCAGGCGATAAGCGCGCAATGCCAAAAGAGGTTTATAAAGATGGTGTACTGTTATGCGGTGAAGCAGCTAACTTGCTGATGAATGCCGGGAAGGCTATTCAGGGTATGGATTATGCTATGCGATCGGGTATTCTGGGTGCAGAAACGATTGTTAAAGCCAAAGATCGCGGTGACTATTCGAGCAATACCTTGAAAGAATATAAAAGGGCGCTCGAGGAAAGCTACGTTATGAAAGATATTAACAGCTTTCAGGATGCTGTGCACATGCTTCATAATCCTACAATGTATCAGGATGTACCCAACCTAATATGCGATTTCGGGCGCAAGTTCTTTACCATCGATAACGAACCAACAAAGAAATCACGTGAGCTCATGAAGGAGTCTATTAAAGAGCACTCATCGTACTGGGACCTGATAAAAATCGGTTTTAAAGGAGCGAAATCGTTATAATTCAAAATGTCATATTGAATGTATTTCAGAATGACACGCGCTAATTAATGGCAAGTCATTATTTAATATTATGAAATTAATGGATCTTACAGAGCGATTAGGACTGGTCAGCTACCGCAACCAGGCAAAATCGGATATCAAGCCACATATTGAGGTGGATACCGATATCTGTAATTCAACCTGTCCGCATAAATGCACCACCTATGTTTGTCCCGCTAACTGCTATACGATGGATGAGGACGGACAAGTACATTTTCAGGTTGAGGATTGTATTGAATGTGGCACGTGCATGTATGCCTGCGATCAGGGGGCGGTAGACTGGAATTATCCCGATCCCGAAATCGGTCGTGGCGTGACGTGGAATTTCGGATAGTTTTTATTGCTAATTTCGGCGTTATATTGAAAACGGAGATGAAGTTAAAGCAGCTTGAATAAAAAAGGCCATCAATAAAAAAACTGATGGCCTTTAATCATTTTCTTAGGATTTTCGGTCTTTACTTACTCCTCATAATATTCTGATGGTTCCATTTCAATCGTAATGGTTTCTCCATCTTCACTAACCATCACACTGCTCTCCCAGGCCTGATAGCCATCAGTTTGTGCCATCACCGTGTATGTGCCTGCACTAAGTCCTTCAAAACTGAAATTACCATCAGTATCCGTTGTTGTATCCATATCTTCACCATCCAACATCACTTGCACTCCTTCTAAGGGCTGCTGGGTAGTTACATCGATCACCTGTCCTGATAATGTCACTTCTTCAGGCTGATCTTGAGCAATAGCCTCATTAGCAACTAACGTCATTCCTATTATTAGAATAAGCGCTGTAAAAAGGATCTTTTTATTAAATGTCATAACGTCCTCACTTTTTTCTTAATGAAATTTTATTGACTTGAATGAGTCAACTTTCAACATATTTAACTTGATCCTGCAACTCTTTGTTCCGTAATAACGATATATAAATAACTGTTTTTTATGTACTTAACTTTTAAAATAGTAGTGTGCCCATTAAAACCTTATTAGAATTAAATTCTGTTATCTATTTCTAATTACTGGTTTTATTAACAGCATCCATCTGCTCTTTTTTGTAAAATGCTTAACTAATTTTTTTCTATTTTAAGAAAAAGAAAATTCCAATCTATTTATTCCAGCTTATGAGTACTGAACTATTACAGGGAGCTACTGAGCTCAGTTTTGAACTTTCCGAAGAACAGCAACTGATTCGTAACAGTATCAAAGATTTTGTTGAGCGCCATGTCAAACCTGGTGTTAAAGAGCGTGATGCCAGCAAAAAATTTCCGCATGATCTTGTAAAAAAGTTAGCAGAACAAGGCTTTATGGGTATGGTCCATCCCGAAAAATTTGGCGGAGGCGGTGTGGGACACGTCAGCTTTTGCCTTGCTATTGAAGAAATTGCCCGCTGGGATGCTTCTCTGGCTTTAACAGTAGCCTCACATACTTCCCTGGGCTCCGGACATATTGCCCTGGCAGGAAATGAATCCCAAAAAGAAAAATATTTGACGCCCTTGGCCAAAGGAGAAAAACTGGGAGCCTGGTGCCTTACGGAACCCGGATCAGGCAGTGATGCTTCGGGCATGAAAACGACTGCAATAAAAAATGGAGACAAATATATTCTCAATGGCTCCAAGATTTTTATTACACAAGGCTCGGTTGGTGATATTTATGTAGTATTGGCCAAAACGGATCCCGAGAAAGGAACCAAAGGTATTAGTGCTTTTATTGTTGAAGGGAAATGGGACGGCGTGGAACCCGGCGGAAAAATGGAAAAGCTTGGTATGAACTCCAGCGATACCACAGAAGTGGTTTTTGAAGACGTGGAGGTACCGGAAGAAAATCTGCTGGGCGAACTTGGAAAAGGCTTTACTGACACGATGAAAGTACTTGACGGTGGACGCATTGGAATTGGTGCCCTGTCGGTTGGAATTGCACGCGGAGCCCTTGAGGAGTCGATGAAATATTCCGGAGAACGCAAGCAGTTTGGTTCTCCTATCGGGGACTTTCAGGCGATCGAGAACAAGATAGCAAACATGGCTACCGAAGTAGATGCCGCTCGCATGCTGGTCCACCGTGCGGCCTGGCTTAAAGACCAAGGCAAACCATTCACCAAAGAAGTTTCAATGGCGAAGCTATTTGCCTCAGAACTGGCCGTTCGTGCTGCTGATGAAGCGGTGCAAATTCACGGCGGTTATGGTTATATCAAGGAATATCACGTGGAGCGTTTTATGCGTGATGCTAAGCTGATGACCATTGGCGAAGGCACCTCCGAAGTACAACGGATGATTATCGCCCGTGAACTCAAAAAAGAGTTCTGGCGATAACCAATATTGAAAGTTAGTAAGTGAAAGGTTGAATGGTTGATACTTTTAACTTACAACCTGCAACTTTCAACCATATCACTTACCTTCGATAAAAGAAAATATCATAGAAAACAATTATCCCATGGCCAGTAACAGCTTTAACATTGACGACCCTTTTCAATTTGAATCTGAACTCTCTGAAGATGATCGCATGATCATGGAGACAGCTCGCGATTATGCGCAGAGCCAATTAGAGCCACGAGCACTAAAAGGGAATCAAGAAGAATATTTTGACAAAGATATCGCCACTGAAATGGGCGATTTGGGACTGCTCGGTTCGTATTTACCACCGAAGTATGGCGGCGTGGATGCCAGCCAAACGGCCTACGGACTCATTGCCCGTGAAGTAGAACGCGTTGATTCGGGCTATCGCTCGTTTATGTCGGTGCAGTCGTCGCTGGTAATGCTGCCTATTTTTGAATTCGGAACCGAAGAGCAGAAAGAACGTTTTCTGCCAAAATTAGCCACAGGTGAACTTATCGGTTGTTTTGGTCTTACTGAGCCGGATCACGGTTCCGATCCTGGTTCAATGAGTACCACTGCAATTAAAACGGATGACGGATGGATTTTAAACGGGGCCAAAATGTGGATTACCAATTCTCCGATTGCAGATGTAGGCATCGTGTGGGCCAAAGCCAAACAAAACAAAGACGACGAAGGAGAAATCCGTGGATTTATTGTGACCAAGGATATGGATGGTTACAGCGCACCGGCTACGAAACATAAAATGTCGCTACGTGCTTCGGAGACCGGAGAAATGGTTTTTGAGGATGTCTTTGTTCCTGATGAAAATGCTTTTCCTGATATCCGCGGGCTCAAAGGGCCGTTTACCTGTCTGAATTCTGCGCGATACGGCATTGCCTGGGGCACGGTTGGAGCGGCCGAATTCTGTTACCAGAAAGCACGAGAATATGTACTCGACCGTAAGCAGTTTGGCTACCCTATCGGGGCAAACCAGTTACCACAGACCAAGCTGGCCAACATGCTAACCGAAATTACCCAAATGCAGCTTTTGGCATGGCGGCTGGGTAAGCTAAAAGATGAGGGACGAGCTCATCACTCGATGGTATCACTGGCCAAGCGCAATAACTGCGGTACTGCGTTAGAAATAGCTCGAATATCAAGAGATATGCACGGGGCTAACGGTATCACCGGCGAATATCGCGTGATCCATCATGTAATGAATCTTGAATCCGTTAACACTTACGAAGGCACCTATGATATCCACGGCTTGATTCTGGGACGTGAAATTACTGATATCCAATCGTTTGTACCACGTGGTAATGATATGCCGGAATAATATTCTTCAGAAAAAATTTTCTGAACTTTAAAGCCTGTCAGTCCTTATAAACTGACAGGCTTTTTTCATTATTAATAACCGAGCTATTATGATTTAACTTTATATCCACCGCAATCGCATTCCGTTCAGGATAACCGCCATGACCGAGAGCTCATGAATCAACATTCCCCCTGCCATATGCACTGAGCCTAAAAACACCCCTGTCAGCAATGCTGCTACCGTAACAAGCGCTACTACCACATTTTGACGAATATTGCGCAGCGTCTTTTTAGATAGATTAAGAGCCTCCGGAATTTTCAACAGGTCGTCACTCATCAATGCTAAATCCGCCGTTTCAATTGCTACATCCGTACCTGCCACGCCCATGGCTATGCCCAAATCAGCAGTCGCCAGTGCCGGAGCATCATTGATGCCATCTCCGGTCATGGCAACTTTATGTCCTTCTTTTTGAAGTTTCTTAACCACCTCCAATTTATCTTCAGGTAGCATGCCGGCATGCACTTCATCAATTCCTGCGGCTTCAGCGACATGACATGCCGTACCAGAAGCATCCCCGGTTATCATCAACAGACGTTCGACTCCAAAATTCCGCAATTCTTGCACCATCTGTTCAGCATTGGAACGCAACGTATCCATAATGCCCAAGGCTCCAATTAACTCCCCGTTAACGGCAACCAGCACTACCGTTCTGCCAAATTCTGCCAGCTTCTCTATTTCTGCTTCAGCCTGATCATCAATGACAACTCCTTGTTCTTTGATAAACTCCGTTTGTCCAACCAGAATGTGATTTGACTGATATTCTGCTTCGATCCCCTTTCCGGTGTGAGCAGTAAACCGATCGGCTTCCAATACCTCAGAACTATTATCGGTAGCAGCTAAAATGGCATCGGCCAACGGATGTTCTGAAACTGATTCCGCTATTGCAGCCCAAGACAAGATATCTTGCTCTACATCGGAACATGATTCTTTTTCATTTTTATCAGGATTTTTTGAGCTGGCCGACAATGATTCACCTTCGAACGTTCCTCCCGCTATAACGGCAACCGGCTTAAAGTTCAACACATCTGTTACTTTTGGATTTCCTTCGGTAAGTGTCCCGGTTTTATCAAGGGCTATCGCCGTAATATTTCCGGCATTTTCAAGATACTCTCCTCCTTTGATGAGGATACCTTTCTTCGCGGCGCGACCTATGCCCGAAATAATTGAGATAGGCGTAGAAATGACAAGTGCACCGGGACAGCCAATGACCAGCAGCGTGAGGGCCAGCTCAAGATTGTGTGTTATTGCAAATGAAATTACACTTAATGCTACGATGCCCGGCGTGTACCAGATAGCAAATTGCTCAATAAATCGTTGTGTGGGTGCCTTTTCCTCCTGTGCTTCCTCTACCCGTCGGATAATTTTAGCAAGAGTCGTATCAACACCGGCATGGGTGGCACGCACTTGGATGCTCCCATTTCGGTTGATGGTCCCGGCATACACCTCGTCACCTCTCTGCTTTTCGGCCGGCATAGATTCTCCTGTGACCATGCTTTCATCTACCGTAGTGTGTCCGCTTTCCACAATACCATCCACCGGAATTTTTCCGCCCGGCTTTACCAGGATCAGTGAACCAGACTGCACTTTCCGCGCCGGAATTTCGTTCTGCTGACCATCCTCTAACACAATAGCCGTTTCCGGAGCCATATCGACGAGTTCTTTGAGCGTGCTTCGGGTTTTACTGAGCGTCCGCGCTTCGAGCCAGCCGCCCAGCAGAAATAGAAATGTTACCGCTGCCGACTCCCAATACACCCCAATTGCAAGCCCACCAACAGCTGCAATGCTCACCAGCAGCTCAATATTGGTATGCCGATTCTTCAGCCCCTGCCAGGCACGATTTACGATATCATAGCCGGCCAGCAAAGTGGCAACAATCATCATCCCATTAAAAACGACTGGAGCACTAAAAAGCCATTCGGCCGACCAGCCCATCCCAATAAATATCCCGCTTGCTATAAGTAATAGCTTCTTTCGGCTTGTCGGATTTCTGATCTTTTGCTTTAATCGATTTAATAATCTCATAACACTAATCTGTTACCCTTTAAAATTGTGATACTTTTGCTTCGTATCCCGTATCCTGAATAGCATCTATAAGATTCTGCTCAGAAACAGTCTCACTATCGTGTTCCACTTCAATTCGTCCGGTATTGAAATGGACCTTGGCCTCTTGGACACCCTTCATATTATTTAAGGTCGATTCGATGTTGCTAACACAGGATGGGCAGCTTAATTCGTCGCTTCGCAGTATTGTTTTAGTCAGTGATTCCATAGTGTTCTCGTTTTTTGATGATTAGCTTTTGTCAGTTAATTCCCGATTCCGTGTGCTGGCCCACTTTGGATGGTCTTGTACAGGCTATGGACATACACGATATATCGTACATAGGCATCCACGGCCTCACGTCCCGAAGCAACACTTTCACTCTTCTTACCTTGGGTTTCTATCGCCTGTTGATGTAGCTCCGTAACCTTTTCTTTGATCTCACTGGCAAGCATCGTGGCTACCGGTTCTACATCTCCTGACTGCAGAGCCTCTTCAGCGACGGCAATATCTTTGGGATTGGGTTGGGCCGGCTTTAATCCGGTAAAAGGCATCCCTTCGGCTTCGCGGTGTAATCGCACGGTAGTCTCCATGAAATAGCGTTCAGCTAATTCCTTGGATTCGTCGCCCTTTACATAAACCTTTCTTGCCTGTTCAAAAACTGATTTAAGTTCATCGGATTGTTTTTCCGTTACCCAGATAAGAGCGTGACCTACGTCACCGGTTTCCAGGGCTTTTCGGGCGTCCACCGCTACCGGACCGTTAATTCGATCGCAGTGTGCTTCGGCCTGTTGTGGAAACGTTAATCCCGCTAAAAAGAAAAATGCTATTAGTGCAGATAATTTTACCGTTTTTAGTTGTAACATCATGTTCTCCGTTTGTTATCATTGGTTTCTGTTCCCAATGTAACGGAGGTCTATCTGCACTAAAATGATCTGGCTCAATTAAGGGAGGATTTATTTACTATCGGGAAAAAGTAATTTTTCCTGTACTCTACCCTGACTACTCTTTGGCGATATCGGCAAGGCGATTCATATTACTAATTGCAACCCACTGACGACCTGTTTTTATTATATCGTGATCCTGAAAGTCGCTCATTATCCGACTGGCGGTCTCTGAGGAAGTTCCCGCCATATCAGCTAAATCTTTGCGTGACAGTGGAAGCTGCAGAAGCAATCCGTATGTGCTTTGTTCACCGAATTTTTCGGAAAGCATCACCAGGATATGCGCAATGCGCTTTTTAACAGTCAGAGTAGTAAGATGACGAATTTTTTCTTGGGAAGACTGTAGTCGGTCGGCCGTTATATCGAGTACGGCCACAGCAACTTTCGGATAATCATTAAGAAGCGATCGAAAGTCACTCATCCGAATAGAGAGGATACAGACATCGGTTTGCGCACGAGCGGTTTCAGAATAAATGGCCCTGCCCGTATTAGAAAGGTTCCCAAAATATTCGCCCGGTTGAAGCATATCCAACAGCACATCTTTTCCATCCATGGTGTGCCGCACCAGCTTTACGGCACCGTGGACCACAACCCGCAGCATAGTCGCCCGTTCATCCTGGTGATAAATCGTTTCTTCTGCTTGATGATGCGCTGCACTAAATTGCTGATTAATGGCTGTGAGCTCTTCTTTTTCCAAATCCTCAAAAAAGGGCACCATACTCAGCTTTTCCAGTCGCAGATCAACCGAACAGCGGTGGGAACCAAGCGAAAAATCTTTGAGAGGGGTGGTTTTGCGACCGGCCATACTTCAGGTTTAATATTTTATCTCTTAATACAAAGTAATATTAAAACCGAAAGCCAATATTAAAAACACGACCGCCAAACCGATGCGGTAATATCCAAAGTGTCGGAAACCATAGTGATCTACAATTTTGAGGAAGCCCTTAACAGCTATCCAGGCAAAGATAAAGGCAAAAACGCTTCCCAGTCCCAATAGCATAAACTGCTCCATAGAAATGGCCGAAGCCGTTTTTAAAAGGTCATACCCTGTCGCTGCTGCCATGGTAGGAATGGCCAGCAAAAAAGAAAATTCAGTTGCCTGTCGCTCGTTATAGCCAATGGCCGCGCCACCGATAATCGTTGCTGCGGCACGCGATGTACCGGGAATAAGGGCAAAACACTGAGCAATACCGATCATCAGAGCACTTTTAGTGGAGATGTCTTCCAGTTCGGCATATTGCGTTTCCCGGTTGCGGGTCCATTTATCAAGCCAGATGAGCACAAGTCCACCTAAAATAAGCATCACGCTCACTACAACGGTATTAAACAGCACCGCTTTAATCGTGTCATAAAATAGTAACCCAACAATGGAAACAGGAATAAAGGCCCAAAATAGTTTAAAGTACAACTGTAATCCGGCAAACAATTTATCTCGATACATCACCACAATGGCCAGCACCGCCGAAAGCTGGATAGAGATCTCAAATGTTTTGAGAAACTCGGTGTTTTCTAATCCTATAAGATGAGAGGCCAAGATCATGTGTCCTGTTGAGGAGATCGGTAAAAACTCGGTAATTCCCTCTATGATGCTGAGAATGATAACTTCAATGATGCTCATGCCGCCAATTATTAGATAGGAAAAGGTTTTACGTTTTAATCAGAATAAAAGAAAACTACATGCCCGGCCATGCCGACCATGGAATGCGAAGCAGGATCAGGAATAATCCCAAGCCGTAAAAAATGAGGATCTTTTTATATCGAGCGGCATCATCATCTCCACTTTTGGCCTTGGAGTAACCAATGGTAATCAACACGATACCAATAATCATGGTCAGCGGGTGCTCGAGTAAATACAGGCGCGACATGGCATCGCCCATCGCTTCCCCGGAAAATATCACATTGGGTGAGAGAAAATAGAGTACAAAGCCAATAAGTAATTGGGTATGAGCTGCAATTAAACCCACTAATGAGAGTTTACGCGAGGTTTCGCTGAATGGCTTTTTGTTGATCAAATTGATTAACGCATATCCTATAACGCCAACTAAAATAAGCAGCACCAGGTATGCAAAGCCGGAGTGCAGGTGTTGTAAACCGGTATACATATAAAAATAGGGTTTAAGTGGTTAGATTTATGAGGCTCAATGATACGAAACTGCCATTGAAACAGAAACTTAAATAAGATCAATTCTTAATAGGGATGAATTTCTCAAACCGGTTATCAACTGTCGACAAGATGATCGCCTAAAACTGACTTTATAGATGCCACAAACGCTTCTGGATCATCCGGAGAAATTACGATTTCTCCCTCTTCAGTTGTGAGCACCACCGTTTTCTCACGATGGGTCACGTACGCTTTGTAACTTTTGAGAATGCTATTTCTGAAATAGCCAACGTAGCCAAACAGTCCGCCTATCCCAAATGTTCTCACTGACCCCGTCATCGCATAAGGCTTATACGCTACACTTTTGATGTCTGATAACTCGATATCCTTCGACCAACCGAGCCGTAATATTTTGAGATGTTCATCTTCTATGTGATACCCAAATATGCCAAAACCGAGCGCTCCCAAAATAATGGACCATGTGATAAGCGTGGGAATTATTCCGGTCGAATAGTAATCGAGTCCAAGCAGCAATAATGTGACTCCACTCGTCATCAAGATAAGCAACCAGTCCCAGGGAGCTTTAAACGTCATCCTGACATCGTTCATAGTATTTAATTTATCTTTCATTAAGTGCGTTATTCACCGCCGGCTTCACTTCCGTTGCAAATAATTCAATTGATTTAAGCAATTTCTTGTGTGGAATAGAACCCACGCTCATCTGCAGCAAAAAGCGATCGTGACCAAAAATTTCGTGCTGAAACAGCACTTTGTCAATAATTTCTTGTGGATCACCAACCGCATTCGCCCCACGAAGCGTTCGGGAAGCCTCAAACTTGTCGCGCGTCATCGGTGGCCAACCGCGCTCTTCACCGATTTTATCCATCGTTACTTTGAAAGCGGGAAAAGCGATATCAGCCGCCTCCTTGGAATTTTCGGCAATAAATCCATGGGAATTGATGCTCAGTTTTGGCGGATTGTGATCGTTCTCCTCAGCTCCTCTTTTATGGATATCGGCCAGCTTCTTAAACTGCTCGGGCTGACCGCCAATAATCCCCAACGCCATCGGCAGTCCGAGTGCACCCGCCTGATAAGCTGACTTTGGCGTTCCGCCGACTGCTCTCCATACGGGAATTTTATCTTGATATGGCTGTGGATATATACCACGGCTATCGATATCGGGACGGTGCTTTCCGCTCCAAGTGACCGTTTCATTTTCACGAAGTTTCAGAAGTAGATCCAATTTTTCCTCGAATAACTCTTCATAATCCTGCAAATCGTATCCAAACAACGGAAAAGACTCCACAAAAGACCCGCGACCCACCATAATTTCAGCCCGTCCTTTGGAAAGCTGATCAATCGTCGCAAACTGCTGATACGCCCGAACGGGATCTTCGGATCCCAAAACCGTAACTGCGCTACTGAGGCCAATCTGTTTGGTGCGCGATGCTGCTGCAGCAAGAATGGTTGTCGGTGATGACGATAAATATTCCTCGCGATGGTGCTCTCCAATACCAAATAGGTCGAGCCCGGCCTCATCGGCCAATTCAATTTCTTCCATTAGGTTTTCAAACCGCGCGGCGGGCGTAAGCATGCGATCCAGCTGGGGATGCGGAGTATTTTCAACAAAAGTATAAATGCCAAACTCCATAGGTGATTCCTTGTGTCCTTAATTAATTTAATGTTAAATTAACTGTTTAGTAATGTAACCAAAAATCAGCTGTTCGAATTCCATAGATACCTTTAGATAAAACCCGAATTACTAAACTATTGGTAATGATTATCAGTTAACATTTGGGCAAAAAAAGTACACACATGCCTCCCTACTCCGGCTCACCGGTGCCTATCGGATTTTTAGGATCGCTGCTCCACTCGTACCATCCGCCATCATATACCGAAACCTTCGGCCACCCCATTAGGTATGCATTCCAGAAAGCTTCGCTTCCCCGCCAGCCGGTCCCACAGTAGAAAGCTAATTTTTTGTCGGGCGTTAGCCCCTCTTCTATCCAATTTTGTGCTACTTCCTGATATTCACGCATGGTGTGATCAAAATTTCTATAATTTTCCATGTGATAAGCATCGCTGCCACAGTTACCAAATACGGCTCCGGGAATACGTCCCTTGTTCTCAATGTAGTGATAGCCGCTACGTTCTCCGATAAATTCCGGCCAGCTCCGAACGCTAACCAGCTCTGCATCTTCCGAAGCCAAATACTCTTTGGCCTCTGGTGTGTCAATCATGATTTCCGGACGACCAGGTATTTCAATCCCAAAATCATCGATAGGTTTTGGATCTACTTCTTCAGTTGAAAGCTTATATCCTGCATCCTCCCATGAAGTAATCCCGCCATTTAAAATACGGACATCCTGAACACCGGCATAGAGCAAAATGGCAGCACTGCGCATAGCTCCCAGATGTCCCGCACTTTTCCCGGGAAAACGTTCCTCGTCATACACCGGCGCCGAAAAACGTCCATACACCACCACGGTGGTATCATAATGAATTCCCAGGCTTTCCAGCCGTGTCCGCAGTTCTTCTGGCGTACGGCGATTCCAGTTCTCCGTCGACTCCAGCCAATTCGTATCCAATGCAATCGCACCTGGGATGTGTCCCTTTTTATAATCCTCGGGATAGCCATAATGCGAATGGCAAATCACAAAATCATCATTGTCATACTCTTGGGGATTATTCCCCTCGATAAGCTGTTTCACCCACTCCGGATGCACCAGCTGTTTGTATCGTTCAAGCCGGTGTAGCGGTAAATCCTCATCAACAATCCACTCCGTCAAAAACTTATTATAAACACGAAGGTCATCATACCCCAGATCCAGTAATTTTTCCGCCATGGATCGCGCCTCCTCTTTCTCATACCCATACACCACTACGGGTGCACTTTTTTTGATATTTTTTTCATCCAGCACTTCAACCCAATCCATGTACCGGGTCCACTTCAGAGGAATACTTTTAGCGTTTGGTATATGACCGCCCCTATTTTCATCTCGAAGCCGCCAGCCGTTATAGGCAGCAATAGGTCTTACATCCAAAACCGTTCCTAAACTCTTATTGACAAACCTCTGTAACTGATCCGTTGAAACCACAGGTACGTTGTCCATATAATACATTTTACCTTAATCTTTTAAACAAGCACAGATTATTGATATCACTTTACAATAACAATCTCGAGTTATCAGGATTATTTATTCTATACATCAACACTACGTATATTTAAAAGTACCAACAGATTTCTATATTTATTCAATTCCAATGTATTAACAAAAACGATATCTATGCGCCCACTCGATACTTCCATCGAACGCACGCTCCCTTTTAGCAGAGACAAGAAGCTGCGTAAAAAATTCATGATTGTTGACAAAGATATCCCCGGTAATATCAGGTGGGGTCGTCTGCTTGAGGAGCTCGATAAAATTGCCGAAGATATCGCCCTTGATTATGTGCATCAGTTTGAGCCTGAAGGCCGTGTGGTTACCGCTGCAGTGGATGATATTGCCCTGCATGTTCCCGGAGATATCACCGAAGATGTATATTTACGTGCTCGCATCAATTATGTGGGACGAACTTCGATGGAGGTCGGTATTCGCGTGGATCAAGATAAAGAGGCCGATCAGTCGCTTGCCGCCTGCTATTTCACGATGGTAGCACGCAAAGGTGAAGGCGATGAGGCCGAAAGCCTGCCCATTCCACCACTTGAATATGAAAGCGACATTGAGAAGCAGCGATACGAGGCCGCTATTGAGCGACGCAAAAAATACCGTGAGCAGATTGATGCACTCGATGAACCGCCCAGCAAGGAAGAATATCAGATGCTCCGAGAGCTACACAAAGCCCAGGAAAGAGAAGATTTTGAGGGATTGCTGGCTGGCAAGCAGATCCGTAATAGCGTAGAACGAATGTATCCAAATTTGGAAAATGTGCCACAAAAAATATTCGGGGGCTACGTTATCCGCAGGGCGTTTGAACTTGCCCTTATTCAGGCTGAGGAAATCATGCCCGACCGCCCCATTTTTGTCCGCGTAAACCGGATCAATTTTCTGCAGCCCATCCGCATTGGGGACAAGCTCGACTTTACCAGCCGCGTCGTCTATACCGGCGATACTTCAATGACGATTGAAATTGATATCGAGCGCACCAGTATGGACAAGGTGACTAAAGCACTGTCGAACACCTGTGTGTTTACCTTTGTAAATGTGGACGAAAATCTTAATCCTAAGCCGGTGCCCGATGTCTACCCTACCACCTATGCCGAAGATGAACGCTACCTGAAAGCCCACCGGCGACGAATCGAACATCATCAAATGCAACAACAAAACAATTAACATATGCGCGCGCTGATTGTTGAAGATGAACCGCTGCTAATTGAAGACCTTGAAGAGTGTCTGCTCGAAGAACAATTTAATGTTGATTCGGCTCAAAAGCTGACCAAAGCTTCAGATCTCGTAGCAGCAGAAGAATACGATCTTATTTTATTGGATCTGGGGTTGCCCGACGGCGACGGCCTTGACCTACTCCAAACGATTAAAAGTGATCACAAAGAAACTGCTGTTATTATCATCACGGCCCGCGGGGAAACCGAGGATAAAGTTAAAGGGCTGGAGCTGGGTAGCGACGATTATCTGGCCAAACCCTTCCCCATTGCCGAATTGAGAGCCCGCATTCATGCGGTAATGCGCAGAAAATATAACCTTAGCGATAATCAAATTGCGGCGGGTCCGTTGAAACTCAATTTGGACCACATGAAGGTGCAGGTTGATGATAAACCGCTGGACGTCACAGAAACTGAGTACAAAATACTCCGCTACCTGATGCTTAATAAAAATAAAACCATCACCCGGATTGCACTTGCCGAACACATTTGGGGAAGCAAAATTGATGATCGTTTCTCCCTGAATTTTATTAATTCTCACATGAAAAATGTCCGTAAAAAATTAAATACGGCCGGGGTGGAGAATCTCATTAAAACAGTGTATGGTGTGGGATACAAACTGACGACTTATGAAACTGAATAACAAAATACTACTGAGTAATACCGCTTTAACGCTGGTTGTTTTTGCCCTTACTGTGGTCGGCATCTATTACCTTGTGAATTCTTCCGTATACGGTGAGCTCGATAATCACCTGCTGCAACACAAAATTGATATCATTAATCAAATTGACGAAAACGCCTCCAGCCTTGAAGACATCAAAAAGCTGGGCATTCTTGGCTCTTACGAATGGATCGAAATTCAAAAATATGATGGTGCTATTGCCCCACATGAAAATCAATTTTCGACAATCGATACCCTTCGAAACCCAACCAAAGAAGTGGAGGAAAAATCCTATCGGCGGCTGACCACAGCCATCAATGTCAACGATACCTATTATACCGTACGATTGTATGAGGAAGTTGCCTCTTGGGAACATATCAGCAGAACGATATTACTGAGCATACTGGCGGGATTGCTGATCTGGATTCTGCTACTCTATATCCTCAATCAATTTGTGCTGGATAAAATTCTTACGCCCTTTTACCAAACCGTTTCTACGCTCGAACATATCTCCGACCCGTCTGACCTCGAGGAATCCTTCCCCGAAACCAGTACCTATGAAATAAACGTTTTAAATCGAGCTCTTAACTCCATGATGCAGCATATTCGCTCATCGTTTGAGGATCAAAAACAGTTTATTCAGAATGCCTCCCATGAATTATTGACTCCACTTTCTATTATCCGGCAAAAAGCGGAGAAAATTCTTTCGAATGCAGATGCCCTCGATGAAAAAACCACTAAAGCAGCCGGCAATATTCAGGATACAGCCGTGCGGCTGAGTCGCCTGAGCAACGCTTTGCTACTCATAAGTCGTGTAGAAAACCGGCAGTATTCGCTCGATGAAGATGTCGAAATTACGGCTATTGCCGAAAATGTTATGAATGAGCTCAGTGATTTTATTGAGATGAAGCAACTCACGATGCATAAAGAGTTTGACTGCACGATTAAAGTAAAGGGCAACAGCGAATTAATTCAGGCGGCCATCTATAATATCATTCAGAATGCAATTAAGTATACGCCAAGCGGTGCTTCTATTATCCTCAGAACAAGCTGTGATGAGGAACAACGTATCTTTTCTGTACTGGATGAAGGCCCAGGCATTCCACAAGAGTTTATTGATTCGGTCTTTGATCGGTTTCAAAAAACACAAAATCACACCCATGGTTTTGATGATAACAGTCCCGGTTTGGGACTCTCCATTGTCCAAAGCATCTGTCGACTGCATGATTTCAATTGTTCGGCCCGTAATCGCCCGGACAAAGGAGCCAAAGTTTCCATCCAGTTTTAAATCCAAGACTATACATATAAAATCAACAATTAGTCATTGATTGGCAGCCCTCGAATTTAACTGCATCTCTTTTTTCCAAAAATTTCCCTTACCATGACTTCCATCTCTTGAGATCTCTTTCAAGAGAGCAGACCATAGTATTTCCTTGATATGGCGAATAAAGGGTCTCAAAAAGTATAGGTTCCAAATCCATATTCTCTACAGATTTGATTATTACCTTAGTCCACAGAACAACTACGCATAGTCGCGTTTAAACGGACAAAGAAATACGTAATGATTTTTTCTGTAATAATTGCACTGCTTGTTTCATTTCAACCCACTCCGCAAGATACAACGGACCTTAACAATTTGAGTGTTGGTAAGGCCCTTAATATTGCCTACGAACACAGTCCACAGGTAAACCAGCTAAAAAATAGTATTGAAGCCCAAAAACAACAGGCCGGTCTAAGTCTGGGCATTAAAAATCCTACTGTTACCTATGCCAAGGAAGGCATTGGTCAGGGTACTTTTGGAGAACAGCGCTGGATCGTTTCACAATCATTGGACTTTCCCTTAACCGGCTACTATCGGGTAAAAAGCGAACGTGCTAATACCAGTTCGCTGGAACTCCGACTACAGGCATTGAAACTTCAGCTCAAGGCCAATGTGAAATCTGCCTATACCAAGCTTGCCTATGCTATTGAATCGAGCCACCTGGCACAAGAGCGGGTGCAACTGTTAAAAAACTTGCGAAATGCGGCACAAGCTCGGTCCGATCTCGGTGAATCCTCCGAAATTGACGCCATGCAGGCCGATCTTCAGCTTACCGAAGCACAAAATAATA
The DNA here is from genome assembly GCF_052060035.1 of Fodinibius sp. SL11. Lineage (NCBI taxonomy): Bacteria > Pseudomonadati > Balneolota > Balneolia > Balneolales > Balneolaceae > Fodinibius > Fodinibius sp. SL11. The sequence goes on along the minus strand of NZ_JBPOEA010000002.1, from coordinate 316,533 downwards.
TGGAGAAAGCCTACCAGCAGATTATGGAGGCACGCTACAATTTATTTGAGACGATTGGGCTGGATGAGGAGCAACAAACTTATGAAATCGGCTTCCCCGATACACTGCATTATGTAGAAGTAAATATTAACCAAGAGGAAGTCCTTCAACAATTAGAAAGCCATCCACAACTGCAGCAAATAAATAAAGAACAGCTTGCTGCTTCCTATCAGACAAAAGCCGCCAAAAGCAGTTATCTGCCTGACCTAAATGTTATGTACTACCGGCAGGATTTTGGCAATGGTTTTGATTTCAACGCTTTTGAAATCGGAGTGAGCGTGCCCCTTTGGTTCGGCATAAACCAGTCTAACAAAGTGCAACAGTCGAAAGCAGAATATCGCAGAGTCGAATGGAAACACCGTGAAGAACAACTTTCCATCAAAAAACAGGCTGAGCAAGCCTGGCACGGCTATGAAACTACACGCGCCAACGTAATTCGATATCGCAAATCTATCCAAGAAAAATCAAAACAGTTGGTAGATATGACACAAAAAGGGTACCGACTCGGTGAGCTGGATCTGCTTACCCTGCTGGAAGCCCAGCGAACGTACCTGCGAACACAGCAATCGTATTACGAAACACTGAGAGATTATTATCTGCAAGTGATCGAACTCGAGAAATATCTGCAAACAGATATCATATTTAATTAAAATCCAGCATCTATTATGAACGTTTTGTCATCACAAAAAATAAATTCATCCATTAAATCTGCGGGACTGATTCTGTTGTCTCTTCTTTTTCTTGGAAGTTGCAGCTCGGATACCAGTCCGGAAGGGACTACTACTGATCCGGGAACACCCCCTTCCCTTTCGGAAAAAGGAACCCAGGAGCAGGTGGTGCGGCTCACCGAGCAACAAGTCGAAGACCTCAATATTAAAGTTTATGCCGTAGAAAAAGATCAAATTAATTTCTCAATTAATGCGCCAGGACAAGTTTTTGCGGCCCCGGAACGCATTTCTGTGGTTAGCTCTCCTATTAACGGAAGGGTATCTAAAATTTATGCCCACGAGGGAGACCGGGTGCAAAAGGGAGATCCCCTACTAACTTTGGAAAGTCTGGAATTTGCCAACTTGGTTGGTGATTATTTGGAAGCAACCGCTGAAGTCACCTATCAAGAACAACAGGTAGAACGCCTGAAAGTGTTAACGGAAGAAAAGATTAGCCCGGAACGCACCCTTCAACGATCACAAGCCGACCTCCGAAGAGCAATGACGAAACAGAGTGCTTCTTTAGCTCGGCTTCGTGCTGTGGGTATTACAAGCAATGAGGTTCAAAATTGGGATCCTTTTACCTCGGACCCAAAATCTCAACTCACGATTCATGCCCCCATTTCAGGTGTATTAAATCAGCATCTGATAGATCTTGGAGAATCCGTCAACTCCTATGACAAACTCTTGGATATCATTGATAATACCGAAGTTCTTGTTAAAGGCTTTGTTTCAGCAGCAGACGCCCCCTTTGTGCGTGAGGGTACCCCCGTTGTAATTACCGAAAAAACAGAAGGCAGTACGCCTCAAAAAAAGAGAATTGAATCGACGGTTGGCTCGGTCAATCCGGCTCTGGACGAAGCAAACAAATCCATCGTGCTTAACAGCATTGTACCGACTCAGAACAACTGGCCTATCGTGGGTCAGAGTGTACGGATGAATTACGCCGCACAACCCTCAGATTCAAGTTTTACGATTCCCCTTTCTGCTATTCAATTTGAACAACAAGATGCTGCTGTTTTTGTACAGCGTTCTCCGCGAGAATATGTAAAGAGGATCGTCGAGGTTGAACGTATGACTAATGATCGTGCCGTCATAGGTTCAGGACTAAAACCGGGAGAAAAGATCGCAGTGAGCCAGGTTTTCAGCCTTAAAGCATTAGAACGTTTCGAACAATTTGCCGACTAACCTACAGTTTCGCCTACTATGTTAAACAGAGTTATCGATTTTAGTTTAAAACAGAAATTTGTAGCCCTTGCCCTGGTCTTGCTGATGGCTGTTGGGGGCGTGTTTTCATTATCAAATATCCCAATAAATTCTCAACCTGATGTTACTCCGGTTCAAGTACTGGTCATTACTAAAGCCGGTCAATACTCTCCCTATGATGTAGAACGGTTGGTGAGCTATCCCATAGAGACCTCGATGAACGGGCTTCCAAATGTTAAAGAAGTTCGCTCCATTTCACAGTTTGGCTTGTCAGCAGTAACCATATTGTTTGAAGAGGGTACAGACATTTATTTTGCCCGTCAACAGGTAAGCCAGCGTGTCCAAAGTATTGCAGGCGAACTGCCTGAAGGAGTATCCACCCCCAATTTGGGTCCCATATCTACCGCTATGGGCGAAATTGTTCAGTATGAGGTAAAAGGCAAAAACCATACTCTTACCGAACTCCGCACTATTCAGGATTGGCTGATTGCCCCTCAATTAAAAACGGTTGATGGAGTAACCGAAATCAACTCGTTCGGAGGCTTTGTAAAGCAGTATGATGTATCAGTAGATCCTGATAAGCTAAGGAACTTTGGCATTGGCCTAAAGGATGTTACCGACGCTATTAAAAACAATAACAGCGTATCCGGAGGTAATTTTCTTGAACACAACCGGGAACAGTATATTATCCGGGGTTTTGGGCAAATTTCCAATGCCGATAATATCGAGAACATCATTGTTAAACGATCGGAAGATCGTCCCATCTATGTTAAAGACATTGCAGATGTAAATATTGGCAAACAACTGCGACAAGGCGCGGTAACCCGCGATGGACAGGGAGAGATCGTCACCGGTATTGTAATGATGCTTCGCGGAGGAAATGGCCGCAAAGTAATCCAGGATATGGACCAAAAAATTGACGAGGTCAATAAAAGTTTACCCGAGGGGGTAACAATTGAAAAATTTTATGATCAATCTGATCTCGTTGACCGTACGACCGACACCATTATTACCAACCTGGTAGAGGGTGGGTTCTTTGTGATTGCCGTGTTGCTACTCTTACTCGGTGAAATTACCGGTGCCCTCATCGTTGCAGCGGTAATACCGTTGTCTATGCTCTTTGCATTTATTGGAATGGATCAGTTGGGACTTGCCGCAAACCTTATGAGTTTGGGAGCCATTGACTTTGGTATGGTCGTCGATGGATCGGTAGTGATGGTGGAGAATATTGTAGAGAAACTGAACAGCGATAAAACGGAAAAATCAAAACTGAAGATCATTCGGGAGGCCGCTCATGAAGTAGCCCGTCCTATTTTCTTTGGGGTCTTAATTATCCTGATGGTATATGTCCCCGTAATGACTTTTTCGGGAATGGAAGGTATTCTATTTCGACCCATGGCTATAACCGTGGGAGCTGCGGTTCTGGGATCGCTTATTTTAGCCTTGGTTTATGTGCCTGCTATATCAGCTCTTGTATTTCGTAATGGAGTGAAAACGCGTAAAAACTATGTCATTAACTGGCTAAAGCCTCGCTATGAAAAATTTCTCAAGCAAAGTCTGAATAAAAAGGGCATCATTGTGGGTTCTGCTGTAGCAATATTTGGTATTTCCATTGCAATAATGCCCTTCCTTGGCACCCAGTTTTTACCGGAGTTAGATGAGGGATCCATACTCATCGAGCAAATCCGCATGCCTTCGGTAACACTGGATGAATCCGTAAACAATGCCAACTGGTTGGCCGGCAAAATCAAAAAGAACATTCCTGAAGTCAAAACGGTTGTACCTAAAACAGGACGATCAGATCTTGCCAATGACTGGATGGGTATTCACCAAACGGATGTTTGGGTAGTGCTGCAGCCTCGTGAGCAGTGGCGTGATGGAATCAGTAAACAAGATATTATCGAAAGTATTCGCCCCTACCTGGAAACTGAGCCGGGTCTATCCTACAACTTTACCCAACCTATCGCCATGCGTGTGGATGAGTTAACGAGTGGGGTCAAATCTGATATTGCGGTGAAAATATTCGGTGAAAAGCTTGATACCCTCAATGCCGTGGGACAAAAAATATCAGGACTACTCAGTGACCTTAAGGGGACCGATAATTTTATCATGGAGCAGAGTAGCGGACAACCCTATTACAATATTCAAATTGATCGTGAAGCAGTAGCCACCTATGGGCTCAATGTAAATGAAGTTCAAAGTGTGATTGAAACAGGTATAGGCGGGAGTACAGCCGGGCAGATTTTTGAAGGCCAGCGCCGCTTTGATATCAGGGTGCGTCTTCCTGAAAACCTGAGAAAGGATTTTCAGGACATTATGGATGTTCCCATACAGCTACCCAACGGTGGATATATTCCGCTTAAAGAAGTCGCCAATATTAATGCTGAAGAAGGCCCCCGGCAAATTTCTCGAGAAAACGGATGGAGGCGTGCCATACTGGGAATAAATATCAAAGATATTGATATCGGTACCTACGTATCCAATTTAAGAGAGGCCATCAATGAGAATATTGATATCCCGGCCGGATACTTTCTGCAATACGGTGGAACGTTTGAAAACCAGCAGCGAGCTATGAATCACCTCTACATCGTGGTACCCATTTCGTTATTAATTATTATTGGGTTGCTTTATATGATGTTTGGCAAGTTCAGATTTACCCTGTTGATATTTCTCAACCTCCCGATGGCCTTATCCGGAGGTATTTTCATGCTCTGGATGAGAGGACTCTACCTCTCTGTATCAGCCAGCATCGGTTTTGTGGCCCTGTTCGGGGTGGCCGTGCTCAACGGTATTGTTCTGGTCTCTCATTTGAATGATCTGAGGAGAGAAGGACAAGACCTCAAAACAGCCGTCATCCAAGGAGCCAGCGACCGTTTACGTCCCGTACTGATGACCGCCCTGGTAGCCAGCCTCGGATTTATCCCGATGGCCTTTAACACTGGGCCCGGTTCCGAAGTACAACGTCCGTTGGCCTCGGTAGTGGTCGGGGGTCTTGTTACAGCAACACTGCTTACGCTGCTGGTATTACCCACCGTCTATCATTGGATGGAAAAAGGAAAAGAACTAGTATCGGAGGAGGAATCCTTCTAAACTTAAAACGGAGTTATTATGGAAGCTGATTATTTACATCTCGTCGTCAATCATATTCCCATTTTCAGTGTTGGTTTTGGCCTGCTGATCTTAGTATGGGGATTGATCAAGAAGAATACTTCTATACTGCAAATTGCCCTTACCTTCTTTCTGATCGGGGCTGTGAGCAGCTATGTAGCCATGGAAACCGGCGAAGCGGCCGAAGATATTGTAGAAGAGTTAAATGTGGCTTCTCATGATGTGATTCACGATCACGAAGAAGCGGCTGAAATTGCCTTCTGGTTCACTATTTTAACTGGGGTAATAAGTGCGGTGGGATTTTTTGCCCTCTCCTATAATATTCGCTGGCAAAACACCCTCTTTGGAATACTGGCTATCTCAGCATTAATTTCACTGGGAGCTTTGCTTTATACCGCTTATCAGGGAGGCAAGATTTTCCATCCCAAAAACCAGACGAGTAATGTTGAAATAATACCGGAACATAACTCTTATCTCTATGTACCTTTGTTCAATCAACTAACATAACTGAGCTAAGAATTCTCAAAGCAAACTTTGCCCTATTTATGGGATAATAGAGTTACAGTATTATCCCATAAATAAAATATCTGGTATTCAAATTGACTTAGAAGTTAAATAAAATTATATTGTGAGTGAACGCTCACTTATAATAAATAATTATTTTGTTACGTACACTATTAACAAGTTTTCTAATATTTTTGGGATTAGTAGCAACAGCTGTTGCCCAGGAAAAACCGATCTCCTTAGCTGAAGCAATAGAACGATCTTTAGAGCATGCTACAAATACACGTATTGCAAAAGCTGATAAAGAAGCTGCGGAAGCAGGCAGCGGTTTACTTTCTTCCGATTATATCCCAAAAATAAACAGTAGCCTATCATATACGCGGTCACAATACCCGCAAATTGTCACCCCCATTCGTAAGCAAGAGGCCTTTCCTCCCCTCGACAACCAACTATTTGAAGCCAACATTCAGGTTGAATGGAAAGTTTTTGATTTTGGTGAAAGCGGTGCATTGCGCAAAAAAACAAAAGCACTGGCCGATGCTGCTAATATAAAGTACGAACTGGCGCGGATGGAAACGATTGAGTCAACAACCTCGGCATATATTCAATTACAGCAGCTTAAGGAACTAAAGAAGGTACAAAATGAACGTGTCTATAGTCTTAAAAAGAATAAGGAGCAGCTACAAGCTCTTTACCAGAAAGGACGAATAGCAAACGTTGATCTCTTAAAAATTGAAGATACAATAGTAGAGGCAGAAACCGCTTTAATAGAAACCGAAAATACCATTGATGAGCTTTTAGAAGTACTGACTGATGACTTGGGTATAGAGCAAAAAATAAGTATAGACCTGATTGCTTCACTTCGTTTTAAAGAAGATGTGCTCTTTAATCCAGATCAAGCCTCAACCAATGACGCACCAAGCATTTCTGTAGCAAAAAAACAAAAAAAGGCAGTAGATCTTGAAGCCCGCGCTTCATATCGAGCTTTTTTACCTCAATTCAATCTTTTCGCAGTCGAACAGTTTAGAACAGGAAGTGAATTTGAAATTGATGATCAGTGGATGGTTGGAATACGATTAAACATCCCTCTTTTTGCCAGCAAAAAAGTCGTCAATAACCAAGTGAAAAAGAAGCAGGCAAAATCCAAGCAAATCCAGTTAGAGAAAACCCGACAACAATATCGCCAACAACTAAATAAACTGACCAATGCCCAATATGAAACCCAAAAACGTATTCAAGCGACCCGAACTCGTACAGAATACTTAGAAGAAACCTATCGGTTAGAATCTAAATCATATAAACAGGGACGCTCTACCCTAACTGATTTGCTTACTACAGAATCGAAATTAAACAGCGTGCGGGCAGAACTACTTGCCATGCGCGCTCAGCTTAGGATGCTAAATATTAATATTGCAGTATTAACAGGACAATTGAATAAGGAAATAGCCATTAAATTGGCAAAAGGTGAATCGTTATGAACATGAATAAGAAAGATATTTTGATCGTCTTTACTATAGCCTTGTTTGGGACTGGTGCCGTACTATGGTTGACCAGTGAAAACGCAGTTACTGATCAAGAATCAAATTACAATCAGGATACCACCGTACCTGTTGAAATTACCCAGCCAACAGTTAAAACTATTGCTGACCAACTTCCATACTTGGGAACAGTAGCTGGAACAAAAGATGGGAATCTTTCCTTTCGTATAGGCGGAACACTCAACCAAATACTCGTTGAGGAAGGTGAGAAGGTTCAACAAGGCCAACTTTTAGCTACTGTAGCTGTACCTGAACTGGATGCTCAACTCAGGCGTGCTGAAAGTGAGTTTAACAAAGCTAAATCCTCACAATCTTTCTGGGAACGAGAAGTATCAATAGACAGTGCACTGTATAAAGATGGAGCTATTTCTCAAACGGTATTCAATAAGACAGCCTTTAACTATGAACAGGCATTAAGCAGTTTCTATGCGGCAAGGGCAGCACTTGAAGAAGTCCGGGAACGTCAAAAACAGACCCGCATGCATGCACCCGCTAAAGGAACTATCGGATCAATTATGATCCGCGAAGGCAGTAATATTGGTCCCAACCAACCTATCTTCTTTTTCCACCAAGGCCAACCGACCGTTTATGCAGATGTACTGGAACAGGATATTAGGAAAGGAATCAAAGTTGGCAGTTCAGTAACAGCAAAACTTAGCAATAATACGATAGCGGGGACCGTAGAACGGATAGATTCCCAAGCTAAACCGCCTTTCCGGAGCATCCGTGTTTTCACCTCTTTTCCTGACAGCGCTTTTCATGATCGTCCCTCAGGGTCGGGTGTTACCCTTAGGTTTGCGATCAACAAACAAAAAAATGCTCTTTTAGCCCCTGTCTCATCTATTGATTTAAGAAGTGATCAACCGCGTCTGTTTAAAATTGACAACCAAACGAGGGCCAGACCGATCCCAGTAGAATTAGGCGTTCAACGCGGTGATTTTCGCCAGGTCAAAGGTGATATTTCCCCAGATGATAACATTATCAGTTCCGGAGTTAATAGTGTTGAACCCGGTGATCGTGTCGAAATCACCCGTGAAATAACATTGAATAAATAATTTTAAGATTACCAATTTATGAGCTGGGCAGCATTTTCAATAAAAAACAGGTACACCATTTATGCACTAATGCTGGCAATCCTTGTATTCGGTGCACAGTCGTACCTGACACTACCAATTTCACTTTTCCCGGAAACATCCCCCCCTGTTGTTACTATTCTCACGCAGTATCCCGGTGCTACGGCTTTAGACGTAGCCGAAAAAGTATCTGAAGATATTGAAGAGGAAGTAGCTGCACTGGATGGTATAGCCAAAGTCACTTCCAAATCGCAAGATGGGCTTTCGGTGGTTACGGCTGAATTTCACTACGATGTGAGTGTAGATTTAGCGGCAGTTGATGTGCAAAATGCAGTAAGCCGTATTAAGGGAAGCCTGCCCAAATCAATAAGCGAACCCCGTATCCTGAAAATAAATTCAAGCGACAAGCCCGTAATTACGCTTGGTGTTAGTGCTCACGATGGCAATCTCAAAAAGGTCCGCCAAATTGCTGATAATGAAATTGCTCCGGCACTGCAACGTCTCCGTGGTGTTTCTTCTGTAGATATTTTTGGCGGATACCGGCGGCAGATTAATATTTCAATTGATCGTGATCGCATGGAAGCTGCAAACTTAACGCTTTCTGCTATCAGTCAAGCTATACAGACTGCCAATATATCGAAACCGCTCGGTAGCATTGATAACAGCCGGCGTGAAGTACTGCTTCGTTTTGATGAATCTCTGACAACTGCTAATGAGGTGAAAAATATCCCTATTAGAAATGAAAACAATCAGAGACTGCTTATCGGCGACATTGCAGAAGTCGAAGATGGGGCAGCAGATCCCAAAAGTGCATTTTTAGCGAATGGAACTGAAGTAGTAGCCCTGCAAATCTTACAACAAGATGATGCTAACACCGTTGAGGTTGTTGATCGTGTTACTGCTGAGATATCAACCCTTGAGCAAGCGTATCCCGATCTAAAATTTGAAGTTGCTACCGAAGAGGGATCATTCACTGAGCAGGTAACCAGTAATATGGCTACCTCAATAGCCCTTGCACTCTTTCTGGCCTCCCTGATTATTTTCGGATTTCTCGAAAGCATTCGCCGCGCTTTTATTGTGAGTATCGCTATGCCCATGAGTTTTTTACTTGCATTTGCCCTTATGAAACTTAACGGCATGGAACTAGACCTGGTAACTCTTTCAGCCATTATTTTGGCGGTTGGTATGGTCGTTGACGGGGCTGTCGTTGTTATTGAGAATATCAGCCGACATTACGACGAAGAAGATCTTTCTGCAAAAGAAGCTGCTATTGAAGGAACCAACGAAGTTTTCTTTGCGGTTCTTGTGGGCGTTGCCACAACGATTATTGTACTTATTCCTTTTCAATTTTTAACGGGATTTATCGGCAAGGTTTTTGGCCCACTATCACTCACCATGATTTTTGCGTTCGGAGCCTCAATACTGATGGCTGTTACGCTTATTCCCCTCCTCTTTTTCTTGTTTGAACAGCATAAATCTACCATTGGAACCTATATCAAAAAATACATAGCTCCTTTCAACGCAGGAATGGACAAACTAAGAGACGGCTATTTAGTGCTGCTTGACTGGTCGCTAAAACACCGGGCCATTTTACTTACCGGGACATTACTCATTTTTATTGGCAGTATGGCCCTCTTGGCTATGCGTGGGATGGAGGTCTTGCCCAAGCTGGATTCCGGTTCTTTCTTTATATCGATGGAAGCAGAAGCAGGCAGTTCTTTTGAACAAACCAAATCGATTGTCCATGATATTGAAGATCTTCTTAATAAAGATCCGGACGTTATAAACTATACTTCACAAATAGGTTTTGAACCTGATGCAAAGTTTTTTGGTGATGCCGGTGCTATGGGCATACAACAGGCATTTATTACCGTAGATCTGGTTTCCCGAAAAGAGCGTGGCCGCTCCATTTGGGAAATAGAAGATCAATTACGCACCAAGATTAATCGCATTCCCGGTATTCGCACCGCTGTACTCAAAGCCATGGGAGGTACCGCAAAAAGTACCACTGCTGCGCCCATTAATGTACAAATTTCAGGTCCTGACCTAAATCAACTCAACACACTGGCCAAAACAGTCGCCGACCGAATACGTAAAATCGATGGTGCTGTTAACATTTATCGACAGTGGACGCTCGAACGACCTGAGGTACAATTTACGGTCGACCGACTGAACACTGCTTTCTATGGATTAACGCCGAGCTATATTGCTCAAGAAACGTTTGCTGCTGTTGATGGACTTCCAGTAACACAATTAGATGCTTCTAATGGGAGTGATCCCAATATTGTGGTTCGATACGATTCTACCCAGCGCAAAGTACTTGATGATGTGTTACAGACTAAATTAAAACCCGGTTTACCCCTATCCTCTGTTGCAAAAACGGATGTAAAACTTGCTCCCAATCTCATCACACGGGAGAATCTTGTAAGAACAGCTGATGTGTTGGGCTTTACTTATAATCGTGCTTTCAGTCATGTTATCGCTGATATTGAATCTTCGATTTCAGAAATGGAAATTCCTAAAGGCTATAATTTAAAAGTTACCGGCGAAAATTCAGATCTCAAAGAATCACGGTCCCAGATGTTATCAGCCTTACTGGCAGCCTTGGTTGGGGTCTACCTGCTGATCGTTGCGCAATTCCGTTCCTTCATCCATCCGTTTACTGTTATGCTTGCCGTTCCCCTTGTAGCCGTGGGAGCCGCCCTTGGCTTAATAAATTACAGGTAAAGTGATTTCTATGTCGGTCTTAATCGGCTTTATACTGCTAATCGGGATTGCGGTAAACAATTCGGTGATCCTTATCGATTTTATTTTGCACCAGATGGAAGGCCAAAGTCGCGAAGAGATTGTCAAAAAGTCTGTGGAGGTAAGGTTTCGCCCCATCATGATGACCACATTTTCAACAGTAATTGGAATGCTCCCTCTGGCCCTGGAACTTGCGTTAGGAACCGAACGATTTTCTCCAATGGCCATTGTTATTATCGGAGGCCTCACAGCCTCAAGCCTTCTCACTATGGTTGTGGTACCCGTTTTTTACACGCTGATTGATGATCTCACAAACCGAATTAATATCAGAATCCATGATCAAAGTTAGAAAGTTCCCTTATCCCATACCCTATATCCCTAACAAGAGATATCAGGTACCTCCGGTTGATAGCCGGAGGTACTTCTTAATTTCAAAACAAAGATCGTTATGGATGGCATAACCAAAAGTGTAGCCGTTTTGGGACTAATTCTTATTGTCAATCTCACAGCTGTTGCCCAACATACCGAAATGCAAACACGCTAAGAGCGTATCCCGGTTGCCATTGATAAAAATGGAAATATTATAGAGAAGTTCAGTATCCAGAAAAACAAACTTAATCTTTTAATAGCAGACTCTAACCTAAAAATCATAGAGTATTCCACTATTGAAGATGATCCAAATCAATTGAACACAAAGATAGACTTGATAAAAAAGTTGCAATCAGAAAATAAATAGATCGTTACAACTATCTCCTCAGCATTCGCAAGGCAGCATCTACGGTCTCATCAATAACAATTTCTGGTTCCAGGGAAGTGATATTCCGGCGGAGAAAAATAATACTCCGTTGTACCATCCCTATAATCCAGGCAACAGCGATGACAGGGTCCTCCGGCAGTTCAAAAATCCCCCGTTCTTTACCCTCCTGGAGTATTTCGACAAATACATCTTTAGGAAGGGGCTTCGAAAGCATTTCTTTGGTAATGATTTCCTCTCGATGATTTGCAATCAATATATAGGAGAACTCCTTTTTGCTATCAAAAGAAAAATCGAAAATAGTTCTAATAAGAATTACTATTTGTTCTTCGGGGTCGGAACCCTGTGCTGCGGTTTCTTTCAGCGTATTGCGAAATTGAGTAGCACAGTTTAGAAAAATCGTTCGGGCAAGATCATTTTTACTTTTAAAATGTCGATAAATATTGCCCTCAGCAGTATCAGCCCCCTCGGCTATGGAACGAATAGAGGTTGCATCAATACCCTCGGATACGAAAAGTTCTAACGCTGTTTCTAAAATCGCCTGTTTTTTTGTAATTGCCAATGGGCCAAAATGGGTTTTGATAAAAATGCGAATATTCACTCGCAATATACTAAATTTTAACCTGTTCTTGGTTAAAATTATGAAGAATTTATTTTCCGGGATTTGCATTTACGCATGGAAAAACTTGTTATTAATCTTTAAAAAAATAAGAGCAATTCGTATATTAAGACAAAATACTCTTATTATTTTAACTTGTTTCAAAAGCTAAAATACATATCGTCAGCGGTTTTATTCCTGTTCTTGGGAGCATCAATTTTGCAAGGTCTGTCTCCCATCGTAATGCAGCAGATGAACGCTCATCATGGTGGAGAAACTATGGCCTGTAGCATGGATGGCGATTGTGATAGCTCCTGTTCGCTAGATACAAAAAAAGCTTGCAGCTGCAACCATTCAACATCAGCCGACGATTCTAACGGTACAAAGCTATGCGGCTGCGATCATCATGGAAATAGACCCATAGGCACAAATGCCCCATTTCAGATCAAGGCCCCACTGGTTTCTGCTTTTGGCAGTATTACCTTTTCTCCCACTTCTTTTTTTCTAAATCTAAACCAGCATCCCCTGTTTATCTTTACGGATGATATTTTCCGTCCGCCCCGCCTTAACGCATAATCTTCTGATTTCTTAATCAAATTCAATAACCAATCTGCATCGCAGTTCAATAACGCTATTGCTATAGCGGTATCTGTTTTTGATGCGGATAAATGAGACCATATCTGAATTATGCGTATACTAAAACTTTTTTCTCTAACAATAGGATTATTGCTCCTTTTTGCCCTCTCAAATTCTACTTGGGCACAACATACTATTTCCGGTAGAATTTTAGATCAATCAAATGACAAGCCGTTGGTCGGAGCACACGTACATTGGACCGAAAGAGATCTAACCACTACTACCAATTCTAATGGTGAATTCAGTTTTACAGCTGACGTCAATGAACTTTCAATTCGAATTACCTACGTAGGATACAAGCCCAAAACTGTTAGCCTTTCTGCTAATAAATCCAAGATAATCACGCTGCGAAAATCGACGGAAGCAATGAGCCCAGTCACTATAATTGCTCGCAAAACATCCAATCAACCCGACCAGTTTATGGATGCGATTTCAACCGTTAACCTTTCCCATGATGCGGGTCAATTTCTCAAGGATTCGCCCAACATTTCAGGCATACGCAAGGGCGGCGGATTCGGCGTTGATCCTGTATTGCGCGGCTTTCAAAAGAACCAGCTGATGGTTGAAATGGACGGGGTTTTGCAATCGCAAGGAGCCTGTCCCAACCGCATGGACCCGCCTACCTCGCACGTTCAAATGGAACACATTGAAGAGGTGGAAATCCTAAAAGGTCCTTATGCCCTTAAACACGGTCCTTCGTTTGGCGGTGTCATCAACTTTAAATCACAGCAGCCGGACTATTACCGAGAACCCGTTCTCTCGAGCTATTTTACAGTGGGCTATGAAAGTAACATCGATCGTCAGCGCTATGCCGGAGGCATCAAAAAAGAAGGCGGTCGGTGGACAACCAACGTTTACGGGGCTTTTGCATCCACAGAAAATTATGAGGATGGTTCCGGAAATAGCGTTAATGCGGGAATGTCGAATGCCGAATATACGGTTGAGACATCCGTTCAGCTAAACGATGCAAATTCTATCAAAGCCAAGCTGAGCCAGAATTTTGCTCGTGACGTCCAATATCCGGCCTTGATGATGGATATGCGTGAGGATAATATCACCAATGCTACACTGACTTACACTAACACCAACCTGGAAAATGGACGTTTTGAAAGCTCGGTTTTTGGTTCGTATGTAGCACACCTGATGGATAACCTCGATCGGCAAATGTCAAACATGGTAGAGGCTGTGACCGATCTGTCTACGGAAACCTACGGCTATGATCTTTCCTATGTGCTTCCGGCGGCATCCGGCAGCTGGACGTTCGGCACCGATGCTACCCTTCGCTATATGGAGGGCTTCCGCACTCGGGATTTCAACACGGGTCCCATGGCCGGACAAAGCGTCACCGACAACGTCTGGCAGGGTGGCAAACGCAATCGCTTTGGCGGTGTGGTAGAATATCAGCCGAACATCAGCGACTGGAATGTAGTCATCTCCTCTCGCTTCGATTATTACTACTCCAATGCCAGCGATCCCGATACCTATTTTGCACAATCGCTGGGTAGCCTCGACCAGGAACATCTGGGATGGAGTACCAGCGCTGGATTTACCAAGGATCTGCATTCCAACTGGACGACCGGCTTCTGGGTGGGCCGTTCGGAGCGTTACCCCGGCATGGACGAGCTCTTCGTTAACTACCTGGCTATCGGCATGGATCCCTATGAGTACGTAGGAAATCCACAGCTAAACGCCGAAGCTAATCACCAGGTGGATACGATGCTCAACTATACAAATGAGGTAATCAGTATAGAAGGATCGCTGTTTTATAGCTATGTAACCGACTATATCAGCGCAACCGTTCGTCCCGATTTGAATCCTAAACAGATGGGTGCACCGGGCGTCAAACAATTTGTGAATGTAGATGAAGCTGCACTTTACGGCTTTGAACTGACCTTCCAAAACAACGGACGCAATAACCTGGGCTACAACTTGTCCACCGCCTATACCATTGGACGCAATTTGACCACGGAGGAAGATCTTCCACAGATCCCGGCTTATGAAGCGAATCTGAAACTGGATTACAGCTTCCTGAATAGGAAACTGATTCCTCAACTTCACCTTCGTGGTGTGGCTCAACAAAGCCGCGTGGCCGAATCGTTTGATGAGCAGTCAACGGACGGATACCTGTTAACAAACTTCAAGCTGAATTCTCAGTTAGGCCGCGGCATTCAGCTTTCGGCGGGCGTTAACAACCTATTTAATGTGACCTATCACGAACATCTGAATAGAAGTCTGCAAGGATCAACCATGCCGCTTAATGATCCCGGACGAAGCCTATTTGTGGAACTCAAATGGAACGGCATATTGTCATCACTGTAATAACCGATAATTCTTATTACGAGGGGATGCTTTATAGGCATCCCCTTTTTTATCAATCGCTATAAAAGGTTACTAAAGATTTAATCGGATGGACAAAAAAACGTTACACTCATTTATCCAAACGACATCTGCAATCATTGCCACCATTTTCGGCTTGATTACAATATGGATAAGTGGAATGACGCTTTTTGGCTTCTTCGATCCCGGGTATGTTATCTTTGTACCCTTACTGACATATAATGTCATAATGGGACTTTTCTATATAGCCATAGGAATATTAATCTGGCGACAACATCCCAAAGCAACCCAAGCGTCTAAATTTATTTTCCTATTGGATATTGTTGTGTTATTAATCATCACCCTACTATATTGGACAAACTTAGAAGTAGCTTTCGATAGTGTAAAAGCTATGTTATTTAGAACACTGGTTTGGGGAATTATTTCTTTCAGTTTATCAAAAACAGGATATTAATATAGTTACTATAACATAATTCCAATAAAAAAGGGCATCCAAATGAAATGGATGCCCTTTGAATTACTAATAGTTAGCTAAAAGTTATTCTCGAACTTGTAATACACCTTTCATACCGGCTGGATAGTGTCCGGGAAAAGTACAGATATACTCATAGTCTCCCGTTTCTTTAGGCACGGTAAAGGTTATTTCTACGGTTTCACCCCCACCGGCAAGACCTGTGGCCGCAATAATTTCATCCTTATATTCAGGAGAAATATAATCATTATCTCGGGCTCGGGCCGAAGCATTTGCAACCTCATCCACATTAGCATCTTTGTCTATAACCACAACGTTGTGTGCCATGGCCTGTTTAGGAATTTGGCTTTTTGTGGTAAGCTTAATCGTAATCTCTTCACCGGGAGAAGCCTCAATAGTAGTTACGTCAAACTTCATATTGTCCATGCCAACTATTTCTATGGTTCGCTGTGCCATAGCAGAGGACACGACCCCGGTAAAAATGAGTGCAAATATTAGCGTTATTTTTGTAAGTGATTTCATAGTAAGTAACCTCTTTTATGTTTATTGGTATGTATTTATTGATTTAAAAACTGTTCTGTCTCAGTACTCAATTTTTGTAAAACTACGTTGGGCATCCCTTCTTCGGGATAATCTATCGCAGCATCATAAGACCCTGCTATTACTCGTCCCACATGTCCCATCTTTTCATGGGGAAGGCAAAAATAATCGTACACGCCTTCTTCTTTTATATTCAAAAACCACTGGTCGCCCTGCTCCATCAGCCCCGAATCAAAAGGCTTTGCTAAATCTGGAATTCGCTTTGGTCGCCGGTTTGTGGGATGGTACGCCGTTACCGTATGTAATCCCTCGCGTACGATAAACTCTATCACATCGCCCGGATTCACCGCCACTACCACCGGGTCGAATCGCGCATCTGCATCCGTGCCTTTAACTTCTACTGTCACCGTATCTGTCTGGAAAACATCAGAAGCAATTACACGGCCCCAGCCAGTGATCAACACAAGAGTTATTAATAATGTTAGTACTGAAAATTTCATTATTTGTTCAGCCTATCCATTATTAACTCAATTGTTCCCTTAACTTCGTCCATAGGCTGATTCAATCCCTCGACCCTGTGGGCAATTCTGCCTTTCTCATCTAATACTGTTACCAAATTCGAATGCGCAAAATGTCCGTCACTTTTCTTCGAATACTGCACCCCCAACATCATGGCAAGCGTGCGTACGTCGGCATCATCGGCCGTCATAAAGTGCCACCCGGGGATATCCAACTGCTCATACTTTGCATACTCATTTAATACCTCAGGCGTATCGTTTTCTGTATCAAAACTGACGGCTAACACATTCACATCCTTTTGAACCGATTTATCAATACTGCTGTATAAACGCCAGGTATCCTGAATTAGAATCGGGCAAACATCAGTACAATTTCCGTAGAACATCACCACAATAACCGGTTTGCCCTTAAAATCATCGAGTGTTACCGTATCTCCGCGATGATCTGTCCACTTGGCATCAAGATGATACAGCGAGTGTTTTACATCTATTTCTTTAACATCAAGAGTGTTATCAGCACTATGATTGTGATTATGCTGAGCAACTAAGCTCGTAGCTGTAAATAAGAGCAGTATGATGAGGAATAATTTTTTCATTATAAACTCGCTTCTTTTTCTTCAATGGTTTCAACATCATAAGCGCAGCGAAATCCCATGGTACTGTTGGTGCTTTTGGGACTAAAACTCATGCGTGTGATATACCGGATAGACGCAGCATAGCTGTAGGCATTGCCGAGTTTTTGCATGCGTCCCACCGTGCCACAATCCAGGGAAAGATCATTGGCAATGACCGGTTTAAAATCTTGAACCCATTCCATAATCAATCCAAACTGATCTTTAACGCCATATCGATTTTCGATTCCGGTAGATCCCACGTCTCCGACATTTTCACTATCAAAAGTGGAGTACCAACTCATTAACCTATTGGCAAATTCTCGTGCATCGGCGGATGAATCAAAATCCATAAGCTGTGCCGAATACTCCCATTCATTGAGGGTAGGCAGTCGTCCACCTACCGATTGGCAATACGCATTGGCCGCATACCATGAAACACTTGTAACCGGTTCATCCGGGTTTACAACTTCATCAGAATTGGTATTTTCCCAGCCTTTCAGATATCCCTTATAAGCAAAAATGCTCGGAACGTTTCCAGGTTGCCAATCCTCATGATCTTGTAAAAACTTGTTGTATTGCTGATTAGTAATAGCCGTTGTATCCAAATAAAATGAACCTACTTCGACTGGTTCTCCTTTTACTTCGGGCATTACAGAATGAAATGATCCCGACGGAACCAGCACCTGTGCCCCTACCCAGCTGGGGAGGGTTAGCATCACCACTGCCAGTACAGTCAGCATGATTTTAACAGGTGCTATGTTCGTCAGGAGTTTCATTTCAATATTTAATAATTGTTACTAATTATTATTCTGTGATTTACTTCTCGCGTGGACCGGCTTTCAATGTTCCCGTCGCACCTTTTTCTGCATCAGCGAATTCGTGATCGATCAGGATATATTTTCCTTCTTCAGGAACAATCATATCTATTGTCGCTGAACTTGAAGCACCTAACAGTACCGTCTGCATGCCGCGCATTTCATTGAAGGGATGTCCTTCGAGCCATACTCGATCGAAGATGCCACCAATTACGTGAAAACTTGACGTTCCGCTTGGACCATTATTGGATACGTGTAAGCGAATACGATCACCGGCATTAGCTTTTAGCGGCTGATCGTGCAAGATTGTTTGGTGTCCATTAAATACGACGTGAGAAGGGTTTCGATTTTGAGCCGCCTCATAATCATACTGGAAAAGATCTCCAGACCCTTTTTTCAAGTAATATTCGGATTGTACGACTACATATTCCTTGTCCACTTCATAATCTGTGTCATAGCCATCCTTGGGCGAAACAACGACTACACCGTGCTGTCCCATAGCTGTGTGCATAAGTACACTGGGTGTTCCACAGTGATAGATATATGAGCCAGCATAGTTGGCAACCCAATCAAACTTGATGGATTGGCCCGGAGCAATAGTTCTCCACTTGTCATCTTTAGCTACCGTTCCCGCGTGGAAATCCATGGAGTGTGGCATAGGCATCGTAGCTTCTTTAGCTTTCATATAATTATTCTGGGCCACCTGCTGCATAAAAGGCGAACCTTCTTTGGTCGGCTCCGTAATGGTTACCGGCTCATCCGAACGATTCTTCATTGTAAAGGTAATGCGGTCGCCCTCTCTGACGTGCAGTACCGGACCGGGAACGGTTCCACCGAACGTCCAGGCCTCGTATTTTACCCCATCAGCCACTTCAATTTCCTGGACAATGATATCGATGCGAACTTCGTGTGTCTTGTTGCCCTCGTAATCGAGTGGCTCAAGATTCGGAAGCATACTCAAATGGTCTCCTACGACGGGAGGTCCGTCATAATCTTCGGTGAATACTTCAGCTTCAGGCATGCCAAATGTTTTGCCATCTATTTGATATTCACCACTTTGGGCATAGCTCAGGGTCGTAATCCCGGTCAGTAACAATCCTATTATAAGAGTAAAAGTAAATTTTATTGATTTCATAGCAGTTAGTTTTATTGCTAATTAAGAATTAAGACAACTTTGTCTTTTATTTGTTCTGGGTAATATGTTTACAAATTGTATGCCACAATTGAAATTATCTAAAAGAAATAAAAGCCTGTTCTCAAATGGATCTTTTTCTCTGCTATGGAAGATTATTCTACCAAGTATATGGCACCAATGAAATACTTCCAGTTTTCCGGTATTGCAACAGTGCAATACCGGGAATGTTACTCTTCAAGTTTCATCACTTTCACCTTCCACTCCTTGGGCATGGTCTCCAGATATTCCCATTTAAACGGTTCATCACTTTCAGCCTCCATCTGGTAGTACAACGGCTTGGGATCATGATCATTAATAAAGACAAATGCTTCGCCGGGATTTAGCTCATCAAAAGCGTCAAAGACCATATCGTGGCGTTTGGCAGGGGCATGCGGACGCACATCAAACGAATTTACGATCGATACATCTTCAAGCACCGGATCAGTTTCTTCTTTTTTGGTCACGTGGATCACGTATTCGCCCGGCAGATCTTTTTTATAAGTCCACGTATATTCACCGCCAAACTTTTTCTTAAATATTTTTCGAATTTCTTCCGGATCCTTCTCGGATATTATTTCCATCGTATCCCCTTTCAACATCATCCCGTAGCGGTGAAATACGGCATATTTCCAGTCTTTGGGATCCGCTTTCCTAAGATCCATTAAGGTAGAGAAATCTTCAAATTCGCGTCCTTGTGAGGCTTCAGTCCGGGTTACGCGTACCTTCCACTCTTGTCCCCCACGCTGCAGGTATTCCCAGCCGACCACATCGCCATATATCGATCGGAATTCGTAATAAAGCGGCTTGGGATCGTGGTCGTTGATAAAAACAAAACTGTCTCCCGCCGGCAGCTCCTTAAAGAGCTTTAGTAGTTTTTCATGTCTTTTGATTGGGATGAACGAACGTACATCGAGTTCTTGTTTTGTATTCTGCATGAATATTTATTTAGTTTTTTATTGTTGGAACGCAGCACGCTGCGTCCATACTTTCTTTATTAAATTTATTATGTAGTCTGCTCTTCTGAGAAACCTTTCAACACCTTCGCATGATTATACTCTTCGTCTTAAGCATCATATAGGAGCGTAACTCTCTGTTATTTAGCTACGTTAAGCAGATGATCAACCACTTTCTCCTTCTGGGTTAACTCTTCTTTGTATCGATTCTGAAACTCCTTGAACTTATCATGATCGTGGTCAAACCACTTACGCAATTCGGTAGAGGGAGCAATTTCTTTGAGCCAGTCGTCCAGCCAGGCCTCCTTTTTGGATACGCCCCGCGGCCACAGCCGATCCACCAGTACGCGATAGCCGTCATCTTCGGCACATTCCTCGTAAATCCGTTTTATATAAAATTGCTTGTCCATAATTTCTAATTGGTATTTAGACATAGGCCACCTCCGAGGTGGCCTATGTCTATTCGAATAATTCTATTTTATTCTTTATACGTCAGTACCCGTCCCCAGAGGCTTTTAGTGCCCCAGATACCGCGTCGCAACGTTTCCAGCTGCACGATCTGGCTGTGATCCACAAACATATTGACTTCGGGACCATAGTTTTTGATATACCAAGCGAACACTTCCGGATCGGCTGCTTCAAACATCAGCTTTTCCAGGCCGATTTCGTTGATAAATGCCGCTGGGACATCCGTTCTCCACGGATCAGTATTTTCGGTAATGCCTTCCGACTCAATCATGATCATATAGGCTCCGGCATCTACAAACCGTTTGGCTTGCTTGACGGCATAGCTGGTATCGAGCGTACCTTCGGATTCCAATTCTCCTTGGGCGGTATCGCCGCCGGCTCCAAACTGGATACCAATTTCGGGCTTGGCCTTAAGTCCGGCCTCCTGCACTTTCTCGATCAGACGCAGCCAGTCGTCGGTGGGCAGGGTGATAAATCCGGCCGAGAGCTCAATAATATCGAAACCGTAATCTTTGCAGGTATCGATATATTGGTCGACGGCGTCTTTACCCTGCGTAAGCACGTACTCCATGAATCCACCGGTAGATACCAACGCATTGTGATCGTGGGCAATGTCAATCAGTTCAGTTACCTTATCTTTGGGCATAATTGAAAACGATCCACCAGAAAATTTCAGTGAGTCTACATGTTCGCCCATCGTTTCCATGATATCATTGAGATACCGTTTGCCCATCACCGCGTAATACGGGCCGCGGATTTCGGTAATGCCAGTTTTTCTGGGTTTAGGTTCTCGTTCGTTTTTATTTAAGAAGTCGAATGTTTTTTCGTCGGCCATAACAGCCACCTTTTATTTATTGTTGTTGGGATACGGAAACCGTATCCGCACAATTCAAATATTCCTTAAGACTCTAATTTTACTTTTGTTAATAGGTTCATCAAATCAGATACCGAGTGCTGTTCAAAATCCTGTACGGTCTCAATAATCTGGTCACGTAATTCTTCGGAAGTATAAGGTTGAGCTAACCCTTTAAATTTTTGGATAATGGTGTCCCAGCTCATGGGACGCGTGTAAAAACCTTCGTAATCGCGCTTTTTGATGGAATGTGTTTCTCCACTCTTGAGGTGCACCGTCAGTTTGGTCGGCATCTCATCGGGAAAGCGATCGCTGTACTCCTGTTTCGGTGAGACCTTCACTTTCTGCAACAGCGACTGAATGTCATCAGCTTCAATGCGATTCTTCTGATACTGTTCCGGCATTACTTGTCCGTCTAATAGCGCTGCTGAAACCATATATTGCAGACTGTGATCGGCCTCTTCTTTGGTACGGACAATCGTTTTATCGCCTTCTTCACCACCGCCTATAATGTGATATGCTACATCAAAGATGTCGATCTCAATTTTCTCAACATTTTCCGCTGTAAAGTCGTGCTTCTCCTTCAGCTCGATCATTCCTTCAATGGAGGACTGGGAATGTATCTCGGCATTGTATTTTTTAATAATGGTATTGGTCACGCGCTCCAGATCTTCGTTGGACCAATCGATGGAAAATTCTCCGGCAATGGAATCCATAAATCCTTTGTTGCCTTCGAAAACAGCGGGTGGACCAGTAATGCCATATTTAGCAAGAAATGCAGCGTGGGTACCTCCAAAAGCGGTATGTGGATAGGCCAATCCCTTCCAGTTGGAAAGTGCACCGGTTCGGGTTACGCGCAGGGCGTTTAGTGCTGTACCTGCAATCGAAATAGCATTAGCCGTTTTATCTTCATCTAATCCCAGTGCTTTGGAAACTCCGGCTGCTACCGCATAAGAGCCCTGGGTGGTGTGGTCAAATCCCTTGTCGCGCACAGGCGCTTCATCACTCAACCGACACTGCACCTGGTAGGCGACTCCAAGGGCAGTCAAAAAATCTTTTCCACTTAAATCAGTAGTCTCACCGGCTGCTAAAATAGACCCGATATTATCGCTCGGATGGCACGTTTCGCCCTTCGCCAGGTAGCTATCGTTAAAATCAAGGTAGCGAACAAGTCCGCTATTATAAAGAGCCGCGCGATCGGATGTTGTTTTGCCGCCACCAATCAAAGTACTTTGTTCCGAACCACCAAAATCATCGAGCATCTGCCGTATTGCTTTAACCGGTGGGCCTTCAATAGCGCCAATGGCCGTACCCAGCGAATCGAGAAGCCTTATTTTAAGCTGTTTTCTGGCCTCGTTAGATAAATTACTATAAGTAGCTTGATCAGTAAAAGTTGCCAAGTCGTGTACAATCATGATACTGTGATTTACGATTCGTGATTATAAAATCATTTGATCCTGCAAATACGAGAAATTATTATGTTTAATACTATTTTATCCTTTTATATAATGAGCGCTATTTATAGACGATGCATTTAATCAGTCGGGATATTATAGGTGCAGGAATAATCACCATCGGCGATGTAGCTGGTCCGCTCTGCATTTTCGTTAAACAATTTCTTATAAAACATCTCTTCGAGTTTGCATGGTAGACGCGTCTCTTTTACAACTTCACTAAAGGGGCAGTTACACTCCTTTACCGTCAGCCACTCATCACTCTTATCAAAATCGAATTCCGGCATGAACCCCTCCTCTTCCAGCATCTGCATCAGTATATTAATCTTGGACTCCGGATCCTCGGCCGATGATTCCTTAATCCGATCTTGGGCTTCTTCGAGACGCTGATCCCAGAAATCCTCAAAAAAATCTTCCACCAACTGTTCGCTCCCTTTTGTTTTAAGATACTTGATAATATTGCGAATGAGCTTTGACTCGGATGAAGGAAACAAACTATTCCCTTTTGAGGTCAGCTGATACTGCAGGCTGGGGCGACCCGGTCCCGATCGTACGTAATCACGCTCTACATAGCCATCCCGCTCTAACTGCAAAAAGTGTTCACGCAGGGTCGTTTTAGCCAGATCAATCTCTTCCACAGCCTTATCAATAGAAAGAGTACCTCTCCGTTTTATTAAATCGATTATCTCTTTTTTTGAACCGGTAAACATAATGGGGGCTTTATATTTTTAACCTATTCAGTTTAGCTTTTGGCTTTTATCTGTTCTTTAACGCGTGGTAAAATCTGATCCTTCTCTATCTCAAACTGTTTTTCTAATTTAGAAAACAAAATTTTAAAATTCTCATTTTGAATTCGCAGTGTTGAACACGCATTTCCGGGATTTTCGAACTCATTCCCTTTCTCCCGAATCGTCTTCATCAAATTTCGCAGACGAGGCTGATCTCTTTCAATTACGCTAAACGATTTCTCTAATTTTTGGATGGTCCCGTGGTTCAGATTGTTATTACTATTATTTTTGAGGCGTTCGATTAGCGGGTAAAACTTTTCCTGTTCAAACGCATAATACATACCGAGGGCTTCTCTGAATTTGTCATAATCCCACTTCATCGTCTTAAGCCACGGATACTGATTGCCGTGTATTTTGCGGATGCGGGGAAAGTTTTCGTCTATCTCTTCCAAAAGCGATCGATTGGGGCTAATAAATGATTCTTCCAGATATGTAGTCCATTCTGGCAGTGTAGAATCTTTATCAGGCTTCTCCCTACTTTTATTTGAAACTTCCCCATTTGTCGTCGAACTGTGTTTCTTTAACCACCGGAGCACTTCTACTTCACTCCATTTACGCTGCTGACAAACCGACCGGAGCGTTTCCTGTTCATGATTGGCTGGTGATAACCCAATAGAAGAAAGCAGCTCACCCGCCTCACTATCCGAACGAACTATTTCTGTAATAGTAGCTTCAGGAGTAAGATTTGAAAGGGATTGATCAGAATTCATATCATCATTTTTATTCAAATTGGATTTGTTTCCAATCCGTCTCTAAGATATCGATGATTTTATGATTAATCAATAAAAAAGGTTAAAACCGTTTTTATAGTTGATATTCATTTTAGGGACTCCTACCTTTTAGGTGAAGCAATAAAAATCGAGTAGTATTTAGCAGCTATGGCATACGTTGTAACCGATCCATGCATCCAATGCAAACACACCAACTGCGCGGCGGTTTGCCCCGTTGATGCGTTCAGGGAAGGACCCAACTTTTTGGTGATTGATCCCATTGAATGCATTGATTGTGATGCCTGCGTAGCCGAATGTCCCGAAGAGGCAATTTATCCGGATGATGAAGTACCGATGGAGTGGGAAGATTATATCGAGTTAAATGAACGGCTTTCTGAAGAATGGGCCGATCATATCATCAACCAAGCTAAAGAGGCCCTGCCGGATGTTGATCAATGGAGCGGCCAAGAAAATAAACGCAAACACCTTATTAAAAGCTGGCAAGAAGAAAAAGCAGTGAAGTAGTTATTGGGTAATAGTTATTCGTAGGTGCAAAACCTAATAATTATTAACCAATAACTAATAACTAAAGTCAAAAACAATGCCTGATACAGTAGAAGAAATTGACGTTCGTAAAATTCCTCCTCATAAAAAGCATGCAACAATTTTTGATACCTACGATGAGCTTGATGAGGGAGAAGCTTTTATCATTATAAACGACCATGATCCCAAACCGCTGCGTTACCAAATGTCTGCCATGCACGGACAGGATAACTTCAGTTGGGATTACCTTGAAGAAGGTCCTGAGGTTTGGAAAGTACATATCGGCAAAACTACTGAATAACGAATTATGGATTCTACTCCCATAGATAGGCGCACGATAGTCCGGCAGCTCCGCGATGTCATTGATCCCGAGTTAGGGGTCAACATCGTTGATTTGGGACTGGTATATAACATCTTGATTGGCGATGACAAGGTGGTGCTTGAATATACCGTTACTACGCCGGGCTGTCCCATGCGCCGATACCTGCAGCAAGAGATCGAGAAAGCGCTGGAATCAATAGATGAAATTGATAACTACGAAGCGAAAATTGTCTGGGAGCCGGAGTGGAATGTGGATATGATAAAAGATGACGTTGAGTTTTTTGCTCATCCCCCACCCCAACAACGTGTATAATTACTCCAGAATATGAACAAAGTACCAACCTCTGTACTTGTGGGACTGCTGATTTTGGCGGCCGTAGGATTACTTGCCGGCCTATATTCCGGCTTGGTCCGCCTGGGATTGCTCTCTTTCGCAACCCCACTGGTATCGCCTATAGCCCACGGACCGCTAATGATCAATGGTTTTTTGGGCACGCTCATCGGCCTGGAACGCGCCGCTGCTCTCGAAAAAAAGTGGGCCTACGCCGCTCCGGTATTTTTAGCGGCCTCAACCATCCTGCTGCTGATTGGGTTTCCCGGCCCCTCCAACGGTGCGCTGATCCTGGGATCGGTAGGACTTACGTTCGTCATGGGATACCTGTACTACCTACAGCCCAAAATCTATCATTTAATTATGGCGCTGGGGGCCTTTTCACTGTTAGTAGGTAATCTACTCTTTGTGTCTGGTACCCCCATTTACTCGATTGTTGGTTGGTGGGCGGCCTTTCCCATGCTCACTATTTTTGGCGAACGACTCGAGCTCAACCGCATCATGCGTCCGCCCAAGCGAGCTCAGCATATTTTTACAGTGCTCATTTTAGGATGGCTGGCCTCCCTGTCTATCACTCATATTGATCACACAATTGGCTGGCGTATGGCCTCTCTCCTGCTCATCGGTATCGCGGGATGGCTCATCAAATACGACATTGCTCGTAAGACCATTAAATCTGTAGAATGGACGAAATACAGTGCTATCTGCCTGCTCACTGGTTACGGATGGCTAATCCTTGCCGGACTTTTTGGTCTGCGGTATGGTCTTCCTACGGCCGGACCTATCTACGACGGACTGCTGCACATGCTTTTTGTGGGATTTGTATTCAGCATGATCTTCGCTCATGCCTCGGTCATTATCCCTTCGCTTTCGGGCAAACTGGTGCCCTGGCACACTTATTTCTACCTGCCGCTTATACTGTTACACGGATTTTTATTAGTACGGATAGCCGGCGATATACTGGAACTTCATCAAGTGAGAATTATTGGCAGCTATGGAAATGTGGCGGCTATTATCTTGTTTTTAGGTGGAATTATGTACCAATTAACGAAAGAAATTTTTTCTCAGAAATCTGAATCAATATCAACAAAAACACAATCTTAAATAATACAACATTATGCCTACACGTAAAGCAAATGCACAATGGAATGGAGATTTAAAAGACGGAAAAGGAACAATGGAGCTGGAAAGCGGTTCCTATAAAGGTGCATATTCATTCGCTTCAAGGTTCAAAAATGGAGATGGAACTAATCCCGAAGAACTTATTGGGGCCGCTCATGCCGGATGTTATTCCATGGCGTTATCTAATGAGCTTGCCAAGGCGGGATACGATCCACAGTCGGTAGAAACCGAAGCGAATGTGACATTTGAAGTTACCGATGATGGACCAACAATTACCAAAGTTAAACTTATCACAGAAGCTAATATCTCTGATATTGATGAAGATACTTTTCACGAATTTGCCAACGGCGCCAAAGAAGCATGTCCCATTTCTAAAGCGTTGTCGGGCACAGAAATATTACTTGATGCCACACTGCTTACTACAGCAAAATAATGTGTAATCACATAAATACTTTCGTATCTTATATACTTAATTTTTAACCTAAGAATAACTCACATTTATGACACGTTTTGCACCTTATTTATTCTCATTGATGTTGCTTTTTGTCACTGCCTGCGGCGGTGGTTCCGAACAACAAGCCGAAGATCAAACAGCCGAGACTGAAGTTACTGAACAGGCTGATGACATCCGTACTATTGAGGTAGTCGGTATTGACCGCATGAAATTTGTTGTTGACGGCCAAGAGGAAGGAATTACTACCGGCGAAAAAATGGGAGATTATGTATTGCTAAAAACAATCTCAGCTGAACCCGGCGAAGAGATTCGTATTCGGTTGCATACTGAGAGCGATCTACCTGCTTCGGCTATGGCGCACAACTTTATACTACTTACCATGAACGCTGATGCCGCAGCCTTTGCCAATGCCGCATCCAAGGCCCGGGATAATGATTACATCCCTACTGATTTAGAAGATCAAATCATTGCTCATACCGACCTTGCTGCCGGTGGAGAAACTGTTGAGGTTACTTTTACCGCTCCCGAAAAAACTGGAGAATATGAGTATATCTGTAGTTTCCCCGGCCACTATTCAGGCGGAATGAAGGGTATCCTTAACGTAGAAGAATAACCTTTATTAACGTTTTATTTTTATTACCAAAGGCGGCTGAACAGATCAGTCGCCTTTTTTATTTCTATCATTTTCTCAAAACAGCAAATGATAACTATGTATTATCTCTCAGTTTTTATTCACATAACTTCGGCTATTTTCTGGATTGGCGGCATGCTGTTTACAGCCGGTGTGTTAGTTCCGGCAACACGTCACGAGTTACTTAAAAACAAGAAGGGCGAATTTTTCACGCTTGTCGGTAAAAAGTTCAGCCGTATCTCTTGGGTATTATTTATCGTCTTAATAGTAACTGGTATTACCAATTTATTAACTCGGGGATATACGATTGAACAACTTCTTACCGGATCGTTCTGGATAGAGGTCTTTGGCGGATATCTATTTATAAAATTATTGGTATTTGGATTGGTGATAATCGTCAGCGGTATACACGATTTTTATGCCGGTCCTAAAGCGGCCGAACTCATGGATGAGCAGCCTGACCATTCCCAAACAAAACAAATGCGCAAAATTTCAAGCTGGCTGGGGCGCCTTAACTTGATCCTGGGATTAGTCATTTTGTATTATGCCATACGCTTACTGAGAGGATAAAAAGTATCAAGTAATGGAGTAGAGTAATAAGTTATTTTTTTACTTCTTACTCATCACGTATTATAACTAACGGCCCGGTTCCAGTGCAGAACAATAAACAGTGCAACAGCTCCCACTTCCAACAGACGTCCGATTATCGTAGCAGTTGAATTTAGTATATCCAGACAGGATGCTACATTGATTAAAATACCAAGATTTAACAACCCGACCATTGCCAGTGCAAGTCTGGGATTTCCTCTCGATTTCGTTTTCAGGTAGCGCGGTAAAATCCAGTAGGCTGTTCCCATCGTCAGCTGGATAATCCACCCGAAAATACTCACTTCGATATGAACTGAAAGCAAGCTCCATACTGAAGAATACTCGGGATACACCTTGCTGATTAAAATCAGCGCCCCAATAGTGAATCCTACCAGCATGTACAGCATCGAAGCTTTGATCATCCAGCGACTGGGTGTAGGCATAGAGTTGTTAGTAGGTAATTAGTATTGTATTCATGCTTAAAAACTATCGGTGTTATGCTGAAATCGTTTCAGCATCTGTAATACAAAATTTTTAAGTAGACCCTGAAACAAGTTCAGGGTGACACAGTAATTTATTATTTATTTTTTGAATTCTTCTGTTTTCGCTTCTTCTTGCGTTGCCGGCGGCGCTGTTCTTTCGATTGGATGCGTGGCCACAGCTCGGTGATGTAGGTCAGTGCTGCCAATACTTGACTTACCGCCGAAATTACAATCAAGACATCCCATAATAACCCCGTTGCCAAATACGTGGCAGGTTCAGCAATTACGCGCAGCAATAATCCTCCATTCAGAAAAATATACGTCAGCCAACCCCACAATTGAGCTTGAAATCCTTCTTCCCGTGTCCGGCCGGGAAACATCCACATGGATACGCCAAAAATAATCTGCGTAATCCAGCCAACCATCAGCAAGTGCCAAAAGAGCGGCACTATTCCCGAAAATTGCAGCCAGTTGAACTCCGAAGCCAATCCCAGCAATAGTGAAGCCAAAAAGTAAACGAGTCCTGTTTTAATAAATACGCGCGCTATTCTCGGCATGACGGATCAAAGTCTTGAGGTTCGTTACGATCACATTTTTTACAGTTCAGTTCTTTTCCAAGTCGGCTTTTTCGTCCCTCTTCTGTTGTAACCCAGGGGCGCAGGATCCACGGTGGATTATGCCGTACGTGCTGATTGTGTCCGCACGCCAGTTCGGCCACCCAATCGTCTTCTTCATCTTTGTGAAAACCAACAATCGGTTGCTTCATGAACACTAATCCCTTTCTAAACGGGCCGTGGATATAGACTCCCGATAATTCGAATGACAATCCACACAGCCCTGCTGGGTTATGCGATAATGTTTAAGCACTTTCTGCATATTTTGCTCAACAGCTGCCATCCGCATCGAATCAGCATGATGATGCACTACCATATCAAACTCCACAAATTGTTTCATCTCTTTACCTAATGTTTTCTTCACCAACTTCTTGTCCTCGACTGTCATTGTGGGATGTCCAGATATATTTCCCGCTCCTTCTTCGATCATTAAAAAATCCTCAGTGTAAATTCCACGGTCAACCTGCTGAATATCATTCAGTAGTTGCTGCATCATCGGCACCAGCGACAAGGTTTCGGGCTGATTGGATTTATCCTGGGGATACCATGTCCACCCCATTACAATGATAGAAAGTCCTAAAAGTACTGTAAATACCATTATCGATTTTTTCATTTTTCCATTCTTTTTTGAATTACGTTTTCAATATTGAGTTGTTGAATAGAGCTAACAGCCGCCTCCATTGCTCCTTCGGCACATAATCCGCTCATCAACGCATCTTTAAAACCTTCACGAGCTGCTTCTATACAAGCTTTACGCACAGATTCAGCTAATCCTATTCGGCTATATTTATGATCCTCATTTGCCATAATTAGTCCCATTCTTTTGATCAAACTTTCCTTCCATCGCCAGTCGCGTGCTGAATGAGTTTGCAATATTCACAGCCAACTCTTTTGCATATTCAGCTCTATTACCTTTAAAATGCTCATCAACGGTTTCGGTAAACAGACTTACCCACCGTCCAAAATCTTCTTGTTCAATCGGCAGGGGCAGATGTTGTCTAAACGGACGTCCTTTATATCGTTTCGTGCGAAACAACATCTTTGACCAAAAATCTACCATCTTGGGAAGGTGCTCATCCCAATCTACATCGGCAACCTCATTAAAAACATACCCCAAACGCTCATCCTTCTCTACTTTTGCATAGAAGGAATGCACCAAGGTAGTAATATCTTCTTCATTTCGAATATCGTGCATAGAATAAATTATACTTTTTTTCTTTGGGATTGTATCAACATCGTCCAATATACAAGTACCGTTAAAATTGGAAGGATCGCCCCCAACGCCAAAGCATCGACAATCCAAGCCCCTGAAAGTGCCCGGGACCAAACTCCGGTAAACATTAGTAAGGTGATGAGGGTAACTAAAATAGCCACTCCTATAAGATGGAAAAAGCTTTTTGAAACTGATGTCCTGTTATTGAACCAGGCAAAAGCCGACAATGTTAATCCACCTAATAAAAGAATATGTAGGTAAAGTACGCGTAATCCGGGATCTGAGAGCCAAAAAGAACTTGGCACTACCGAAGCGCCCAACTGCATAGCTCCTTTCAGAGTCAAAAGTGCTACAGGCCAAATCCAAATTGGATGGTTCCATTTTCCGGATCTGAATACAACAGCCAACATCAACAACAAACCAATTGCTGCCAAGCCGCCGCCAAAGCGCGCCGTACCTAACAGCATGGGTGTCAATAGTGATTCTGAAATTCCGTAGGGAAATGTCAATGGTGCCCCTATGGCAATAGCTCCCAGTGCAAAATGCGGAGAAGTCCACCAGTTTTGCACACTAATTTCAAGTTCACTGATCAAAATGGTGCAGAGTACCAACACTACCCACCCTTCGGTAAACGAAGCAAGAAAAAAGTGGGTCATGCTTTTCATTAGCAGGTGTGATTGCGGAGCCAGCTCCTGAATAACAGCCACGCCCCAGGCACCAAACGAGCAGACCACCAGAAAAACAAGTGCTCCATCCATCCATGGAAGGCTTTCATCACCTTGCAAAGCAGTTCGACTTTTCCAATAACCGACCACAAATCCATACCAGCCAATCATCACAAATCCGGAAAAGATAACCGACAATGGAAGTGTGGCGGATCTGAAAGCCACCGGACGATATCCATAGAACAAGAAAAAAGGATAGGCCAATAAGCCGAAAAATATAATTGCGGTAATGGAATATTTCATCCAGACAGCACCTTTTGTCATCCCTTTAGTTTGGTTAATAACCTTTTGCATGATGATATACAATGGAAGCGGTACCGCCCATCCAAAAAACATGAGATGAGAATGAGCGTGGCGAATATTACCCAGCGACAACTCTCCCGGCACCCATCCCATCATGCCCAACCGATACAAAAAACCCGTTAGACCCGCCAACACAAAACAGGCTATGGAAGCGTGCCATAACCATTGATTACTCAAATAGTTGTTATCAGAAGAAATGTTTTGTTCAATCACGGGTTCTAAAAACTTACAATTTTTCTTTCCTCAAATAGTGGGCTTTGAAGGTACTTTTTCGTCCTCAATAACAGTACCTCTTACATCTACTGCATAGGCCCCCTCTCCTTCGGATAACACATATAACGGATTTATTTCCAGCTCATCAATGTTGGGTAAATCATTGCCGAGTTGAGACAGCCGCATTAAGTAACGGATGACCGTTTCGCGATCGGCCGGAGACTGATTTCGCCAACCCTTTAGCTTAATGCCGGCCCGGGTAGCATCCACAAGTTTTTCGGCTTGAAGACGATTCAAGGGGGCAATCGCTGATTCTACATCCTGCAGTAGCTCTACATCCGTACCCCCTGTCCCAAATAATATCATTGCTCCAAATTGCGGATCACGCCGAAGCCCCATAATCACTTCCTGCCCACCGGTCAGCATTTTCTGAACCTGCACGCCTTCCATATCAATGCCCGCTAATTCAGCTGACTGTTTGATCTCCTTCCATGCTGATTGTACATCTTCAGCATTACGAAGTCCCAGCTTTACCCCATTAACTTCTGTTTTATGCGAAACCGATTCAGAAACCAACTTTAATACTACGGGATAGCCAATTGACTCGGAGGCCGTAACAGCAACTTCCTTAGTTTTAGCAAGCTGCTCCTCGGGAAAAGCAATACCATACTCTTCGAGCAGCGATTTCCAATCTTTTTCCAAGACACTTCTTTGCACTTCCTGTTCATTAAAATCAGGAAATCGCTCGGGCGTTTGCTGAGGAGTATCGAGCCATTCTTTCCGTTTAACCATGGCTCCCAATACTGACGCCACACGCTCCGGGAAAGCCACATTCGGTATTTTTCGCTTATGTAAAATTTTAAGCGCCTCATCCACTGAGGCCTTCCCCATAATTGAAGCAATGACCGGCTTTTTGTGTGTACCGGCTACTTCGCCCACCACTTCGGCCAAGCTGGCTGGTAAAAACCAATCCTGGGGAGCCTGAATAACAACGACTGAATCTACTGTTTCATCGGTAAGCAGAGCATCCAATGCCACCGCATAAGTACCCGGACCGGAACCCGCCAACACATCTACGGGATTGCTAACGCTGGCTGCTTTTGGCAGACGCGATTCTAAATAATTTTTGGTCTCTGCAGTTAACTCTGCCAGCTCCAACCCGGCTTTTTCTAAAGCATCAACAGCCAGGATTGCCGGTCCGCCGGCATTGGTTAATACTGCTACATTTTTCCCTTCGGGAAGCGGTTGCCAAGCCAAGGCCCGTGCCCAGTCAAACATCTCTTCCATCGTTTCTGCTTGTAAAACGCCGCTACGCTCAAAAGCTGCTCCATACGCCTCGGCACTGCCGGCCAGCGCTCCGGTATGGGATGCCACCGCACGGGCTCCGCTTTCTCCTCGACCTCCTTTTAGAGCCACTACCGGTTTATCTTTAGCTGCTTTTTGAGCCACTTCCATAAACTCTTTTCCATTTGAAACCCCCTCAATATAGGCCGTAATCACCTGGGTTTGGTTATCCTCATGCAGTGCTTTAATCATCTGCGTTTCGTTGACATCAACCTGATTACCTAAACTCACAATTCTCGAAAATCCTACCCCCGCTCCACGTGCCCAATCAATCACCGACGCCACCATTGCCCCCGATTGCGAACAAAACCCAATTTCTCCTGATTCGGGCATGCCCGTTACAAAAGTTGTATTCACCGGAGTATGCGTATCGATGGTACCAATACAGTTGGGGCCAATAAAATTGACATCCCATTCCTTTGCTACTCTTGTCAGTTCTTCTTCCAGCCGCCGACCTTCTTCACCGGTCTCACTAAAACCACCGCTAATTACGATTGCATGTTTGATGCCTCGCTCTCCACATTGGGTAATAACTTTTGGAACAACCGGTGCCGGCACAATAATTATAGCTAAATCCACGGGATCAGGGACTTCATCAACCGAAGGATAGCACGGCAAATCCAAGATTTCAGTTGCTGATTTGTTAACCGGATATATCCCGCCCTGGTACCGATATTCTTTGAGATTTCGAACCACACCGTAACCCAGTTTATGGGGATTACGAGAAGCACCTATAACTGCAACACCCTGTGGCTTGAAGAATGGATTTAGCATTGTAAATGGAATTCTAATTTAAGAGTTATTTGTCTTATTTTACCGTTAATATTATACTTTGTCAAAGACAAAACCTTCTTTTTATTCGAATAATATTAACTGAAATTCAACATTATTATGACTCCATCGTCCCTTTCTCCTTTTCATACTGATACAATCATCGAACCTTTTCGTATCCGTTCGGTAGAACCCATCCGTTTTACCACGATGGAAGAACGCGAGCGACTGCTTAAAGAGGCAGGATATAACCCGTTTTTATTGAAAGCAAAAGACGTGCTTATTGATCTGCTTACCGACAGCGGCACCGGAGCGATGTCATCCAAACAGTGGGCGGGTATGATTGAAAGTGATGAGTCTTACGCAGGTTCTTCTTCGTTCTACAAGCTGGAATCAGCCGTGCAGGATATTACCGGTTTTAAACATCTCATTCCTACCCACCAGGGACGTGCTGCTGAAAATATTTTCTTTACTACCATTGCAAAAGAAGGTGATGTAATTCCCAGTAATACTCATTTCGATACTACTCGCGCCCACGTTGAACATGCCGGGGCCGAAGCACGCGATCTCGTTATTGATGAAGGAAAACAGCCTCAAAGCAATCATCCCTTTAAAGGAAATATGAATCTTGAAAAACTTGATCAAACTATTCAGGAAGTAGGTCCAGAAAATATCCCCGTAATTATGATTACCGTCACAAATAATTCGGGTGGCGGACAACCGGTAAGCATGGCCAATATCAAAGGCGTTTCAGAAATCGCTAAAAGACATAACATCCCGTTCTTTATTGATGCCTGTCGTTTTGCGGAAAACGCCTGGTTCATCAAAATAAGAGAAGACGGTTTCGCGGATAAAAAGCCGATCGATATTGCCCGGGAGATGTTTAATTATGCCGATGGTTGTACCATGAGCGCCAAAAAAGATGGAATGGCAAATATTGGCGGTTTCTTAGCACTCAACAGTGATGAGTTGGCATCAGAATGCCGTAATCTTGAAATTTTGACCGAAGGATTTCCCACCTATGGCGGCATGGCCGGCTATGATATGGAGGCAGTCGCCCGCGGACTTTATGAAGCCCTTGATCCCGACTATCTCCGCTATCGCATTCGTTCTATCAGCTACCTTGGGGATAAGCTGACTAATGCTGGTATTCCTATTGTAAAACCTACTGGCGGACATGCCGTGTACCTTGATGCCAAACAGATTCTTTCCCATATCCCGCCGACGGAATATCCCGCTTGGTCGTTTAATAATGCTCTCTATTTATTGGGTGGCGTTCGTGGCGTAGAAATTGGAACGGTGATGTTCGGTAAACAACCCGACGGATCTGAAAAACCGGCGGCTATGGAATTGGTGCGCTTGGCCTTCCCGCGACGCATGTATACCCAAAGTCACGTGGATTACCTGGCTGAAGTGATTATATCAGCTTATGAACAGCGTAATAAGTTAAGCGGATACAACATTGTTGACAGCCCGGAAGTGCTGCGACATTTCTCCGCACGACTGCAACCTATTGATGAGTAGTGATAAAAGCTATCCACATTCGTCAAGGGAATCCTTATACATTTATGGATAACTTTTTTTAAAGGACTACAGGTATTCCTGTGTTAGGATGATGGTGGAGAAACTGTGAATATGCTGATAAAGAAGGGCTAAAAACTAAAAAAGCCCTGCGGTTGCAGAGCTCTTTTTTGATCAACTGTTTGTAATATACGATGATTACCCTATACGGAACAAGCTTTTCTTCTATATACTAAATAATATATAAGTAATCTGTAATTAATAATATATAAAGTATAACTATTAAGGTGTTCTTATTGGAAATAAGATAGAAGAAAATATAAAATTTCATGTCATAAATATAACTTTTTGTGCTTATTAGTTGTAGTTCACAGATAGAATTACTGATTAAACTTTTTTTCTATCTATCAGGAAGGCATAAAAATAACCCACCCCAAGCAGAGCCTGGGATGGGGAAAAGGATATAACTAATTAAGAAATATTTCTCACTCCGAACGAGAGGTGCGGAACGAGATTCATGCCATTACTTCAATTTCTTGAAGCGTGACTGGAAGAATCGCAGGTATTCCGGCTCGTAATCGAAGGCAAGTCCGGTAATGTCCTCCCGCTGTTGGTAAACCGCGTCGACCGACTCAGCTACCACATCCATATGCGCCTGGGTATACACGCGCCGTGGAATTGTTAGACGTACCAGTTCAAGCTCGGGATAATTATGTTTGCCCGTTTCTGGATTACGTCCGGCCGAAACAACGCCGCGCTCCATACTACGGATACCGGCATCAAGATATAACTCGGCAGCCAGCGTCTGGGCGGGCAGCTCATCCTGACTCAAATGCGGCAATATTTTCTTTGCATTCAAAAATACGCCATGACTTCCAATAGGTCGCACTACGGGAACACCCATATCTAAAAGATTTTCTCCCAGGTACTGCACCTGCCCAACGCGAGCACGAATATGATCTTCGTCCACTGATTCGGTAATACCAATTGCCAGGGCCTCCATATCACGTCCGGCCATACCGCCGTAAGTATGCAGCCCTTCGTAGACCACTACCATATTTTGCGCCTTGCGGAACAGCTCCTCGTCATTAAGCGCCAAGAATCCACCAATATTTACCAGCGCATCCTTCTTGGCACTCATTGTGGCTCCGTCAGTAAGCGAACAAATCTCTTTGACAATTTCTTTGATGGGCGTATCCTCGTAGCCTTCCTCACGTTGTTTGATGAAATACGCATTTTCGGCCACCCTCGTCATATCATGGATAATGGGAATATCATACTTATTCGTCAACTTCCTGACTTTTTTCAGATTACCCAGCGAAATCGGTTGTCCTCCAGCCATATTAACAGAAGTTGCTATAGACACATAAGGTATTTTATCTGCCCCTTTATCTTTGATGAGGTCTTCAAGCTTATTAAGATCCACATTCGCCTTAAACGGATGCTCATTTTCTGGATCATGCGCCTCATCAATAATTACATCCACAAAGGTACCGCCGGCCAGTTCTTGATGCAGCTTGGTTGTGGTGAAATACATATTACCGGGTACAAAATCGCCCTCGTCAATCATCAGCTGAGAAATCATGTGTTCGGCACCACGTCCCTGATGTGTCGGAACCACATGCTCGTACCCATAATATTTTTGGATCGCTTCCTCGAGATGATAGAAATTGTCACTGCCGGCATAGGCTTCATCGCCCATCATCATACCCGCCCATTGCCGATCGCTCATGGCAGACGTACCGCTGTCGGTTAGTAGATCGATATACACATCGCGCGATCGTAATAAAAATGTATTATAACCGGCTTCTTTAATTGCTTTTTCTCGTTCTTCACGACTGATCATCCGAACCGGTTCTACCATCTTAATCTTGTACGGTTCGGCCCATGATCGTTCATTCTTATCTGCCATAATTAAAATCTATTTTATATTTTGTTTCTGATTTATACCTTCACAGAAATGCGTTCTTCATAATTGCTTATAATAGAATGCAGACGCTCTTTCTGTTTGGATACAGTAAAGGAAATTGACGACAAATTTTCATCCTGATAAGGGATAGAATCAGCGATTTCCAAACAATAGGCCATTCCCCTATCCAAGTTCTTTTGAAACTTTTGCAATTTCTTCAAACCGGATTCACCATCCAGCTGCTCAGCCAGCTCTTCTACATAATCAACGTATAGGGTAATTTCCTTGGCAAACATGTGGGGACGTTGTTCATCGGCCAGCGACTCATTTCGTCCATAG
This sequence comes from Fodinibius sp. SL11, assembly GCF_052060035.1. Taxonomy (NCBI): domain Bacteria; kingdom Pseudomonadati; phylum Balneolota; class Balneolia; order Balneolales; family Balneolaceae; genus Fodinibius; species Fodinibius sp. SL11. Next base: position 278,505 of record NZ_JBPOEA010000002.1, on the reverse strand, counting down.
ATATGATCAACCATATCACGGAGTGTATACTCACCCTCATAATAAGCGATATTCGGTCCCGGACAGATCGCCTGCGGCGCACGGTGTTCAGCCAGAATTCCCAAATTGATAAGCGCTCCATTACCCAGATGATCACATAAACAAGCCTTATTAAGCACTTTTTGACGCTTCTGCTCTTTTTCATCCTCAGCCATTTCACTTTGTGCTATCTGATCAAGTTTTAACAGCTGATATTGGGTTGAAGCTGTACAAATGGGCTGCTCGGTAAATTCGGTATTAGATTTCAGGTATCCTTTGGGGCAGGGCGAACCAGGCTTTTCTTTGTTTATGCGCTCTTGATGCCACTGCTCGGATCCTGTATCTCTTACATTATTAAAGGGTACCCCCAACGGTGATACTCCGCTGAGATACAGCTCTTTTTCGCCCGCATCCTCCAACAGCTGACGCGTAGGCTTATCCACGGTTGTAGCTTCGGGCACTAATAGAAATGGACTGCCCCATCCGGTGGCATCCATCTCAAAATCACTCAACAAGCGCTCTGCTTCACCGCTTACTCCGATACCGCCCTGAACCGTAAGACGGGGCTCAGTAATTTTCCAGTCATCCGAAAAACCATCTTCGTTTTCTTCATAATATTTTTCTATCAGTGGTTGAACAGCGTTGGTCAACTGATCACGCTTCTCGCGGAATTCCCGAAGTAGACTCGGCATCAAATGTCCATCGGAAGGAAATGCATGTCCCCCGCAATTCAATCCAGATTCAATACGATATTCAAAAACCTCAAGTCCCTTTTTTGCCAGGTACTTGCCTTGTATCAAGGCTGAGCGAAAATCACTCACCTTGAGGATGATTTTCTTCTTAATCTCCCCTTTTGTATCCCGATAAAAATCCTTGAATTCCGTAATATAGTTATAAAGACGAGGATTAAATCCTGCGGATAAAATCAGGCTGGACGACACTTTACTTTTAGCGTATCCACGGAGGGCCGCACTGGCATCACTGAACTCTTTACTCATAGGCGCACCGCCTTTGCTATAATTCAGCTTATCCACCTTGGCCATAATATTCACGTCAATCGATCCAGGCTTCATCATCCGTGACAATTCACAAGATAGACGATCCCGCATACTGCCCTCATCAGTGCTCATAAGTTGATTGTATTTTTCCTTAATGGCACTTCTATCAGGAAGCATCTCGAAATATTTGGCCTTGTCATTCTTCTCAAAAAATGGCTGGTTTTTAATAGCAGAAAACTTCTTTCCTACAATTTCTTTCACCGTATCCAAATAAGCGGTGATGCGTCGAGCACGTCCATCTTCGGCAGTACGTCCAATGTTGTCGTATTCAAAATCGTACTTTTGGCAGTAATACTTGCGGATTTTTTCGACCAGCAGATCATCCACAATAGAAATTACCGAGTTAATACCGTACGGTCCAACCCGGATTGGAGAATCGATAGAGTGACCAGTCCCCATTACGGGGATTGAAAAATTATGAGGGGAATGAGACATGAATTTACTGTTCTTTTATTTAAAACTTCTCTACAATGATGAAACAGGTACCACACAATAATGTAGAGAAATAGTAATTGGATTTAGTTTAATCGTTGTTCGAGTTCAAGTGCTTTTGGAAATAAAATATTGTTCTCCAGGTGCACGTGTTTATGCAGGTCCTGCTCAAAAGCTTCTAAATTTTTAAATAGAATTCGATAGGTTGTACATGCATCTTCAGGAGGCGTAAAATCGTTGCTTAATTTTCTAATCTTTGCTATCGATGTACCGGCTTCGTCATGCTCTTCTTCCATCATCGCAATAGGATTAGCGGCCTCTTCAAATTCCGGCTTTTCCGGCTTCGTCCCATTTTTCTCAGCTTCTACCAATTCTTTGATGTAGGGAAAAAGGATGCGCTCTTCTTTATCCAAGTGATTGAATATCTCAGTGTGTAGCATCGTGAATTCATAATAAATCTCGTGCAGTTCTTCATGTCTATCCCCATGAACCTTGGCAACCTTTTTTGCGTACTTACCAATTTCAGGCAGTTTGTTTCTGGTAAATTCATGATGATTGTTGACGATATAGTCCACCAAAAAATCCAGTGACCATTGATCATAATTGTCATCCTTCTGTCCATCACTATTTAACTCTTCCAACGCGGAATACACTACACTCGGATCTATATCATTTTTAGCACATGCTTCCTCAATCGTATGATTGCCGCCACAGCAGAAATCCAACTTGTATTGCTGAAAAATCTGTGCTGTTCTATAATCATCCTTAACAATCTGTCCGACTGTTCGTTCTTCTGTATTATTCATAAGAATGCTTTGTTTTCGTAGGGAAAGGCTCCCCATTAATTTAGTATTTAAGACTATCTTGTCTTAAAATAAGAATAATATTAGAGAGTTGTCCAATTAGATTTAAGGTCGCGGTGATACCATATCCAGAAGAATAAAACTACCAGTGCACCGGCCTGGTGAACTACCCCTATCAGAAGTTCTACATGAGTAATAACCGTTAAAATACCAAGCACATATTGCGTGAGTATCATCCCAAGCAGTATTCGTGCTTTTTGTTTCATCAGGTGGCTTACATCGGAATGATCACTTTTCCACCAAAGTCCGATAGCAACTAATCCCAGCAGGGTACCTAAAATACGGTGGGTCCATTGCACGGTTCCGGGATTTTCAACTAAGTTAGCAATTACCGGCTGATACCCCCATGCATTTTGCGGTAACCACTCACCGTTCATCAAGGGAAAGGTATTATAGATATATCCCGCATCAAGTCCGGCGGTAAAGGCGCCCCAAATAACCTGAATAACAAAAAGTACTAACAACCCAACGGACCATCGACGTAATGACGGTACGTCTGAACTTTCTTGAACTGGATCATCATCGTAAAGATCAAGAGCATACCAAATACAAAAGCTAAATAACAACATGGCTAAAATAAGGTGAGCAGCCAATCGATAATGACTTACATACGGTACATCAACAAGACCGCTTTTTACCATAATCCAACCCATGGCCCCCTGCAGGGCTCCCAACCCAAATAACACCCATGCACAACGCAAGGTCTTGGCGTTGAAATATCCGCGTATCCAGAAAAAAGCAAAAGGTATCAAAAAGACCAGTCCGATCATTCTTCCCAGAAGACGATGCAGATATTCCCAAAAGAAAATCTCTTTAAATTCGCCCAGCGACATACCCGCATTGAGCTGCTGATACTGCGGAAATTCCTTATAACGTTCAAAGGCAGCCAACCAATCGGCTTCGTTCATTGGTGGAATAGCCCCCATAATCAAGCTCCAGTCAGACATCGAAAGCCCGGAATCGGTAAGACGGGTGATACCGCCTACAACTACCATCAGAAAAATGAGTACCGCACCAGACCAGAACCAAACTCTTACAGCCTTTCTTTCAAATGAATTCACAAAAAATGTATTGCCGTCTGTTAATGATTTTAATTGTATTAGAAGTTATTTAATGGCTTCAATCCTCTCAAATAAAAGTCACAAAACCTTACGAATTAGAAAGCTGTTCCCCCAATTATATGAGGGAACAGCGGATGATATCAGTTGATCATGAAGTTATGATGAAACGACTTCTTTTCCTGATCGCAAAAAGGCCTGTGCCGCGGCAAGTCGTGCAATGGGCACACGGTAAGGTGAACAGGATACGTAATTCAATCCAAGGTTGTAACAGAATGCCACACTGCTTGGGTCACCGCCATGCTCACCACAAATACCAACTTTGAGATCTGATTTTGCTCCTCGTCCTTTTTCAACGCCCATTTGCACAAGCTGACCAACGCCTTCTTCATCGAGCACCTGGAAGGGATCATTTTTGAGGATACCTTCATTCAGATAGTACTCAAGAAATTTACCGGCATCGTCACGACTATATCCGAATGTCATCTGCGTAAGATCGTTGGTACCGAATGAGAAAAAGTCGGCCTCTTCAGCAATTTTATCAGCAGTCAGCGCCGCGCGGGGAATTTCAATCATCGTGCCCACTTTATAATCGACCGAACTGCCCTTTTCGGAGAATACCAGTTCGGCAATTTCATCAACCACATGCTGTTCATGGATAAATTCCTCGGCCGTTCCCACCAACGGAATCATAATCTCGGGATACACCTCTTTACCGCGATTTTGCACCTCAACAGCCGCTTCCAGGATAGCTCGAGCCTGCATTTCGGTAATTTCGGGATAGGTTATTCCGAGTCGACATCCACGGTGACCCAGCATGGGATTAAACTCACTGAGTAATCGAATTTTGCGCTTGAGCTCAATTGTTTTAATACCGAGTTCTTTGGCAAGTGCTTCAACCTCTTCTTCCTCATCCGGCAGAAATTCGTGTAGCGGCGGATCTAACAGTCGAACCGTAACCGGCAGACCATCCATCGCCTCAAAAATCTCTATAAAATCCTCCCGCTGATACGGAAGTAGGTTTTCCAAGGCACTGCGTCGCTCTTCTTCACTTTCCGAGATAATCATTCGGCGCATTTCGCGAATTCGCTCTTCGCCAAAAAACATGTGTTCAGTACGAGTGAGACCTATGCCCTGTGCCCCGTATTCTCGAGCTCGCAAGGCATCTTCCGGAGTATCGGCATTGGTACGTACTTTCATATCGCGGTACTCATCCACCCAGCTCATAAAAGTTCGGAAGTTATCACCAAACTGTGGTGCTTCCACCTCCTTTTTACCGTTGATCACCGTTCCGCGTGCACCGTCAATCGAGATCCAGTCGCCCGCTTTAACAGTCACGTCACCGGCAATAAATTGTTGGTGGTCGTAATCGATATTGATACTGTCGCAACCGGCCACACAGGGCTTGCCCCATCCGCGGGCTACTACAGCAGCGTGACTGGTCATTCCTCCACGAGACGTAAGAATACCTTCGGCTGCCGACATGCCGCCCACATCTTCGGGGCTTGTTTCTATACGGACCAAAATTACCGGATTTCCTTTGCCGTGCTCCTCCTCAGCCTTATCAGAATCAAAAACGACTTTACCTACTGCAGCACCGGGCGATGCCGGTAACCCTTCGCCAAGGATGTCGTTCTCATCAATTTCGTCTTCTTTTAGCTGTGGGTGTAACAGCTGATCCAGGTGACCCGGTTCAACCAAGTTAGCTACCGCATTATCTTTTTCAAGAATGCCCTCATCTACCATATCGATTGCAATTTTAACAGCAGCTGCTCCGGTTCGCTTGCCGTTGCGCGTTTGGAGAATAAACAACTTGCCCTGCTGAACAGTAAATTCTATATCCTGCATATCTTGGTAATGCACTTCAAGCTGATTGGTCAGCTCGAGCAGTTCGTCATACGATTCAGGCATCACCTCTTTAAGCTCGTTGATATCGCGAGGCGTACGGATACCGGCTACTACATCTTCACCTTGGGCATTAATTAAAAACTCCCCATACAATTCATTAGTCCCGTCGGAGGGATTCCGGGTAAAACAAACGCCTGTGGCACTATCGTTACCCATATTTCCATAAACCATCGCCTGGACATTTACTGCCGTGCCCAGTAATCCAGTTATCTTATTTATCTTGCGATACTTAATGGCACGCTTGGCATTCCATGACCCAAACACGCCATTAATAGAAAGTCGTAGCTGATCATCGGGCTGCTGGGGAAAATCTTCTTCCGTATTATCTTTATATACTTTTTTATATCGATCGACCAGCTCTTTGAGATCGTCCACATCCAGCTGGGTATCGAGTTCAACCGATTTCTCATCCTTTAGCTCCTGCAGTGCTTCCTCAAACTTTTCATGAGCTACGCCCATCACCACATCCCCAAACATATCGATAAACCGACGATAGCAATCGTAGGCAAATCGTTCGTTCCCTGTTTTCTGCGCCAATCCCTTTACTGACTGATCCGTCAAACCAAGATTTAACACCGTATCCATCATACCTGGCATCGAAATGGCCGCACCCGACCGAACCGAGACAAGGAGCGGATCTTCGGGATCACCAAATTGCTGATTCATCAATTCTTCAAGGTGCTGAATGCTGTCTTGTATCTCATACTCAAGTCCTTCGGGCCAACGGCCGTCGTTCTCATTATAAAACTTGCACACTTTTGTGGAGAGCGTAAATCCCGGAGGGATGGGCATACCAATGCTGCTCATTTCCGCAAGATTTGCTCCTTTACCACCCAGCAAATCTTTCATTGATTTATCGCCTTCTGCTGTACCGCCGCCAAAATTAAATACCTGGTTCTTAGCATCCATAACTAACACCTTTTTATACTGTTTTGGAAAATGAGCGATCAGATTTTTTCTGATTTAAATATTTATCGAAACACATGGCAATATTGCGTAGAAAAAGTCGGCCACGCTCAGTTATCGTAATTTTATTTTCGGATACTTCCACAAATCCATCAGTCTGCAATTCGGACAGACGTTCAAGACTGCTACTAAAGTAATCCTCAAAAACTATGCCCCATTTATCCTCGATTTCATCAAATGAGAGCCCCATCTTGCACATAATTTGCATTATTACATGATGGCGCAGCTTGTCATCCTTGCAAAGCTGCAATACTTTGGCAACCGGACGTTTATCGCTATCCAGCTGTTTATAATAATCGCCGAGTTCTTTGGTGTTCTGCCAGTAGTAATCCCCCACATTAGAGATGCCAGACATGCCAAAAGCATACAGGTCAGCACCGGCCAACGTACTGTATCCCTGAAAGTTACGCTGCAGTGTTCCGTTTTCCATGGCTTTCGTCAGCTCTTCATCTTCGCGCGAAAAGTGATCCATCCCAATAAATCGGTAGCCGTTGTTGGTCAGGTATGAGATGCTGAGCTGCAACATGGCCAGTTTTTCGTTCGTCGTGGGCATATCCTCTTCGTTAAGCAGTTTTTGTGCCGGCATCATGCTGGGAATATGCGCGTAGCTGTACACAGCCAGGCGATCGGGCTGCAGGCTCAGAACATCGTCCATGGTACTCCGAAATGTTTTGAGCGTCTGCAGCGGAAGTCCATAAATAAGATCAAAATTGATAGCGTTAATACCTGCTTCGCGGAGCCATTCGGTAACCTGCTTTGTTTGCTCAAAGGGTTGGATGCGATGGATCGCTTTCTGCACCTCTCCATTTGTATCCTGCACACCCAGTGAAGCGCGATTACAGCCAATATCAGCCAGCGTTTGGATATGCTCTTCCGTACATTTGCGCGGATCAATCTCCACGCCAAACTCTGTCTCTTCGGTCACATTAAATCGACCGCGGATGGCCTTGCCCAGTCGTTGTAGCTGCTTGGGTTTTAAAAAGGTAGGCGTACCTCCGCCAAAGTGAATTTGTACGACTTTAGAATCAGGGTGCAGTAATTCAGCCACTTGGTCCATCTCTTTCTCCAGATAATCGAGGTAGAGGTCGCCGCGATCCTGATCTTTGGTGATCACTTTCGTACAGCCGCAATACCAGCAAAGCGAAAAACAAAATGGAATATGGAAATAAAGCGATATGGGATGCGGCTCAGCATTGCGTTCAATCAGGTAATGATGTAAAGAGGCTACGTCAACCTCGTCGGCCTCCTGAAACTGTACCGCCGTGGGATACGACGTATAGCGCGGTCCCTGTACATTATATTTCTTAATGAGATCAAGGCTTACATCTTCCATAATTACCAAATCTATTTCTGCATTGTATGGCGAAAGCGTCCGCTTGTGCCATAAGTCTACTGATAACACGAGCAGATGCTCGCGCGATTTTATTATTGCTGGAACCTTTGAAACTACACGCTCTGAAAGGGTTAAACTCCTAAAGCGGGAGTATAACTCCCTTAGAGTCATGGCTCTTATAAAGTTTTATTTTCCGCTAAACGGATGTAATTATTCAACTAAATATTCGGTTCTGTTTAAATCCGTGGAAATCTGTGGTGGTGCATTAAAAATCTTTCTTTTCGAACTGCCGCTGGCATCTCCACAGCGGGATACCAAGCCACAGCATCAGACAACTTAATGCAACGCTAATACCCATCATGCTGCCAAAAAAGCGATTGAATACTGCTCCGGTATACCCCATCAGCGCCGAAATATCAAACTCTAATAGTACTGTAATACGCGCCAGATCAATTGGGTTGGCCAGAGCAAGCGCAAGCATGGGTTTTTCAATAGGATAATCCCCGAAAGCAAATACTGCGAGCAGCACCAATCCATCATAGAGTACCGCCAAAAAGAGCCAGCTTACCAAAGCAAATCCGAGTCCTTTTACGCGGTCTTCGAAAAACCTGAGTCCAAACCAGAAACCGAGCCCGGTAAACAACAGCGTCAAGGCAATACCCAGCAACAAAATCAACAAAATGGACTGCAAATTTGCGGTGACAATCATGCCGGAATAAATCATGGGAAGTGCCGTCCCTACGGTAAATGCTAATGCCAGCGGAATAGCCAAGCCGCCAAATAATCCCCAAAACAATGATGGGCGATCGATTGGTTGGGCCAGCAGTAATTCGGTAAATTCACGCGACTGATACAGATACAGTGCGCCATAAATCATCCCCACGAGTGGTATCAGCAACAACATAATGTTTGAAATGCTGAGCATCGCTTTGGGACCGGCATTACCGAACCGTATCATTGCGTCGGAAATAAGCAGGTAAATAAGTCCATATCCGACAATCCACTTGCCGCGGAGCAGATCTTTCCATTGATATCTTAAAATCGTTAGTGTTTTCATGCTGCTGATTCCTCCATCATTTTTGCTACGGCGCCTTCAAGCCGCTGTTCTTGTTGTCGCTCCATGAGCTCGCGCATTGGTCCGTCATATCGAATATTTCCTTCTACAATAAAGATCAGATGGTCAGTCAATTCCTCGATCTCACTCATAATATGGGAGGTGAGCAATACCGTTTTACCCTTCTCCTTCTCTTCGTGCACCAGCTTCTTAAACTGTACGCTTGACTTGGGATCCAATCCGGCGGTAGGTTCATCAAAAATCAGGATCTCCGGATCAAACATCATAGCCAGAATAGCACCCACCTTTTGACGCATTCCCCCAGAAAGGGCTCGCATTCGTTTGTTGATCTCATCATCCAACTCAAAATATTCGAGTAATTCTTGGTCACGATTAGTATTACTGCCCCGCATGTTTTTGATAAACTGAAAGAGTTCACCAATCGTCATATTTTCGGGATACCGAGCTACTTGCGGCATATAACCAATTTTGTTGCGGTACTCCCATTGTCCTTTAATTGATTGTCCATCAACAAAGATCTTTCCGGACGTAGGTTTTACAAGGCCCAATAATGCTTTAATCGTTGTTGTTTTTCCCGATCCGTTAGGTCCAACGATGCCGGTAGCCTGTCCAGCCGGTATTTCTACATCCAGCTCGTTCAGTACGGTACGGCCACCAAAATCCTTGCGTAACTTTTGTATTGAAATCATAGCACAGGTTCCATTTTCGGTTTAGAATCAATGAGCGTTTCCGGAGTAAGTGCCGGCATGAATTTTTCGGCAGCATCCAGTATATCGATAAGCAGGCTTCGCAAAAGCAGTAGCGACTGCGGTTGCTTTTCAACCAGAATTGAAAACAGGCGCACCGGACGATGCGGTACATCGCCTATTCCATCTCGATCCAGATCATAACCCTCATACTGACTCCAGTAATTTTCATCAAAATTATTACTGTAATTCATTCTACTGTTTGTAGATACTTCAAAAGAGTTGGCAACAAAATTATTTTCACGGAAGGTGTTATCCGTTGAATTCGCCATTAATTTTACAGCCCACCCATTTTGGTTAAACTTGTTGCCTTCAATGCGGTTTCGACTGGATGCTTCCATGTAAAGCCCAACAGAATTATCCGAAAAAGTATTTCCGGTTACAACACTTCTGTTGATCTCTTTTAGCAGCATCCCGTAGGCCGAGGAACCCCAGTTATCAGCAAAATGATTATTCACAATCTCTACATTCGAGGTATACATTACTGCTACACCTCCACCATTATCCCGAAAAGTATTACCTTCGTAACGGCAATTATCAGAATACATAAAGTGGATACCGTAGCGAATGTTATTTTCACTTTCATTACCGGCAATAAAAGCTCCTTCTACAAACTCAAAATAAAGCCCGTCGCGGTGGCCACTAACATAGTTATTAATAATTTCTACATCTTTTGTGTACCAGAGATGAATACCATTGCCAGAGTTCGTTTCGCGCTGACGTGAGGCCGTAATGTAATTCCCTTTAATAGTTGAGCCCTCCGATTTTGCAAGGTATATCCCAAAAAAGTTATTGATCAACCTTACATTTTCGATGCGAACGTAGTCGGCGCCTTCAACAGCAATACCTGCATAATCATCCATGAATCCGGCTTTGCTGTTGTGGACTTCAATATTCTTAATGATCGCGCTATCGGCTTCTACAACCACAACAAAGCCCTGCTCATCACCATCGATAATGGCGTTCTCTTCTCCCAACAATGTGATTCTTTTGTTTACACGGATGTCGTACTCGACATATCGCCCTTCCTTGACTAACACAGTGTCGCCGGGTTGAGCATGATCAATTCCTGCCTGTACAGAAGTGATATCACCGTCTTTAGATACAGTGACCTGCCCAGCATAACTCAGCGGAGCCATGAGCAACAGACCTACGAAAATTGCTAATATTTTTGATATCACGTTCATTGCCTCAATCCTTTTTTTGAGCAAATTAAATTGTACGGTACTACGTGCTTACATTTCTACTTGGGATACCTTAGCCCAATCCAATAATTGCCCCGGTCTTTCAGTTAGATGTTTATTTGCTTCTTCTTTAGTTGGAAAAGCCAATAACGATTCGCCCATTGGGCTATTTACGACTTTACTTTTTACAAACTGGGCCTCTTTGGCATTTAACCAATTACCGGGCTCATCATAATTACTCACATAAAGCTTCGCACCGTCCAGTTCATTTTCATTCATCCGATAATAAACAGCCATACACTCTATAGCATCAAATTTGTAGGCTTTACCTTTATCAGTAACAATTTGTGACGCAAATTGGGCATCCGTTATCATCATCTTGCAATGCATACATTCATCGCTGCCGTAGTGCACTTCTGCCGGTTCCTGACTACACGCTATAGCAAATAGCAACAGCCCGATAACAGCAATAATTTTTATAATCTTAGAAAGATACGTCATAATAAACCTCTTCTCTGTCAATCCTGTTTGCTTTTCCACCATACCGTTCCGGCTATACCCATTGAGAGTAGTGAGATATAAAATCCAATATGTGGTACAGAAGTAGCATTAATATTCAACAGTTGCTTGCTACCTAAAAGCGGAGGCTGATAGGTCATTCCCGGCACTTTTATGGGAGCGTTGGGATCCAAATTGTGCCCATAGTCGTATCCCCAGATGTAAAAGTCTACCAGGCCGGCAATAGCAAACAGCGCAAATATCCCCAACCAGTATAAAATCCATTTTTCATTACCAACACCGGCAATCACTAATCCACTGATAATCAAAAAGCCAAAGATGAACGGCATAACCTTGAGCTCAGGTATTGAATCGGGATTAATCTCTTTCATCCCGATGTAGTGATTCAATCCGTTAATATTTTGCAAATCGTTTTTCTGCTTACCCTGAATATTATCCACCGTAATATTCATTCCAATACCTTCGGGATACTGCGGAGCTTCCATGCTGATGCTCCAAATGGGGAAAAAGTAAATCCCAATCAGTATCAGTGCAGCAACGGCCATCCAAACTCTTTTTTGTTTGTCCATACTATTCAAGTCAAAATTAATGTTCTATTGCGATAAGAAGAGAGGAGGCTTCACCCTCCTCTCCCCAAGGATTGAGGTCACTTTACTGACCTGTGCTATAAGAGATCGGTGTGTCTGAACTTTCTGGCGATACCCGTACATAACCCTGCATCTCTTGGTGCAGAGCTGAACAGAAGTCGGTGCAATAGAATGGAAAAACACCCACTTTTTTAGGTTGCCACTTCAATGTCAACGTTTCGCCCGGCATAATAAGCAGTTCAGCATTATTGGCACCTTTCATCGCGAAACCGTGTGGTACGTCCCAGTCCTGCTCCAGATTTGTTACATGGAAGTACACTTCGTCACCCACTTTAATACCCTCAATATTATCAGGCGCAAAGTGGCTTCGGATAGTGGTCATATATACATGCACTTCGTTGCCATTACGCTCTACGCGTGTTTCTTTTTCACTTTTAGCTGCACGAGGGTGATTATTATCATCGATTTCGTAGAATCGTTTCTGACGCTTCTTCACCTTGTCAGCCGTAATACCCTGGGCGTAGTGCGGTTCACCTTCGGTTGGGAAGTCGAGCAACAACTGCATCTTATCACCGGAAATATCAATCAGCTGTGCCGAGTGGAACATCTCTGGTCCTGTTGGCAGATAGCGGTCTTTGGTAATTTTATTCAATGCTACCAAGTATTTACCATCGGGATTCCGACTGTCACCACCTGGAATCATCAAGTGACCGGGTGAGTAATACACATCGATACGATCAACAACTTCTGTTTTTTCAATATCCCATTTAACAATTTCTGATGAGATAAAGGCTGTTGTATAGGCATATCCTTTGCCGTCAAACTCGGTGTGGAGTGGTCCCAAGCCCGGGTTTTCAACCTCACCGTGCAGAATTGAATCGTAATTTAATACCGGGATGCCTTGTTCTTCGCCTTCGAAGTCTTCATTCTCGATAGCAGTCATCATTTTGTCAAATGAGTGTACCGGAATCACCGTTGATAGCTTACCACCGGCCGCGATATATTGTCCCGTAGGATCTACATCAACACCGTGTGGTGATTTAGGCGTAGGCAAGAAATATACAATGCCTTCCAGTTTACGCGGATCAAGCACGCGTACTTCTTCAATAACTTCACTTTTGGCAACACCACCTTCTTCATGATCGATATAGTTGCGATAGTGCTCACCGGGAATCATTTTACCCTTGCCTTCTTTGGCATATTCGGCCGCTTTCTTCCAGTTAATAGCTGCGATATAGTCCTTGTCATTCCTTGAAGCATTGATTTCCAGCATCGTATTTGCTTCTTCACTGTTGTACGAAGTAAAGAACGACCAACCGTCAGAAGGGCCTTTTCCTGCGTGGGAAAGATCATAGTTGAAGCCCGGCATCATAATTTGGAAATCGATATTCATCTTTCCTTCGTCAGACACCTTGATAAAAGAGATGGTTCCTTTGAAATTCTCTTTATAACTGTCAATGCTCACATCCATATTCTGCAGATCATCCTCGTTCATAGGTATACTAAACCGCGTAGCGGCAGATACGTACTCGGTGTTTGGCGTCACAAAAGATGATGCATGGTTACCCGCTGAATTAGGGATCTCAATTATCTCTTGTGTTTTAAACTCATCCAAACCAATACGAGCAACACGCGGAGTATTATTTTCATTAATAAATACCCAGCGCCCATCGGTTTCTCCTTCCGTTTGAGAAAGCTCAGGGTGGTGTGCATCTCCCCATGGTACAAATCCGTCGGTGGTCTGCAACATGGCTTTTGTTTCTTCAGAATATCCATATCCATTTACTGCAGCCTGTGAAAAGACCGGAATGGTAAAGATATGTCGACCAGAAGGCAGTCCATAAACGCCCAACTGACCATTGTATCCCCCGGAAAAGAAACCGTAAAATTCATCATGCTCTCCCGGAGCTACATAAACCTTCTCTGCAGCGTCAGAAGAGGAACCAAACTCCCCGTTCGAGCTACATCCCATAGATATAAAACCCATTGCTGTTATTGCCGCAAGCGACCACAGCAACGATTTTTTTAACAGTTTATTCATAGTAGTGTGTATTTGATTGTTATGTATTAGCGATTATTTATTGTGATTCCTGTGCCAGGTATTCTACCACGGCTCGTGCCTTTTCTCTTGTCAATTGCTGATTCGTCATCCGGGTCGGATATTCCGTGACTAATGACTTTGCAACAGGATGTTTCTTTAACATTTCATCCGGATTTAAAATCATATTCATTACATAGGCAGGACTACGCGCATTCATAATCCCTCCCAACGGAGGCCCTACATAGCGCTTGTCCAACTTGTGACACGCACCGCACTTCATATCAAAAACGCGCATCCCTTCTTTAGCCAGCTCGGCATCGATTTCGCCGATAGTAATTTCTTCTTTAACCGGACCGATACCATGCGTAATTTCAAATTCGGTCAGCTCCTGCTCCTTTTTTTGAGCGTTATCATTCTCGGAATTATTATCCGAATTTCCTCCACAGCCAATGAGCAATACTGCCGTTAGCATAAGCAATCCGGCCACTTTTGTAATCGTTGATTTCATCATCCTTTTCTTTTTAAGAGTTTCTTGTCTTCTATTAATAATCATGCAATATGGGTGCCAACTTTGTTTAGGGTTTCATTTTCAGTTTTAAAAAGGTTAAATCATCATTTTAGCTGAATATGGATATCCAAGTATTGCGTTAATATCTCCATACTTTGCACTGATGCAATGAGTATTTTGTATTTACTTGCAAGCATGCAATACCGTCTCATACTCAACTCCATATAAACTTTCCATCCGGGGTTATTCTCAAATCCTTTGCTTTCCCTTCTTTCGACATATCCTCTAAACTTGTAGTTGTAAATACCTGGTTTATTTTATCTCGAGTCCCTTCCCACATGTCATGCATGGGACATGGTTTATCGTGTCCACATCCAGGCAGCCCTAACACACACTCGGTAAAAATGGCCGGGCCGTCAATCGCTTCAACCACTTCTTTCAGCGTAATTTCACTACCCGGTCGAGATAACCGCACACCGCCCTTAGGCCCCTTCATAGATTCCAGTAGGTTAGCGGCAGTCAATTCCTGAAGTATCTTTGTCAAAAAGTGAAATGAAATATCCAACTTATCACTCAATCCTTTGATAGAGATATACTCCTCTCCCGAAATCGATGCCAGATAGATTGAAGCTCGGAGCCCATAAACACACGATTTCGAGAAGATCATAGGTTAATTTCTGAATTAAGACAATTTTATCTTAATATATGTCAGAAATAAAAGACCTTCAACTATTTTTTATCAAAACTTGCTCTCTTAAAAGAAAGGAACTAACTATTTAATCAAGAGAGGAAAAAGCTATTTTCGATATCGGTGAATATACCACCTTACGGTTTCTCTCAATCGCTGCTCAAATGATTCTTCACTCTTCCAACCCAGCTCTTCTCTAATTTTTGAGGCGTCAATGGCATAGCGAAAATCATGTCCCGGGCGATCAGTAACAAAGGTAATCAACTTTTTAAAGTCTGAGTCCGGGGCATCTCCCACTTCTTGATTAAGGATATCACAAATCTCATTGACCAGATCGATATTCTTCCACTCGTTGTCTCCTCCTACAATATAGGT
Source organism: Fodinibius sp. SL11 (assembly GCF_052060035.1). Taxonomy (NCBI): domain Bacteria; kingdom Pseudomonadati; phylum Balneolota; class Balneolia; order Balneolales; family Balneolaceae; genus Fodinibius; species Fodinibius sp. SL11. Next base: position 263,146 of record NZ_JBPOEA010000002.1, on the reverse strand, counting down.
TTCTCCCGATTCCCCCTCGTTGAAAACCAGATCCAGGGCTCGACAATGATCCTGAACATAAAGCCAGTCACGTACGTTTTCGCCCTTCCCGTACACGGGAATATCTTCATGATTTAAAGCAGTTCGAATAACGGTGGGTATCAGCTTTTCGTCGTGCTGATGCGGACCAAAATTATTGGAGCAGTTCGTAGTTACCACATTCATTCCATAAGTATGAAAGTACGACCGGATAATAAAATCACTGCCTGCCTTGGATGCCGAATATGGAGAATTAGGAGCGTAAGGAGAATCCTCGGAAAAAGCACCCTGTTCTCCCAGTTCCCCATAAACTTCGTCCGTAGAAACATGCAAAAACCGGTTGTTCTGCCACTGTTTTTCATCCTCTTTCCAAAGCTGGCGGCACTCCTCAACCAAGTTAAATGTCCCCAGCACGTTGGACTTAATAAACGGTTCCGGACCTTTGATCGAGTTATCTACATGCGACTCTGCGGCAAGGTGAAACACCCCCTCGGGTTTATAGCTGCGGATAATATCCCTTACGGCCTCCCGATCAACCAGATCCAGTTTTTTAAAGGTATATCGATTGGAGTTCTTAATATCGCTCAAATATGATAGGTCTGATGCATAGCTAAGTTTATCGATGTTGAGCAACTCATAGTCGGGATAATTCTCGTGCAGATATAAAAGCAAATTAGACCCGATGAATCCCGCACCACCTGTAACTAATATTCGTTTCTTCATCAGAATAAGTCTTTATTTCTAATTTCATGTAATTGGGGCTGATCCTGATCTTTCTCAGAAATGATGGGATCGCTAACCTTCCAGTCAATATCCAGTTCCGGATCATCCCAAAACAGTCCCCGCTCACCCTCGGGGTAATAATAGTCGCTGCACTTATAGTAAACAAGGGCCTCATCAGAAAGGACCGAAAATCCGTGAGCAAATCCTTTCGGGATAAACATCTGGTGTTTGTTCTCGGCCGACAACTCCATCGCCACATACTCCCCAAACGTAGGCGAATCCTTACGTAAATCCACCGCTACATCCAAAATAGCTCCCTGCATCACCATCAACAGTTTATCTTGTTGGCACTCAATCTGATAATGCAATCCCCTTACGGTATTCTTCTGAGATTTTGAGAGGTTATCCTGTACAAAATGGACATCAATATTTTTCGATTGCAGATGTTCCTCGCGATAGGTTTCCAGAAAAAATCCCCGATCATCCTTATAAACTTCCGGTTTCAGCAGTAACACATCGGGAATAGTTGTTTCAACAATCTCCATTAAAAAAGCTGTTACGATTAAAATTTAAAATCTAATATAATGATTTATAGAGGAGTTTACTGTAACTGACCTAACAACTTTCGCAATCCCTTTTTCCAATCAATCAGTTCACTTCCCGGCACTCCTTCAATCTTATTTGTATTCAACTTCGAGAAGTACGGACGCTGAGCCTTGGTGGGAAATGCATCCGAGGTAACTTTCTCTAATGAAACCTCGATATCACTTATTGTAAAAATAGCTTCGGCAAAATCGTACCATGTGATGAGCCCCTTAGATGTGACATGGTAGGTTCCATTTGCCTGTTGATGAAGCAAGTTCAGACAATTTGTGACAACATTTTCAGCAAAGGTGGGACTGCCCCATTGGTCATTGACCACCTGAAGCTCATCGCGCTCTTTTCCCAATCGCAGCATCGTCTTCACAAAGTTAGATCCATCTCTTCCGCATAACCAAGACACCCGAATAACAAGGTGATTTTTAGTCGTCTGACGAATAGCCTGTTCGCCCTCCCATTTGGTCTTGCCGTACCAGTTGATGGGATCAGCCGAATATGTTTCGGGATAACCCTCCGGAAATTCTCTCTTGTTAAGCTTTATCCCGGGAAATACATAATCGGTCGAATAGTGAATAAGGGTAAAATCCAGTTCGTTGCTTAGCTCCGCCAAATATAAAACCGCCTCGGTATTCACTTTACGTGTCAACTTGCGATGGTTCTCCGCTCCATCAACATCGGTATAGGCGGCACAATTTATGACCACATCCGGTTTCTGCTCGCGAAACTCATCCGAAACCTTTTGGTAATGCGTAATATCCAAATCACTGGAAGTATACGGCAGTAACTTAATCTCATCCGAGTGATCTTGTTCAACAATACGTTGCCACTCCTTCCCCAATTGTCCTGATGCCCCAAGTAGTATTGCTTTTATCATTATTCAGAATCAACCAGTTTGTTCGCTCGCTTATATGATGATAGTGTTCCTGCATCAGTCCACCAACCTTCCATCACTGAAAATCGCATGGCCTTTTCCCGGATATAGTGATTGTTCACATCCGTAATTTCTAACTCCCCTCGGTCTGAAGGTTCCAAATCCCGAATAAAATCGAATACCCGGGCATCAAACATATAAACACCGGTCACCGCTAAATTGCTTTTAGGCTGCTCGGGTTTTTCTTCAATACCCACAATTTTATCTCCCTCAACCTCGGCTACCCCAAAACGTTCGGGATCATTCACTTCTTTTAGTAATATCTGTGCGCCATTGCCGGGATATGCATTTATTGCTTTCTTCAGGGAAGTTTGAAAAATATTATCCCCCAAAATTACGGTCATAGAATCATCACCCACAAAATTTTCCGCCAGCCCCAATGCCTGGGCGATACCACCGGCCTCATCCTGGACTTTATAAGTGAACCGGCAGTCAAAATCCTTACCCGATCCCAACAGGTTTACCACATCCCCCATATGCTCGGTACCGGTAACAATCAGTATTTCGTCAATACCTGCTTCCGTCAATTTTTGAATGGGATAATAGATCATCGGTTGATTACCCACCGGCAATAAATGCTTGTTGGTTACTTTCGTCAGTGGATATAATCGTGATCCTGTGCCGCCTGCTAAAATAATACCTTTCATAAATGGATTATCCGTACAGTTAAAAGAGATTAGTAAATTATAATTTATCAACGCCAAATAGAGCACAATATAGCCGCTTTGATCTGATCTTTAAAGCTTTTTAATTCAATCTTTGTTATCGTACTTTCTATTTTAAGATCAGTTATCATTGACAGGCAATAGACATCTATTAATACGGCGGCTTGAATAGGAGTAATGACATATCATTTATGAAGGGGTATTTATTCCCAATCATTGGGAGTGTAATAATGCTTCTGTTATTCTCACCCTCTAAAACATTTGGACAAGATGTTATCAAAGCTTCAGGAGGCACCAATCTTTCTATTGATTCGGTAGCCACCCAGGGATTTACACCTATTGACGGCCCAACCATTCGTGAAACCGCATCAGGCCAGCTAAATGGTGGAGGAACTATTGCTTTGTCACTACCCAGTGGTTTTGTATGGAATGATGCTCTAACTGCCGATGATATAACTATTACTATTGAACCAACCGGATCTGCTGCCACTCAATTACAAGCAAGTTTTAGTAGTATTTCTACACAAACTGTAACCTTCTCTATTGATAAAGAGAGCAAAACTGGTGGAAATGGTTCAGGTCCTGGGCGAATTGAAATTCAAGGGCTTGAATTAAGACCCAATACTACTAACGTGCCTACCACTGGACAAATTTCAAACACTGGTTCAACGGGTCCGGATACAAATTACGGAAACCTTAGCACTGCTGTTGGTGCCATCTCAAACGTTCAGGTAGAAACTAAAGCTGATGGAACCGGACAGATAGTTCAAAGTGACAATTTATTGGCAGGTAACTCTATTACTGTCTATGCTGTTGCACGTGATGTGGGAGAAAATTTCATACGGAACATTGCCTTGAATGATGAGGCCGACTGGATACTAACTGGAGGTAATGGTACAATTCCCCAAACGGCGCTCACCCCTTCGGGAGATCTAAAAAGTGCTACCTTCTCTTCCACCATAACAGGAACCACAACGATACAGGCAAACTATTCCGGCGTTACATTGGTGCCTTCTCAACTGATTACCGTTGATCCGCGCCCGGCTACCTCTATGACCGTTGAAACACAGCCCTCAGGTAGCGTTACCGCCGGTCAGATATTTCCACAACAACCGGTCCTTTTTCTGTGGGATCAGTTCGGGAATAAAGTCACAACTGACAACTCAACTCAAGTAACGGCAAGCCTCAATTCGGGCAATGCTGATATCGGCACCCAAACGATACAAGCCAGTGGAGGTGAAATTATCTATACAGGGTTGAGTAGCACCATCGCAGATACCATCAGTCTAAAATTCGAAAGTTCCGGACTTTCCACGGTCGCTTCTGATGAAATCATAGTACTTCCTGCTTCAGCTTCAGATTTAAAATTTATCCAGCAACCCACCAATACCGGCTCTAACAGTAGAACCATTGAACCCCCTGTTACCCTACAACTATTGGATCAATATGGGAACAACGTATCTGAGTCAGGCACCACCATTAACATTAATAATGAAAATTTTATAAAAGATAACAGTACACTTGCGACTCAAACTAATTCAAATGGTATTGCAACTTTTGACAACATAATCATCGACTCCAATAATACTGGTGTTAATGTCCAGTTAACCGCCCAGTTTTCTGGGATCGCTCAAGCCGTAAGTAGCGAGTCTTTCTTAATAATTGGCCAAAATGATTTAGCCGGATACGAAATAAAAACTTCTACAGACACAGATATCGGTGAACAACAAGCCGGAACATCATTTGATATTACCATTACTGCTTTAAATGGCAGTGGTAATGACTTCACTTTTTCATCTGACTCAACATTGACCATAACAGCTGACAATATTATCCAGGGGGGGAGTTTTGATGTCACAATTCTAAATGGCAATTCAAGTGTGAGTACTCCCATCATGTTGACCTCAACGGGCAGTACCAAAATTTATGCTGATGCGATCGAAGACATTAATGGAGAAAGTAACTCCTTTAATGTTATTCCTTCCGGTACAATTTCAACCTCCAATTCAACGATTTCGGCTGAACCCACATCCATTACCGCCAACGGTACCTCCATCTCTCAGATAACTGTACAGCTTAAAGATGAGTTTGGTAATAACCTCGTTACCGGTGGAGAAACTGTTAGCCTTACTACTACGGCTGGAACTTTCAGTAATGGAAACACAACGATCACAGCCAATGACAAAGGAAACGGCACGTACACAGCAGTTCTCACTTCCTCCTCAATCGCCGGAGAAACGGCGAATGTTTCAGCAACGGTCAATGGCAATACCATCAGTAATACAGCAACTGTTAATTTCGAAGCGGGTAAAGTAACAAACTTTGATATTACACTACCCACCCCCACCCAACAAACGGCGGGACAACAATTTACGATTGATATTGAGGCCGTTGATGCCCAAGGAAACAAAGTACAGGATTTTAATGGCAACGCTACCCTTTCTTCGAGTGCAACGTTAAGTTCAAGTACTAACACGACGATCAATTTTTCGAGTGGTGCTGCGAGTCAGTCGGTAACCGTAAATGAGGCTGACTCAGCTGTAACTCTCACCCTTACCGCTGATAATCTGTACAACGTTTCCTCCACGACCGGTTCATTCATCGTACTTCCCGGGCCCCCTTCCGCTTCGACCTCAACCGTTACGGCTGTTCCCGATGTCATTCAAAACGACAACAGTTCCCAATCAGCAATTAGTGTTATTTTACGTGACCAGTTTGGAAACCGTGTTTATCAGTCTAATACCGTTTCTCTCAACTTGGAACAGCTCGAAGCAAACAATGCAGCAACCGGAGGCGTATCTCCTGACGCTACGCTATCGAATGGTTCAAATATACCTTATGATGCTTCAAAAGGCGTTTATCGTGACACGCTCATTTCTTCCGGTACCGTTGAACTGGTGCAACTTACTGCAGAATTTGGGTCCGGACCTACGACAGTCAATCAAACAGCTACCATAGATATCGTTGTGCCCAATACTTGGACAGCTGGTGGCAAAGGGAAAACAAATACAGACTGGACCAATCCCGAAAACTGGTCTCAAGGCACTGTTCCAACTCCCCAAGACTATGTTATAATTCCTAATATTGGCGATTTACCCGTTTTGGACCTCAATATTGAGATGGGAAGTTTTGAAATTCAGTCAGGAGTATCACTTACCCTTTTTGGCGGTAACTCAATAACGGTATCAGGTAATACCACCGTTGATGGTAATCTGGATATTGAAGACAATACTGAATTATCGATAGGCGGTAATTTTATGGGCTCAGGCAGTTTTACGGCCGGTGAATCAACGACTATTGAGGTTGGTGGAGATGTCAGCCTTAACAGCTTTTTGGCAAGAACCACTGATTCTCAAATTACTTTAAATGGCGAAAGTCCTCAAACAATATCAACTACCAATTTCCTTGCTCAAAAACTGAACATCCTTAATGATGTAACCGTAACTTCCGGAAACCTTATTGATACATCGGAACTAACTATCACAGATGGAAATACGTTGGAAATTGCACAAGATGCGGGTATCACCGTTGATAATATTAAAAGCTTAACCGGTGACGGACAATTTATCCTTAACAATAATACACTGGTCGTTTCGGGTGATTTAAGCCTTCTAAACATTGATACAAGCCAAGGAACTGTAATCTTTGGCATTCGGCAAGGGGAGAATTTCGCAGATTATCCCAACCTGCAAAGACAACAAATTAACAGCCTGAGCCAAGTGCAAAATGCTGTAATTAACAACATTAATGGAGTTCGCACTACTGAAGATATTATTGTCGATGGTAACCTGACATTAGAAAATGGAGAGCTGATTATCTCATCCGGCAAAAGCTTAATTGCTCCCAACCAGACCTACAACAACGGATCACTTCGAATCCGGCGTTCAATTAACAATAAGGGTTGGATTATGATGGGATCGCCCATAAATTCCACTTTTTCAGATCTTTTTGATGAACTTGAAACGCAGGGCATAGCAAATTCCGATTATCCCAACAAACAACCAAATCTTCTTTACTATCTTGAGAATGCACAGTGTACCGATCAAGATGGCAATAGCACTCCCTGCACCGATAACCAACGCTGGCGAAAACCTGCTGATATCAATAATAATGTCCATCTTGCTAATGCTGATTCCACAGGCAGGGGATATTTCTTCTATGCCTTTGGCAATGTTGATGGAGATAATAATTACAATACCTCCCTCCCCAAAACACTTAGCATTAGCGGCGAAGAATATCAGTACCAAAATACTACCTTTAATTTTAGCGCTGTAACCTATACCGCTTCGGCGGATACCATTGAGTCCATGGTGGGTTGGAATTTACTTGCCAACCCCTGGGCAGCCAGTATCGACTGGGATGATACCAACTGGACAAAAACAAATATCGATAATGTAATCTATGTTTGGGACCCATCTACCAACAGCTATCAAACCTGGAATGGTATTGATGGATCCTTAGAAAATGGACTCATTGCTCCTTTCCAAGCATTCTGGGTTAAAGCAAACGGGGCTACTCCCGAACTAACGGCAAATAAATCAGCAAAAACAACCGGCGCCAAGTTCTATGGGAAATCGCAAAAGAAACCAGCCTCGATAGGATTTAAGCTTGAAGCTGATACCCTTGAAACGGAAACCCACATCACGCTAACCCCCGACGGCAGTAATGACAAAGATCGGCGTGACGGCTACCGATTGCTACCCTTCGAAACGGAAACCTATTTAGAGCTTTTTACCACATTTGATGATGGTACCGAATTAGCGATTAATAACCTGGCACGCTCGTTTGGAAAAGAAGTTTCCATCCCGCTGCATGTAGGTGGATTCAAAGATGGTCAAGCGATTAATGGCGAATATACCCTCTCCTGGCCGAAATTTGGCGATGTGCCTGAGGAATGGACTATTATCCTGGAAGACCGCAAAAGTGGCGAAAAAATCGATCTCCGAAAAAATACCTTCTACAGTTTTAATCTGTCACAGTCGAAGGCGAAAACGCCCCTCCAGAATACCGTAGAAAATTTTAAGTTGGTTAATAATCCAAAACCAGATGTACAGGCAAAGTCACAACAGAAAAGTAGTGACGAAGAAAGCCGATTTGTCATTCGCATCTCACCCGGTGCCGACGGTTCGGATGTGCCCAACGAGTATTCGCTTGGCAAAAACTATCCAAATCCGTTCACCGAAAAAACAACCATCGAGTATAATACCCCGGTTGAGAGTGAAGTACAAATCCATGTCTATGATATATTGGGACGTAAAGTAAAAACCATTTTGGACGAACGACGTCCGGCCGATTATCATGAAATTGACTGGACGCCCAATCAGCTGGCCAGCGGCATTTATATTGTTGTAATGCGGGCCGAAGGAAAACAGTTTTCTAAGAAAATTACGTACATCAAGTAACCGCAAGGCTTAACCCCACTTCGCAAGGGGTCTTACTGATTTAGAATCCACTTATCTACCTTAAGATTTACTAATGCAGAGGGAACCTCTCCTCCGCATTTTTTATTTTATGTTATAAACAAATATTATGACACCTGCTTTAGGTTGCTCATTTTATAATCTAATTCTGTAGACGGCTAAATAATCTCACATGATGAAAAGTAGATCTGTTGTTGCAATCCTGATTGGGTTCATATTCATTTTTTTTCCTTACGGCTCTATGTTGGCGCAACAAAACAGAAGTGGGACTGATGTAAACATTAATGTTTCGGCACGGGTGATCAGCAGTATTGAGATGATCACTATACAATCAATGAACTTATCAGAAGCTGAATCAGACAATGACCAGATCCGCATAAACCCACTGAACAGTACCAACGCCGGTAAGATGATCGCCATCGGAAGTGCAAATTCCGAAATACGTATAAGCTACCTCAAGCAGCGCGAACTTACTCAACTGAATGGGGCTGAAACATTGATTTTTAATTACCAGGTAGCCGGTAATACCGAAGATGATCAATCTTCGGCCGAACTGCTGGACCGCGAAAACCGCGACTTTCAGTTTAATGAGGAAGGTCGCTTTTATCTCTGGATTGGCGGCAGCGTAGATGTTTCAACGGCCAGTCCCGGCAACTATCAAGGTGAATTCACGGTAGATATTGAGTATATATAAGGAGATGAAAAAAATACTATGCTATATATCGCTCCTATTTCTTATTCCATCGGCTGGGTATGGACAAATTAATTTTAGTGCCTATGCCGACTACGGTTTGGAAGTTATCAACACCCCGCAGGATCTTGATTTCAATGATGTGGGTCCCCTAATCGCTGATGGAAGTACTTATTCTCTGGATGTCCATGAGGGCAATTATACCATCATTGAGATTGTAGGCGTAAAATACCTGGATATTTACATTGACGTATCTGGTCCGCAAAATTTGACAAACACTAATAACGAAGCCATTGATTTCACCCTTAAGGCGGCTTATAGTAATCAGCTGGGAGACGTTAAAACACCGGCTAGTGTCCCGCTAAAATATATCAATGTCACTAATAATGGATTTAACATCCGGGTACCCGTTTTAGAACGACAAAGCCAACCGCCTAATCCTCCGCCTACCCCACCCACCAATGCAACTGATCTAGATCCCAAAAGTGACTATTCCAACCCTATATATGAAACCTTTTATCTTTATTTATATGGGGATATAACAGTGCCAAATAATACGTCTGCAGGATCTTATACCGGTAATTATACGATTACAATCAGCTATGACTAAGCATGACCAAGATTTACCCGCAATTTTAAAAACCCTCTTTTGTGGGATAGTCTTTTTCTTTGTTGGGACAATCAATACCCAAGCTCAATTCATCGATCTTCGACTCGATATTGACTCGGAAATTACTGCTCAAACGGAACAACCGCTCGATTTTGGCACCTTGATGACCAACACCGGTAGACGCATGATTGAATTGGGAAGTATCAACATGGGGATATTCAGTATTACCGCTCTTGAAAACCAAATGCTTTTGGTAACACTCGATAAACCCACCGAGCTTCGCCATAACAATCCTGCTGTTGATGATGTTATTCCGCTGGAACTCTTTTCTCGATACGGCTATTCGACTCAAAATTATGAAAACTCCAATCCGCTACCTGATGCGACCAGTAATATTAAAGTGGAACCCAACCCCAAACCCGGCCCGTGGAATTCCATCTATATTTTTATATACGGTTCGGTAGATATTGGGGATGTCCAGGATGGCACCTACGCCAACGAAATCGTGTTAAATGTGGAGTACATTTAGGATTTTTGGCTATTGCTGGATAAAGGGAGGCCTTTGTAACATTCATAAGCTATTTCACAGAGATTGCTACTATAAAAGCAGTGTCATTACGAAGGAGGCCTGCCGACCGACGTAATGTCCCCGAGAAGGCTCGCATAGTATCAAAGGGAGAACCACTTAGCCACCTGTTACTCGTATCATGGAGATTACCACACTTCGCTCATTCCATTCGCTTGTTCGTAATGACAGCCGTTGGTTTTTAAAAAACAGTGTCACTGCGAAAAGTAGCCATAAAAGAACGTCATTCCGACCAACGTGGAGGAATCTCCTTATACGAGGATCGCGTAGCATCTAAAGGTTCATCTCCCATGCATTCGAAAGTCATTTCATGGAGATTGCTTCACTACGTTCGCAAGGACAGTCTTTGTTAAATGAAGGTTACTTCTACGCCGGCTGGCAGACCGTAATGACACCATTATTGGAGTGTAATATTAACGATTTGTAATTTGCGAAGCGACAACTATTTATTAGTTTCACGGGCGGAACTTCAACCCTTTTAAAAGCGCTACCAAACTTGAATTCCTTATTTATATCATCTATAGCAACTATTTGCAATGGCTTCACAAACCAAAAGGAATACAATACATTAAAGGGCATTAATGCAGATTAAAAGGTTCTTAATTAATAGAACTTAATTTTAAGGCTCACAGAATCCCCTTAAGTTTCAACTGAAGAAAGAAATTAAACGGTTATTACTCGAAACAATTAAACAACGAATATCATGAAACGGTCAATCTCTTTACTCTCGGCTTTAGCTTTCGTTTTAATGTTCAGCGGAAGCGTTTTTGGACAAGCAGTTACTACTACTGCTGATGTAATTTCAGAAGTAACTTATTCAACTGATAGTGCCCTTGATTTTGGTACTTTTACAACTAGTTTTAGTGGCGCTACTCTAGATCCTAAAAATACAAGTGGTGACTCAAACTTAAATGGTTCTGCAGGCACCGACTATACCGCTGGGCGATATAATATCACTGGTTCAGGCAGTCAACAAGTGAAAGTTACGTTAGACAATTCAAGTGTTGATTTAACTCATTCTTCATCAACTGATATACTATCACTAACTGCTACACTGTCCTCAGCTACAGACGACATTAATACGGACCGAGGCGGATCTTCCTTTACAAGTGGATCTAATGTAACACTCACTAATGGTTCTGCGACTATTTGGATAGGTGGAACACTATCTGCAACAGATAATGATGGTGGCGGATTAGCAAGCGGAACTTATGACAATACTACTGATCTTACTTTATCAGTAGAATACACTTTCTAGGCATTGAATAAAAAAATGCCAAGCTCCAAGCGTAATTGCTTGGAGCTTTTTTTATACAATGCAACTTTCTATATATTGTAGCTGACTTATCGGGATCAAATATTATCTATCATGACATTATTGACATCTACCGACCTTAAAAAAGCTGCAATATTTTTTGTTTTTTGTTTTAGCTTGATCTTTGCTACCCAATCAATTGCGCAGGTCAGCATTGCCCCCACTTCCCTGTTTTTTGACAATCAGAACCGGTTTGGATCACTGACCATCAGTAATGGCGGGCAACAGGCACAGGAAATTTCTATCAGCACGGAATTTGGATATCCCACTACAAAAGATGGGAGCTTAACAATTGTGAATGATTCGACGCTGGCCGAGACCAAGTCTATTGCCGACTGGGTGAAAGTATTTCCACAAAATTTTACACTGCAACCCAATCAGCGACAGACGGTGCGCTTTGTTGCACGCCCACCCAATAGCTTAGAACCTGGCGGGTACTGGTCACGTGTCAAAATTCGGTCAAACCCTGTATCCCCTCCAATTGAATCAGTAGAAGAGGGACAAGTGGGAGCACAAATTAATCTGGTGGTCAACCAGGTTATTGCCGCGCACTTTCGTACCCAAAATGCTGAAACAGGGGTAAAAGTTTCTTCTGTCGATTTTAATCAGGAAAATAACACCGGTCAAATTGCGGTAAGCATGGAACAAACCGGCAATGCGCCCTTTGTAGGTTCTATCAGTTTGGAGGTATCAAATAGCAACGGCGAAACCGTTTGGGACACCAATACGACTAACTCGGTATATACAACCATTACGCGAACCTTCAACATAGATCTTTCAGAGTTAGATCCCGGCCAGTATACCATTTCCGGTGAAATCACATCACAGCGGCGTGACATTAATCAAGACAAGCTCTTGCAAATACAGCCCGTATCATTTGAAAAGCAGATAACGATTGAGTGAACAACCAATGGCTATCGATTAAAACACTTGCCTTTTCGGCAACAGTTTGGCTGCTGTGTGCCCTTGCATCGGTAGCTCAGGCTCAACAAAACGAAAACGGCACCGAGGTGTATCTTACCTTTCAATACCGTGGTGTCGTCAGTAACTACGTAACCGCCTACTATAAAGACAATCAGTTTTACCTGCCGGTTCGTGAACTGTTTTCACTTCTTGAAATTAATCACACGGTCGATCAAGGGACGCTCTCCATTTCGGGCGTCTATCTCGGTGAAACCGATTATCAGCTGGACTTCCGTAATCAGATAGCAAAAGCCGGTGGTGCAGAATTAGAACTGCAGGCTGAGGATTTCCTAATTAAAGAAATCGATTACTTTCTCAAACCGGAAGTTTTTAAAAAATTATTCGGCCTTACCTTTACCACTAACTTTAATAATCTTACGCTCGACCTGGAAACTACCGACAAGATGCCGGTGGTAGCCGCCTATGAACGTAAGCAAGAGCGTAAGCGATTGGATCGGGACGAGCCCCTTTTTGACCGCAGCTACTATCCTCTACAATACGATCGCAATTATCAAACGCTCAACGGGGCATTTCTTGACTATAACTTATCAGCGGTCTATTCCAATAATTCCCAACTCTTTACTTTTAGTAATAGCCTTGGTGCAGAAGTTATGGCCGGTGACGTTCAGGGAAATATTTTTGGGGCTTTTTCTGATCAGCAGAGTCAACTAACTACACAGGGATTGCGCTGGCGTTATGTACAGCGGGATAATAATTATTTTAGCAGTGTTATTGCCGGACAAACGAATTCCGAAGGCATAAGCAGTCGAGCCATTACGGGCATCAAAATATCTAACAAACCCATAGAACCGCGTCGTCTTTTTGACCGTTACCCCATTGAGGGCAATGTACCTCCACAATCCGAGGTGGAACTTTATCTCAACAACCGCTTGGTCGATTTCCAGAAAGCGGACGAATCCGGCAACTACCGATTTTTAGTTCCCCTAACTTACGGAAGTACGAATTACTCTGTACAAATTTATACTCCTGCCGGCCAGTCAATGCAGCGCAGTTCTCGTATTCAAGTCCCTTTCGATTATTTACCACCGGGAGAAGTGGACTACAGCCTTAGCGGCGGCCAGCTTGAAAATCCTGTTCTGGGGTCCAGTGAGCGCGGATATTTGGGAGAGGCCAGTTTATCGGCAGGTATCACCAACTGGCTCACCGCTTCAGGATCTACCGAGTATTTGACTAATTACCATAGCTCATTACCTTCTTTTACCGGCACCCTGAATGCCCGACTTTTCACCAAGTATTTGGTTAGTGCCAGTGCTAATTCCGAAAATTTCTACAGGTTATCATCCAGCGTCGTATATAATAGTGGCGCCAGCTGGAATTTGTCGTATGATTATAATCCAGGGGAAAGTCGTCTTTATAACACCGGAGGCAGCGACCACCTTGGACGCGTATCTCTGTTTACCCCCTTCCAACTTGGAGAGGTACCGCTTAACATGCGATGGTCTTCTACCTACCAAACCAGAGGATCTGCGACCCTTATTCGGTATCGTGCAGACCTAAGTTCCAGGTTGGGGCGTCTCAATATCCGTCTGGGATACCAGGATCAACAATCGGGGAATATTCAGTGGCAAACAACGTCCTCGTCTCGCATTACGAATTCCTACACTTACTCGATGGGTCGTTTTAATGACGTGCCCGCACTCTTGCGAGGAATGTTTATTCGCGGACAGCTTTCTTACCTGCCCGGCCTTCAAGAGCTGGAAGAGATGGAGTTTCAGCTTTCCCGTGATCTTTTTCAAACGGGTCGGCTGCAACTAACCTATGGACGTAATTTTCTGGGTGGATTTAATTCGCTTAGTCTCAACGTAACCATTGATTTCAATAAAGTGCGCAGCAACACCTCCGCTCGAACTACCGGATCTGATGTTACCCTTAACCAAAGCCTGCGTGGTTCCATAGGATATGACTCTTATGGAGACCAACTCTTACTTAATAACCGACAACAGGTGGGACAAGCCGGTGCAGCGGTGCGCTTGTTTGTGGATAATAATAATGATGGCAGCTATCAGGATAGTACCGATGATGTGATTACTGATCCTGCTGTTCGCATGAATCGGGCCGGCGGCCAAACAAAGGTAAACAAAGGCATTAATTACATTTCTCAACTTTTGCCCTACTACCGTTACGATCTTGAAATAAACAAGGGGGCCTTAAGTAACCCACTACTGGTCCCGGATGTCGAAAACTTTTCAATGATCACTGATCCCAATCAGTACAAAACCATTGAAATCCCTTTTTATTTGTCGGGCGTTATTTCGGGCCGTGTTGATCGAAAACGGGGGAAAGAACTGGAGGGACTCAGTGGCGTACGGCTTTACCTTAAGTCAAATTTTGATGATAGCTCTAAACGGGAGCCCTTCAGCAAAGAAATGCGTACCTTTTCCGACGGTTCCTTCTATACGTATGAGGTTCCGCCCGGAAAATACCAGCTGTTTATTGATCCTAACCAGTTAGACTTCCTTCAATCGGAGGCTGAACCCGACACCATGGGCATTGAGGTAGAAGCCCTTGCTGAGGGAGATTTTGTGGAAGGATTACATTTTGTGGTAACCCCTGCCAAAGATACCTCAGAAACGCAGCAGCCACCGAACATCACTGAGGATACGACTAAATTGGAGCAAAGAAAGGAAGAGATTGCTGAACAAAATCAATTTTATAAAATTCAGCTTGCCAGTTTTAAAACTGAGAAAAAAGCCAAACGTATTGCGCTTGAAGCGGCCAAACAACTGGGCGGATCTTTTTCAGTAGTCTATAATACGAATACCGAACTTTATGGAATTAGAAGTGTGCCCCTTCAAAGCCGAAGACAAGCTATAGAGACCATATTATCCTATCATAATAGCCAATACAAACAGGCGGCTTTGGTTGTTGTTAGTAATGGCAATAAAAAGTCACCCAACGTTCAGGGAAAATTTATTCAAATTGGAGCCTTTAGCACAAAGGAACATGCAGAGCAGTTTGCCCAGAACTCTTCAAAAAAACTCCACCAAGAAATTGCTGTCACTTATAATCAGAAACTGAACCTATATAAGGTTTATATAAATCAAAAATTCAACTCTGAGCAACAACGTAAAAATGTACTTTCATCAATCCGGTCACAGTATGCTTTTGACACGGCCTTTATAAATGAAGAGCAGCGTATCCAAATTGGAGCCTTTAGCAGCAGAGAATCTGCCCAACTGTTTGCCGACCAAGCCCAAATAACCCTTCAAAAAGATATATCCGTAAGCTTTGATGAAGTAAAACAACTACACCAAGTCTATGTAGATGAAAAAGCCAATACTCAAAATAAACTCCGGAGCCAATTAAGTACCATCCGCAACACTCGATCTCCATTTAATGATGCGTTTGTAACCGTATTTAATGATACGCTTCCTTCAACAGATCAAACCGAGCACAGAGCTCTGGAATTTACGTATCAAGTTGAGATAGAAGGCGTTACGGAAGATTCAGAACAAGCTTTTATATCTTCAATTACTGATGGCAATGCGGATACCAACCTAAAAAAGCCTGACAAGGACAGGATTCGTTTTGAAAATGTAACCTCCTGGACCGAAGCCCAACAGTTACAACAAAAGCTATCTAAAATATCCACTATTGGCCGCCCTATTGTTATTCTTATTGAGAAATCAGAATAACCTCTGCTCATCACCGTCATTGGGTTTACAACCAATAATGCTCCCTTCTTTTGGATACAATTATAACTGTATATGAAACAGTTATAAGTATACAATAGAAGTGGTAAGCTCTCCTTGATACATATTACTCAAGAACTGTCCTTCAGACGTTCCTTCAAACCGAATGCTGTTACTTTCTTCATCTTCTTTTTTGTGTGTGTTGATGCTCATCGTTACTTGATTGCCACTCTTGTCAGTCAAGAAAATTTTATCAGCATTCTTAACAAAAACACCCTCTTTATCAATGCCTTTAAAATTAATGGTTCCCAGATCTGACTTTTCATTGTTTGATAAATGAACAATTTCTGGCTTTTCGATATCAAAACTGGAACCACTGACAACAGTAACACTTATACGCATTGTTGCTTGTGCAGAACCTTGACCAACTGATGAATAAGAAAAGAGCCCAATTAAAAGAATTGTCGATATGTATATTTTCTTGATCACTGTGTTCTTTGTTCTTGACTGAGTCTGTGATCAAAATATTAATATTTCTTAATATTAAAAAATTCTAATGTTTATTAGTGTATTCTAATTTTATAAGATTGTGCCTGGGACATGCTGGGCCGTATTTTACAAATATTAGAATTCTAATAAGGCAGTTTTTTTACAAATAAAGGGGCAATTCAGGCAACTTTTAGCCCTTCAATCAGGGAAACTGAAAAACTAATCCCAAGAAGTTATTTTAGGAAGGAAAAAATGATCAACAAAAAAAGCCCCGAACCTCACGATTCAGGGCTTTTCCGTATTTAGTTAAAAATCTGAGTCTGCCTTTATAGCACCATCCCCAGTGGATTCTCAAGTAACCTCTTGAGGGTATTGAGGAACTTCGCTGCTACCACACCATCAACAATACGGTGATCGCTCGAAAGCGTAACCTTCATCCTCTTGCCGGGCACCACTTCCCCATCTTCGACCACGGGGACTTCGCGTATTGCCCCTACGGCAAGAATAGATGCATTCGGAGGATTAATAATTGCGGTAAACTCCTCAATACCAAACATCCCGAGGTTACTGACCGTAAAGGTACTGCCTTCCATCTGTTCGGGCTGCAGGTCGCGGTTCTGCGCTTTTTCAATGAGCTCTTTGCCCTCAACCGCAATCTGCTGCAACCCTTTCTGATCAGTATTCTCAATAACCGGGGTAAGCAATCCTTCATCAATACCTACAGCAACAGCAACATTTACATCACCATGCTCCACGATCTTGTCTCCATGCCATGAGCTGTTCACTTGCGGATGCTGACGCAACGCTGTAGCACAGGCCTTAACAACAATATCGTTAAAGCTGATCTTGCTTTCACTAATCTCGTTAAGTTGTTTCCGCGCATCCCAAACTGCACTCATGTCGATTTCAATAGTCTCGTAGAAATGCGGACTGCTAAACTTACTTTCAGAAAGTCTGCGAGCAATAGTCTTGCGCATTTGCGATACGCGATGCTCTTTATCTTCATGTGATACCGGAGCTGCAGGGGCTGCGACCGGAACTTGTGAAGGTTCATAACTTTCAATATCTCGCTTGATAATCCTTCCGTGCGGGCCACTGCCCTCTACATTAGCAAGCTTGATACCTTGCTCTTCGGCCATCTTACGAGCCAGGGGAGAAGCTTTAATGCGACGGTCATCCGCTTGGCCATTCCCTTTTTCCTCAAGGTCACCGAATACAGGGTCAAAACTCTCATCTTCATCCTGCTCGGTTTTTTGATCATCAGCTTTATCCTTCTCAGAAGATTTATGATCAGCACCGCCGGACGATTTAGCCTGTTCCAACATATCACTAATATCTTCCCCTTCTTCGCCAATAACGGCAATCAATCCACCGAGCGGCACTGCATCCCCCTCATCAACAAGAATTTTAAGAATGGTTCCGGCATCAAAAACCTCAACCTCCATCGTAGCCTTATCGGTTTCCACCTCGGCAATAACATCACCGGATTCTACCGTATCTCCTTCTTCCACATTCCACGCAGCGATAACGCCTTCTTCCATCGTATCGCTTAGCTTGGGCATTTCAACCTTAACTGCCATAGTAGTTAATTTTAAATCGGTTACGAATTGTGATTTTATTCAATAAAATAAATTTTGAAATTCAGTGTCTTCCTGAATTTAGTTCAGGATATTACTTTCATCTATTATAGACTCTGAAACAAGTTCAGAATGACACCGGGCGTTACTTGCGATAAGTAACGGTATTAATTGCATCGATCACCTGGTCGGGACTGGGCAACCATTCATCAAACAGATTCTTCGCAAAGGGCGCATTTGTGTCCGGCAACGTCACACGCTGTACCGGTGCATCCAGGTAGTCAAACGCCTCGCGCTGAATCAAGTATCCAACTTCGGCCGCAAGCCCGCCAAACGGATGTGCTTCATCAACAATTACACATCTATTCGTTTTGCGGATAGACTTTACAATCGTTTCAATATCCAGCGGCTTCACTGTACGAGGATCAACAATCTCTACGTCCACATCTTCCTTGGCCAACTTTTCGGCCGCCTGGGTGGCCACATGATACATCTTGCCATGTGCGATCACCGTAACGTCACTTCCTTCACGCTTAACTTTGGCCTTTCCGATCGGAATCGTAAAATCATCCTCTTCAGGGACTTCCCCTTTAAGGCCATACATCTGCTCGGATTCCATAAAAAGCACCGGATTATCATCACGGATAGCCGATTTCAAAAGTCCCTTCGCGTCGGCCGGTTCAGAGGTATAAATCACTTTAAGACCGGGAAAGTGCGCATACATCGAATCATACGAAACCGAGTGCGTAGCACTTAATTGCCCCGCCGATGCGTTAGGCCCGCGAAAAACAATGGGAATTTCAACCTGTCCGCCCGTCATATACCGCGCTTTGGAAGCGTGATTGATGATCTGATCAGCAGCCAGTACAGCAAAGTTAAAGGTCATAAACTCAACAATAGGTCGTAAGCCATTCATGGCGGCTCCCACCCCAATGCCGGCAAAGCCAAGCTCCGAAATAGGAGTGTCGATCATTCGTTTTGATCCATATTTATCAAGCAGACCTTCGGTTACCTTATAGGCTCCGTCATATTCGGCGACTTCTTCACCCATCACAAAAATATCTTCATCCTGGGACATCTCTTCATCAATTGCTTCCCGGATTGCTTCTCTGAATTGTAACTCAGCCATTTTTATGTACTTATTTCAAAAATTGTCAATTCGCAGTTAATCTGTTCTATGCCTTACCTATGGAAAGGATAGTCATCTTCGGCAAACATGTGATCGTAAAGCGCGTCCTTTTCGGGGAAATCACTTTCCTCTGCAAAGTCGATCGCTTCCATCACCGTATCTTCTACACCATCTTCAATTTCTTCTGCCTTGTCTTCATCAATAATATCTTCATCCAACAAGTAGTTTTTAATGCGCGCTACCGGATCGAGCTTTTCGTATTCCTCAAGCTCTTCTTTCGTCCGATACTTCATCGGGTCCGACATCGAGTGACCGCGATAACGGTAAGTGCGAATCTCTACAAACCACGGTTCTGAATTCTTACGCACATCCTCGGAAATTTCCTTCATTTTCTCATAAACGGTAAATACGTCCATGCCGTTGATGACCATCTTCTTCATGTCAAAACCATCCGCGCGATCTACAATTTCACCCGTTGAGTGGCGGTGAACAGCGGTACCCATTGCGTAGCCGTTATTTTCCACAGCATAAATGCAAGGAAGTCCCCAGTTCTTGCTCATATTCAACGTTTCGTGTAACGCACCTTGTGGCACAGCGCCATCCCCTAAAAAGCAAGCAGTAACACGTCCATTCTGCTTGTACTTGTTGGCAAAAGCGATTCCACCGCCTAATGGGATATGACCGCCTACAATTCCGTATCCGCCCCAAAAATGCTCTTTCACATTGGCAAAGTGCATCGATCCGCCTTTGCCCTTAGAGCAGCCGGTCACTTTTCCATAGAGCTCAGCCATCCCTTCTTTGGGAGATACTCCTCGAACCAAGCCCCAGCCGTGATCACGATAAGCTGTAATAATATCGTCATCATCGTTCAAGGCGTAGGTCGTTCCGGTAGAAATAGCCTCCTGCCCCATATAAAGATGCAGAAATCCACCAAATTTTCCTTTTTGATACATCTGCATCGCGCGCTCTTCAAACCGGCGCTGCAAATACATCTGTTCAAACATATCCACGACATCCTCATCCGTAAGCCCAAGGTCGTCATGATTTTTATCTGTGGGATCAGGCAGCTCCGTACTTCGGACAATTTCTCCATTGGTACGGATACCGGTTCCCGCTGGGGTAAACGTAACTTCTTCTGCGTTTTTTTCTTTTTTAGCCATAATATCTTTTACAGCAGATTAGCTGTTACACGTTTCTATTGAAATTTCACCTGAATCAGGGTCAGAAAATATACCTAAAATTATGGAAGATTACAGGTAATCTGTTAATCTAAATATTTGCTGATAATTGACGGTAGCTGATCAAATAATTCTTTCAGCTTTTCGGGTTTTCGTCCACCGGCTGTAGCCAGATTTGGTTGCCCTCCGCCTCCTCCGCCGAGCATTTGTCCCAGCTCACCAACCAACGCACCGGCCTTTAATTCCTTTTCTTTGATGAGATCTTCAGTTACGGCTGCCATCACATATACTTTGCCTTCTTCAGAATCTTTTGCCCCAAGCACCGTCACGGTATTTTCTGATTGTTTATCAAGGGATTCATACCCCAACTGTTTGAGCAGATCCATATCCGCATGAGGTATTTCGCCAGATACCAGCGTAACACCGCTTCCGATTTTTTGGGCATTTTGGATAAGTCCATCCAACTTAGAAGCACTTTGCTGCTTACGAAGATCTTCCAGCTCCTTTTCAAGCTCTTTACGTTCTTCAATAAGCTGATGGATATCGCGCACCAAATCCTGACTTTGTCCAATTTCGGACCTGATTTTTTGCACCAGTTCATTCTCTTGGCGCAGATACTCATCCACACTTTTACCTACTTTCGCTTCTATTCGACGGATTCCCGCTGCAGCCGATGATTCACCCGTAAAACGAAAATAGCCAATTTCTCCGGTGGCATCTACATGAGTACCACCGCAAAGCTCCATCGAATAATCGGGATCAAACGAAATGACCCGAACTTTATCTCCGTATTTTTCTCCAAAGAGCATAGTTGCACCACGTTCTTTTGCATCATCAATAGGCACATCCCGATCTTCTTGTTTAGGGATATTCTGCTGAATGCGATCATTCACAATTTCTTCAATCTGATCAAGTTCTTTGCCGGTAATTTGCTCATAATGCGAAAAGTCGAACCGCAGGTGATTTTCATCTACCAGCGACCCTTTTTGTGCAATATGATCGCCCAATACTTGCTTCAAGGCCGCGTGCACCAGGTGCGTAGCGGAATGGTGTTTTCGGACTTCCCGGCGCCGTTCTCCGTTGACCATAGCCTCCCATTCTCCTTCCGGATCTTCGGGCAATTTATCAACAATATGAATGTAACCGTCCGGCGATTGCTGCACATCCAGTACCCGCAGATGCTCATCCCCATTACTGATAATTCCGGTATCAGCTACCTGTCCACCACTTTCAGCATAAAAGGGGGTTTTTTTCAAAATAAGCGCATTCTGGTCACCGCCTTTACGCATCGACTTAATAGTACTCCACGTTGACAGTAAATCATATCCTACAAACTCAAAATCCTCAGTATCGTTAACGGTAATCCATTCTTTCTGGGAGGACTGATCTATGTTGAATTTGCCGGCTGCCCGCGCACGCTCTTTCTGCTCCTTCATTCGCTTGGTAAAGCCTTCTTCATCAACCTCTACTCCACGCTCACGAGCCATAAGCTGCGTCAAATCAATGGGAAATCCATAGGTATCGTGCAGCTTGAATGCATCCTCACCGGACAGCTCATCTTTACCTTCAACCATCTCATTGAACAGCTCAATGCCCTGCCCCAGTGTATTCAAAAAGCTCTTTTCTTCGGATTGAATCACATTCTGCACGTAATCCTGCTGGTTAATCAATACCGGGAACACCTCCTTAAACTGCTCGGCCAGTACCGGTACCAACTTATAGAAAAACGGCTTCTTTAAATCTAACTTATCCCAACCATAGCGAATAGCGCGCCGTAAAATCCTGCGAATCACATAGCCACGTCCGTCATTGCCGGGCGATGCTCCATCTGCAATGGAAAAGCTTACCGCGCGAATATGATCGGCAATAACACGCATAGCGATATCGATTTCTTCATCGTCCCCATAGGTTACATCAGCCAACTCACCAATTTTTTTGAGCAGCGGAGCAAAAAGGTCGGTATCATAATTCGATTTTTTATCCTGCAGAACCGCACAAATGCGCTCAAATCCCATTCCCGTATCAACGTGTTGAGCCGGAAGCTTTTCGAGCGAACCGTCGGGCTGACGATTAAACTGAATAAAAACGAGATTCCAAATCTCCATTACCCTCGGATCATCCATATTTACGAGCTCCGCACCGTCTTTCTCTTTGCGCTCCTCGTCAGGCCGAATATCCACATGTACCTCGGAGCATGGGCCGCAGGGCCCCGTTTCTCCCATCTCCCAGAAGTTGTCGGTTTTATCAAACTTTAAAATATGATCCGGATTGATATTGGTCTCTTCTTCCCAAAGTTCTATAGATTCCTTATCAACCGGCAGGCCATCATCCTCATCGCCTTCAAAAACCGTAGCGTACAGCCGGTCAGGCTCCAGTCCCCATTCGTCAACCAGCAGCTCCCATCCCCAGCGGATTGCTTCACGCTTAAAATAGTCGCCAAACGACCAGTTGCCGAGCATCTCAAAAAGGGTATGGTGGTAAGTATCGTGTCCGACTTCCTCAAGATCATTATGCTTGCCACTTACGCGAATGCAACGTTGACTGTCTACCGCACGTTGCCAGGTTTCTCCATCTTTTTGATAGCCGGATTGCTCTCCCAAAAAAATCGGTTTGAACTGATTCATTCCCGCATTTGTAAACAACAACGTAGGATCGTTTTGTGGAACGACCGGCGCACTCGGTACGATCAAGTGATCTTTTTCTTTAAAAAAATCCAGAAACTCCTGGCGTATTTGGGCAGAACTCTTGTGGGACATCAGTTTTATTTACCTAAATTGTAGATTATTCAGACCGTTGAAAATAGCAAAAAATAGTGTTGAACTCATCTTAAAAACCGGTTGAAATTACAGTTCTTTTGCACACTATTAATTATGATTATAGATTTTGTTCATGCATTCTTCTAATCAACCAAATATTTACCGTTATGCGTCCCATTATCAATAATTTTCTGCGTGGGTTATTACTTGTATTTCCAATTGGAGCGACCATTTATGTTATTTATGCGGCCATCAGATGGTCGAACAATTTTTTTAACGATCTGCTTTTTGAATGGCTTAATATCGATATTCCCGGCTTGGGCATCGTCACCGTTTTCTTCGGGATTTCGGCCATTGGTTATGTCTTTTCCAGAGCCATTACTCGTCCTATCGTGACCTACTTTGAAGGGTTCATGAAAAAGGTTCCGCTAATCAAAATTATTTACACCTCTCTAAAGGAACTTACCGAAGCGTTTGTTGGGGATAAAAAACGCTTTAATAAACCGGTAATTATTGATTTTGGCGGCATTGAAGCCAAGCGAATTGGTTTTGTAACGCAGAAAAACCTCAGTGCCTTGGATATTGAGGATATGGTTGCCGTCTATTGTCCCCACTCTTATAACTTTTCAGGCAACTTATTTCTGGTACCTGCCCAAAACGTAACTCCCATTGATTACAATTCTTCTGACGTGATGAAGTATATTGTATCAGGTGGAGCTACCAATATAGCTGATACCAACTGAGCAGGTTATAACTGATAAACAAAATTATGGCCTATTAATAAACTTCAACAAAAGTACGAGCAGAAGATTTAACGTATCTCTTAAGATCTCTTTCGTCCCATTCATCCGGTGTTTTGCCAGAGGCCGGCTCCCGGACATCCAGATACTGCGTTAATCCTTTTTTAGCAAGCGAACGGTATATGCCGCTTTCCATTCCTTTTAGTCCACAAATATACATGAGCGTATTTTCTTGCTCCATGATGGGATCCAGCAGCTCGGCATCATCCCAAAGTGTAGTTTGAACATATTTTTTAGACCCGTCAGCGCGGCGATCTTCCCGTGATACCCGCGGCAGGTAATGAAAATTTTCATGCTTCTCATCAAGCGACTCAAAATAATCGGCATACAGCAAATCGGTGCGATAAGCGCAACCGAATACTAACACAAGTTCATTTTCAAAACCGTTATCAAACAGTTCTTGAATCATTCCCCGGTAGGGCGCAATACCGGTGCCCGTTGCAAAAAACACATAGTTGAAATCAGTAGCATTTTCAGGCAGCAAAAAACGGCGGCCGCTGGGTCCCGTCATCTTAACTTTGTCGCCAGGCTCAAGATCTGCCAAATAATTAGAGCACACGCCCAAGTACAGCTCGTTATTATCAAACTCTTCAATCGTCCGCTTAACAGTCGTAGATATCAGGTGCGACTTACCGCCTTCTCCTTTGGTTGGAGAAGCCACCGAATAAAGTCGCAACTTATAATCACGTCCCTTCTCATTTTTACCGGGTGGTAATATCCCAATTGATTGTCCTACGCGAACATGACCTTCCAACTCGGTGCCCGAAATATCAAAGGTAACATGACGGACAAAATTAGGGCTACTTTCCTTGGTACAAATCCTATTTTCTACTATTGGCACTTCAACAGGATCTTTGGGCGTATAGATATTTAATTCTACTTCAGGGAGCTTTATCTCCGGCATATCACTACTTGTAATGCGTTATTTAGATCTGATTTAAACGGCTATGAACTTGTGAATGTTCTGCCAAAATTACAAGCATATTTTTGTTTTCAGTCAACCCCTCAACAAAGAAAAGCCCACCGAATAAAAGCGGACTTTGAGGATGCTACAAGTTAATATCTTAAACCGGCCTTCTTATCCTGTAAATAAAAAGAGTTATAAGAAATCAGCTGTGCTTTTGGATCATGAAATGACTAAGAAGGTATACTTAAAAGTTATGACGCAACATTAAACGATTTGCTTAAATCAGATTGAGTGATAGGCTTTGAAAGAAAATCGATATAGTCAGTCATTTCTATTTTTTCAAGGTGTGCCAAATCAGAATTACCGGATATGTAGATCACCGGAATTTTCATCTTTTCTTGAATTTTACACATAGCATCTATTCCGTCAATCTCTCCTTTTAAACGAATATCCATTAAAATAAGATCGGGGCTATGTTCTAATGCTTTATTTATAGCATCTTCCCCAGAGGATACTTTGTCAATAACCTGATGACCCATATTGGTAACCATTCGTTCAATTAGCATCGCAATAATCATCTCATCCTCAACGATTAACACTTTTTTAGTTTCCATAGAAGCCGTGTGTAGATCAATAATTCTTATAACTTTTGTTTTCGTTAACAAGAGTATCATTCAACTCCGTTGTTACAAATCGGAACTTTAAATATTGATATAAGTTTCATTAATGTTTCTTAATAATTTTCTCAAAAAGAATTAGGGGTACCCCCATAGGGTATGTGTATAACCAACAGAAGTTGAATGCATTAAAAAAATCCCACAAAAAAGAGATATCATTATGAATTTACGTAACAGACTTTCACTACTTGTTTTAGCACCAACATTATTATTTGCAGTAAGCTGCAGCGTTTCTGATTCCAGTTCAGGCGGCGAAAAACAGGTGGCCGTAAAAATGAAGTTAAACACGAACTCATCAACTGCTGCAAAGCAACTCTCATCATCCCCTACTACACAATCAGTAGATTCGCTAACACAAATTAAACTGTTGGTTGATGAGCTCGAGCTGGAAAGCGCCATGGATGAAGATTCCCTCGATTTTGAGGTGAATGACTTTGTTGTGGACCTACCGCTCGACGGCAGTGAAATCGAACTTTCTACAGCGAATGTACCGGCCGGTGTCTATGATGAGTTCGAAATGGAAATTGAACACGACGATGACACTAATGTAAATGATCCGGATTTTATTAATGAATCCGGCGATGACGATGGCTATTCTATCGTAATTAAGGGCGTTTATAATGGTGAAGACTTCATGTATCGCTCCGATGAAGATTTTGAAATCGAATTGGAATTCAATCCTCCATTAGAAATTAATGACAGCTCTTCTCCCTCTATTGCAATTAATATAGATCCAACCGGCTGGTTTAAAGATTCGTCAGGGAATGATCTGGACCCCACAGATTCTGCTAATTGGGAGCAAATTGAAGAGAATATCGAAAAATCATTTGATGTAGAAGAAGATCATGATGATGACGACAATGGTGATGATGAAGATGACGATGACGACAACGATGATAGCAACAATGACGACAGTAATAATGACGATGATTAGTCAACAACGTCAAAGATAGTACATCTCTAATTAACTGAGGGGCAAGCCTTCTACAGGTTTGCCCTTTTTTTATGATCTTATTACTAACAACAAACTTTTTGCCAAAAGAAAGCTTAAGAGTTCGTACTTTTGAAGGAATTCTTCGTTTTAACTTTTTGCTCATGATTGATCCCGCAAGTATACAACTTGTTCTATTTGCATTGGCCACTGCTTCAACCAAAGTGGAAGATGAAAATAAAATTGCCTCACAAATAAAAGCGGGCGATCATGATGCATTCAAAGATTTTTATGACCTTCACTACGACTCCCTATTTCGTTTTTTAGTAAGCAAAAACACTTCCCGGGAAGCTGCCAAAGATCTCATTCAAAAAGCGTTCATCTATATCTGGGAACACCGCAAAAATATAGATCCACAAAAATCCTTGCGGGCATATATTTTTCAAATTGCTTATACGCGAATGCTGAATCACCATCGGGATAACAAGAAGTTTGATATCGAAGAAACTGTTCCGGAACAACATACTTCTCACACTCCCGAAGATTCTGCGAGAGCCAGTGATTTAAAAAGCGCAATCAATCAAGCCATTGAAGAAATGCCTAAAAAGCGTAGTGCAGTATTTCAACTCTGTTTTATTGAGGATTTTACCTACAAAGAAGCGGCCGAGACATTAGAAGTAAGCCCTAAAACAATTGAAAACCATATGGGATTAGCACTCAAAGATATGCGCAAATATCTTCAAAATTTCGTTAACTATTAGGGGTACCCCCCATCCCGATGTGTACTATAACTGAAAGCCTGATATACTATTAACTCTACACATTATTCCAAGATGAAAATCTACCATACATTTTTAATTACTGTAGCGACCTTAGCTATTCTTGTTGCTGCGGCGGGCTGCACACTCGATGATGTGAGTAGTTCTAATAGTGAGACCATCACCCAGGAAGACTTACAGGCGGCGGGAGAAATTTTAGGGGAATCGCTTTCCAGTGACAACAGCGGTATTTTATTAAGTTTAACGGATGCATTAACAAACTTTTCGAGCACCAACTTCAACTCATCTCTAAATAAAACCGGAACACCCACTACACAGAATGATCGCAGTGGTCGCGGCGGAGAAACAAACTACAACTATTCCTACGATCAACAGACGGGCATTCATACCATTTCCTTCCGCCGAGAGGTTAATCGCCCTCTTTTTAACAAAACGGTCATTGATTCACTTAATTATATTTTCAAAGATGGCAATGGTACGTTGATCGAATCTCCTAACAATGAGACAGAACGTATTGAATCTATAAACTTTAACGGCAATCGTGAAGGAGAAATCCTAACCCCGCGCAAAAACTCCTATTTTGTTCGCAGTGATACTTTTCTTATTGATGGCGTTTCTGATGCAACGCCCGTGCTCTCAATCGATGGCGTTCATAATAGCAACGGGCACATGCAAATCGACAGACCGGCCGAAAACCAGGTTCTTGAACGAAATTATGAGCTGGAAATAAATTTTTTAAGTATTGAGATAGAAAAACCCACCACCGGCCCGATCGATTTTAGCCGAGGCGTAACAGGTACGCTAAGCTGGGAGATGACTATCCAAAAAAACGCCAATGGCAACTCCTCGTCAAAAACGCTTCGCGGTACTGTTGAGATGAGTGGCGACGGAACCGCACTGCTGCGATTCCAAAACCTGTTTAAACGGTTTCAGGTTAATCTTACCAACGGAGATGTCAAAGATCAGGACGAAGAATTTGAAGGGCGCGTCCAGTCTGTCAACATAAGTGAACAGTCTGTAACACTTGTGAACGGTCGAACAATTTATCTTACCGAAAATACTGAAATTGATGACGATGACTTTACTTCTTTAGATGCCGTTCAAGAAGCGGTTAACCGTAACACTTTTGTCTGGGCCGAAGGGGAAGGATATGTCAATGATAATCGTTTCTATGCCGAAGAAATTGAATTTGAACGAGAAGATGATGAAGATGATACTGAAGGAGAAATTGAATTCAAAGAATGGGTTTCTTCCGTTGACCTTGCAAATCAAACATTTACGCTTGCTCAAAATGTAGTCGTGCAAGTAACTGAAAACACAAATATTGAAGATGGAGGCGACTACATCACCCTACAAGAAGTAGCCGAGGCGTTGCAAAATGGCGTGCTTGTTGAAGCTGACGGAAGTGCTTTGGAAGAAACTGAAAACCCCGATATTGATCTCAGCGCAATAACCGTTGAGTTTGAGGGTGAAGAACAAGAAAGTGATGATGGCAACAGTGAGGAGGATTAAACTATAATCTAATGACCGACCAACTACCACATAACGACCCGAATCTGCAATTAGCACGCCAAATGGGTAATCAACGGGCAGATAACAGCCCACTGTCAGACATTGACGATCCGCTCATCGATCAGCTACTGACTTATAAAAAACAAAAGATCAGTGATATCACCATCGACACTGATGACAAAAAGCAAGTTTGGGATCGCATTGCTTCTGCAACACAATCCAAGTCGCAGAGCGCAAAGGTAACACCTCTGTTTAGTGCCAAAGCTATTCGATGGGCCTCTGCAGCTATACTCCTTATTGGTGCTATATTCAGTTTTGTCTACCTGAATTACCTCAACCAACCACAAATAATTGCCCAGTCGCAGTCAGCTATACAAACGGTAACACTTAGTGATGGAAGCTCAGTAACTTTACGTCCCCACTCTACGCTACTTGAAATTGAAAAATCCGCAACTTCACACCAATATCGGCTCAAAGGTGAAGCCATATTTGATGTTACCTCTGAGCCGGACCGTACCTTTCAGGTTGAAACAGCATTAGGTAAAGTCACAGTTTTAGGTACGCGCTTTTCGGTGAGCTCATGGGGTGAACAAATGCAGGTTTTTTTGGATGAGGGATCGATAGAAATAATCCCCGCCCAAACACAAAAGCCTATTGTATTATCACCGGGACAATCCGTCTCTATCAACAGTAACAAACAAGTAACGGTATTCAAGGAAGCTAATCCCAATGAATATTTCGACTGGATCGATGGTGAATTGATTTTTGAAAATAAAGCGGCAAAAGATATCACTGCTGAACTTGAGCAACAGTTCAATATCACCATTACGTTGCCTAAATCTATTGCCGACGACTCTCTTTCCGGCCAGCTATCGCTGAATAATCTTGAATTGGCTCTGCAGGATCTTGAACTTGTACTAAATGGAACATTCTCAAAAACCGGCGATCAAAGCTATATTTTTGAAGCAAATTAACGCATGACCGCACATAAGCTTTTATTCAAGAGTTTTGTTATTTCGGGGTTATTAATCATCGGGATCACCCAGCTGGCCCGGGCCCAATATCAGTATGACGATAAACCCCTGCTTCAGATTATCAGTAATATAGAACAGCAAACGGCTTTCCGATTTCTCTATCGTGATGCTCTTGTTTCCGATATCGAGCTCAGCTTTAACGCATCAGAAGCAAACCTATTCTCAGCATTTCGTACGGCCTTGGCTGATCATCAACTATCACTTGATGTTGACAGCACACGATCGCAAGCTATCATCTATCAAGAAAAAACAGCCGCTGCAAATAGTCATACCATTACCATACGCGGGCAGGTGGTTGATGCAGAAACCGGCGAACGACTCCCTTTTGCAACTATTCGCTGGCAACACCAGAGCAAAACAAAAGGAACCAGTGCTAATGAAAGCGGGGCCTTTTCTTTTCGTAGATCATTTAACCAACAAACCATTGAAATTACCGGTTCTTATGTAGGCTATAATGCCAAGACTATCCGCGTAAATTTAGCCCCAAATAATGACGTCAGTGAACTTACATTCCGCCTACAACCCCAACGTATTGACGGAAATGAACTCATTATCACAGGCACCAATTCCTATAATGATATCAACCGCCAAGTTACCGGACTTGTTGATATGGGGTCCTTTAGCCCGATGGGGGAAACCAATACCCTGAGAGCTTTGCAAAACCTTCCCTCTGTTTCCCTGGCACCGGCCTTGAGTGACGGCCTGAACATCCGCGGCAGTACCACTGATGGATTTCAGGTATTGGTTGATAACATCACCATTTATAATCAAAGCCATCTTTTTGGTCTTGTTGATAGCTTTAATGCTGATATCTTAAAACGAAGTGGTTTTTTTTATGATATAGCCCCTGCCCAGTTCCAGGCTCCTCCCGGTGGAACGCTCTCCCTATTAACTAAAACAGGATCATTGGATCGGTTCTCAGGATCAGCAGGTCTCAGTAATACTTCGGCTCGTATTTCGCTTGAGGGACCCATACAACAAGGGGAAAGCAGCTGGCTTATTTCAGGTCGCACCTCGTATATGAATACGATTAACTGGTTCAACAACACCGATCTTGTTGAATGGGGGCTCAATGTTGATCGCAATGGCACTGTATTGGATGAGGATCTTATCGATTTTGAATCCCGACTGGCTAGGCCCGATCAAACGGATGCTTCATTCTTTGACCTACACGCTAAAACCTACTTCGAAACACAAAGTGGAAATCGGTTTATTATTAGCGGCTATTGGGGTGGAGATGATACACGGCAACAAGCCAATCGACTTTATCGGTCTTTTTCAACGAATAACCCCGAAAACCTGGAAGAACGTCCTGTAACGACAACCAACGATTGGCAAAATGCAACGGCAAGTGTCAAATATCAGCGTTGGCTTGGCAATCAACTCTATTCAAATACCACCGTTGGTGCCAGCATTTATGAAACCTCATTTTCAAAAGATGATTTCACTTATATCGACATTACCCAAGCCCAAAGAGCCCTGCAAGCCTTTGTTTTTCCATTTGAAAATCAAAGTATCCTCAACGAAATAAAAACTGAACAGCAGCTGCAACTCTCGAACGAGCGTTGGTTTGCAACCGGAGGCGTTTCGTATCATTATTACCTGGGAGAATATTTTGAAGATTCTTTTGAACGGCCCGGCTATTTTTCTACCCAGTCATCCCATCAGGTTGACACCTACCTTCAACTTGATTACAGCGGATTTGAGAGGGTAGATATTAACGGAGGGATGCGATTGCATTACTTCAGCAACGGCCATTTTCTAAAATGGTCTCCTCGGGTAAAAATCACTCTTTTCCCTGATTCTGACTTCTCTTTGTCCGGCGGATACAGCAAAAACCATCAATTCTTAAACAAAATTTCACTCAGTAATACCGTTACCTCCGATATTTGGATTTTAGCCAATACCAATCAACCCCCAACATCGGTAGACTACTTTTCATCCGGGATTAAATACTCTCCATCCGATCGACTCTATTTTCAGGCAGAGGCATATCACAAAGAATTTAATAACATTCGCCTACACGAGATCAACACCTTCTCATTAAGTAATACCTTTAATAGCAGTCCCTGGTATACACAAAATAATGGGATCGGAAAAGGGTTGGAGTTTCTACTGCGAAATCAATTCCGGTACTTTACAATTAACCAGACGTTGACCATTTCTGAGATCACCTTATCCAATCCGGAGATTAATAACGGTGTTCCCTTTTATGCAGACTGGGATCGGACCTACCGATATGCAGCATCTGCAGAAATAAATCCTACGACAAATTTATCATTATATCTCTCTTGGATGTATGCCAGCGGAACGCCCAACAAATTGGCTACCTTTGGGCCACAAAACGATCAGCGGCTTGGAAATTATTATCGCACCGATATTTCTGCCGAATATAGTCAATCATTGGGCGGTACCAATCTCACCATTTCGCTAAGCGTTTATAATCTTCTAAACAGGAACAACCCCTGGTACCGCGATCTCACTTTTGTAATAGATCAAAGTTCTCCACAAAACCAATTCCGCAGCGTTCCGGTGGATGTATATGATATCGGTATTCAGCCATCGTTTAATATTAGCCTCAATTTTTAGCCGGTTTAGACTTTCCTATTTGTCTGAAACTAAATTTTGGCTATACTGAAATAAATATTAACAGAGAACTTTTTGGGGATGGACGCCGAAACACTCACCACCATTTTCTTTATCGGGGGCATCATACTGATGATCATCGAAACTTTAATTCCCGGCGGTGTATCTTTTTTTCTGGGCGTAAGTGGAATTTTTGTTGGCGCATTGCGTTGGTTTGGAATATTAGAAGATCCCGCCACCTCAGTCATAACTTGGCTTTTTACATCGGTCGCGCTCATCCTGGCTATGCGTCCCCTGCTGATGAAATATTGGGGTGGAGAAAGCAGCTACAAGTTGGCCAATGAAGATGTGGAAGCGATGGACCAAGTGGTGGATGTCGTAGAACCGGTAAATCCCAATGACAATTCCGGACGTATTCGTTTTCAGGGGATCTCATGGCAAGCCCGTACACTTGAAGGCGAAATACCGGCAGGTACCAAAGCAAAAATTCGCTACCGGGATAATGTTACCTGGATTGTTGAACCCCTCGACGAATTTGAAGAATAGTTCATTATAACCTACCAACATAACTCTTACCATCATGTGGACGACCATACTCATTATCATAGCCTTGGGCGTCTTCATCTTTACAAAAGTTTTTATCATCGTAGAGATGCGAGAAGAAGTCATCCAAGAGCGACTCGGAAAATACATAAAAACCTTAAAACCGGGCCTTCATTTTTTAATTCCCTTTGTGGATCGCCCTGCTTACAGCCAAGAAATGCGTGAACAGGTTATTGATGTTCCCAGCCAGACCTGTATTACTAAAGATAATATTGAAGTGGAAGTTGACGGTTTGGTATATGTAAAAGTCATGGATGCCTATAAAGCCAGCTACGGAATAGGCAATTATAAACTGGCCGCCATTAATCTGGCCCAAACCACCATGCGTAGCGAAATCGGTAAAATTACGCTGGACGATACTTTTTCAGAGCGCGAGCAGATGAATGAAAACATCGTGCGTGAGATTGATAAGGCCTCTGATCCCTGGGGTATAAAAGTACTACGGTATGAAATAAGAAATATTCGCCCTTCTGATAATCTCATCAACACTCTTGAAAAACAGATGGAAGCAGAACGTGACAAGCGGGCAGAAATAACACGATCGACCGGTACCCGCGACTATAAAATTAATGAGTCGCAGGGAGAACGGCAGGAAGCCATTCTTCTTTCGGAAGCTCAACGCCAAAAACGGATCAACGAAGCCAAAGGAAAAGCCAAGGAAATTGAGCTCATTGCCAAAGCCACCTCAAAAGGCATAAAGCGCGTATCCAAAGCCATTGCCAAACCGGGTGGAGATCTGGCTGTAAAAACAAAACTTATCGAACAGTTTATTGACCAATTAGGTAATGTAATTGAGCATTCCAATGTATCCGTCTTGCCAACAGAAACCGCAAACCTAAAAACCTTCTTTGAAGGCGTCGGCAAAGTAAGTGACGGCACACAAGCTACTTCATCTAAAACCGCACCAGGGGGACAACAATGATAGAACTCATCAGTCAAGGAGTACTCGGACTTTTAAGCATATATATCCTTTTCAAATTCATCCAGTCGATTCAACTGGTTCCAACTCAACGAGCTTATATTGTTGAGCGACTCGGTAACTATCACAAAACACTCGGACCTGGCTTCCATGCCCTTGTGCCCTTCTTTGACAAGGTCAAGTACAAGCAGGATCTGCGGGAAGAAACCATTGAAGTAGAACCCCAGGAATGCTTTACCAAAGATAATGTAAAAGTTGAGGTTGACGGTGTTATTTACTTGGCCGTTATAGATCCGGTTAACGCCAGCTATGGGATTACAGACTATCGTTTTGCTGCCGTGCAGTTGGCCCAGACCACTACACGATCAATAATTGGTACTATGGATCTCGACGATACCTTTGAAGATCGGGCCATCATCAACAAAGAAGTAGTGAATGTACTTAGCGAAATGGAAAAAGCCTGGGGGATAAGGGTACTGCGATATGAGATCAAAAATATTTACACCCCTAAAACCATCCAAAATGCAATGGAACGTCAGATGACGGCGGAGCGTGAACGACGCGCAACCATTGCAAAATCGGAAGGAATCATGCAATCGACCATTAACGACGCCGAAGGAGAAAAGGAAGAGATCATAAACAAGTCGGAAGGGGAAATGCAGCGACAGATTAACGAAGCCGAAGGTGTAGCTCAAGAAATTGAATCTATTGCCGAAGCTACAGCTATTTCGATAGAAGAGATTGCGGATGCGTTGTCCCAGAATAAAGGAAAAGAAGCTATGCAGATGCGTCTGGCCGAGCAGTATATCAGTCAACTTTCCAAGTTAGCCAGTGATAAAAATGATGTCATCATCCCCAAAGACGTAACAAATTACGATGCCATCATCAGTGGGTTGTCGCTGGATAAGATCTCAATTGTCCCGGAAGACGAAAACCAGAAATAATCAACAATCAATTTCCACTTTTTCTTTTGTTCACCATTCAAAAGCCCAGCTTAAACGCCTAAACTAAAATGGATTACCTCTTGATTGGCGATTTTATTCCTGATCAGTTAAAGGGGATTAACAAACAAATTCCAATACCAAATAATTATTGCAAGAATTGCTAACAGGGCTATCCAAATTCCAATCGCAATACGGGTAGCCTTTTTTGCTTTTTCTACCTCCCACCAGCTGCGGGGCTGTATGCCCTGTACTAAAAAC
Source organism: Fodinibius sp. SL11 (assembly GCF_052060035.1). Lineage (NCBI taxonomy): Bacteria > Pseudomonadati > Balneolota > Balneolia > Balneolales > Balneolaceae > Fodinibius > Fodinibius sp. SL11. The sequence continues at coordinate 227,892 of NZ_JBPOEA010000002.1, read as the reverse complement.
GTCAGTATCCCGGCCAGGTTAATACAAATGAGGTTTGTGGTCGTAAGAATTATCGAACCTATAGCCAAATTCATATATCCTGCACCAAGTAATAAGCCCACATTTACCAACGGGGGAAGCAAAGCTACCGCCACCATTACTCCGACAATTGCAGCAGGGACCCCACGAGTAAAAGCAAGAACACCCGCACTTCCCGCAGCCAGTGCAATGGTAATATCCCCCCAATTTACATTGGTCTTATTGATGAGCTGCTGCGATTCCAGGTCAACGTGCATCACCAATCCCATCACAAAAGCCAGTGCAAACGATGCCAGTAATCCTGCGATATTCGTTTTGAGTGACTTCCACCCCAAATCCAGATCACCGAGAGTCACAGATAACGCCATTGATACGTTGGGGCCCAAGAGTGGAGCAATAACCATCGAGCCAATGATTACAGCCACATCATCACGAACAAGCCCCACCCCTGCAACAAGCGTTGATAAAAATACTAATCCAATAAAAACGGTATTGAGTTCACTCCCACTTGCAACATCCGCATAAAGCTCCTCACGACTTATCCGAGCGGTAAATTTCTTTTCCTGTTCATCCTTCTCCTCTTGGGAATCTTCTTCATCTTCCTCCTCCGCTTCTTCTTTTGGTTGCGGCAGCGTGGCCTGTACCTCTAAGAGCATAATTCGAAACCCTTCGATATGCGAAAACTTTTCAGTCAACGCATCAGTCAGGGCTTCCGTGCGATTGGCATCTACCAATATCCGAAGTATTGAGCATCCATCCTCCAAATTATCAGACCATACGCCTAAAACCTCTTCCTCTTCAACAAAAGTGCGTGCTTCTTTTGCCGTCTCAGGTGGAGCAATAAGCTCCAGCATACGATAATTCATTTATAAAGTTTTTTTGATGATTTCTTACAGGGTACAAAGGAATTCGAAAAGTAAAAAATGAATCCCGACAACCTTAATAAATAAATTACGTATTCTTAATATTATAATGATTGACCACTTCATTTGAATGCATAATCCAATATTTATTTATGAATGCTGAGCAAGAAGTTAAAAGAGCAATAGAACATTATTTTGAGACCATGGATATCCAAGATCTGGAGGCCATGGAAAAGCTTATCCCTGAAACAAACTCAACAGTGCACATTGGTACTGACCAAGGTGAAATTTGGAAAGGCTGGCAAGTGCTCAGGGATGCTACAAAGGGTTAGTTTGAAGGACTGGAATATTACAAAGCTGATATCTATGATTTAACGGTAAATGTGGCGGAATCCGGAACCATTGCTTGGTATTTTCACAAACTCGATGCTAAAATTAAATCCCGCGATACCGTTACTACGTTTACCGGGGCCCGTTTTACCGGCGTTATGCAAAAGAAAGATAGCAAATGGGTAATGGCACAAACCCACCTCTCGCTTCCAGCCAATCAATAAACGAACTTAGAGTACACATTTTTTTCTTCGTTCTGTATTTGCAGTTTCCAAACCTGATGTTAACTTATTTATGACTACTAACTTAACAGTATAATTATGAAACGCTTTTTGCTTACCACTTTGGTATTTGTAACGTTCTGTACATCCCAGAGTTTTTCTCAACACGTATATAATCAGGATGAACCCCTGTCTCACACTTTTTCGATTGTGGCCCGGGACAGCGTGACCGGTGACCTTGGAGTAGCCGTGCAGTCGCACTGGTTTTCGGTAGGGAGTTCGGTGACATGGGCCGAAGCAGGGGTTGGGGCCATAGCAACACAATCGCTAACCAATGTTAGTTTTGGACCGCGCGGACTCGATCTGCTCAAACAGGGTTACACCGCACAAGAAACCTTGGATTCTCTTATTGCAAGTGATGAAGGACGCGCATATCGACAAGTAGCCATTATCGACTCCAAAGGACGGGTAGCGGCCTATACCGGGGACAAATGTATCGCTGCAGCGGGACATATTACCGGAAATCAGTATTCCGTACAATCTAATATGATGCTCAATGGCGACGTGTGGCCGGCGATGTCAAAAGCTTATTCAAATGCAGATGGAACGCTGGCCGAGCGTATGGTAGCAGCACTGGAAGCTGCACAAAAGGCAGGTGGCGATATTCGGGGTCAGCAGTCGGCAGCATTACTGGTCGTGCGCGGTGAATCGACCGGTAAAGTTTGGCAGGATCGTAAAATTGATCTCCGTGTTGAAGATGATTCGCAGGCAGTCAATGAAATTGCTCGATTGTTAAAAGTAAAACAAGCTTATGATCATATGAATGCCGGCGATATTGCAATAGAACAAGGTGATGTCGACAAGGCACTGACTGAGTATGGAGAAGCCCGCGATATGTTTCCCAACAATATGGAAATGACCTACTGGACGGCCGTGTCGATGGCCAATGCGGATCGCATCGAGCAATCACTACCATTATTTCGGCAGGTATTTCGTGAAGACACAAACTGGGTTACCTTGACTAAACGCATCACAAAAAACGGTATGCTTTCAGTATCCGACAGCAAGCTGGAACAAATACTTAATGCACACAAATAAAACAGTACAGCCGAAACAAGATCGTCTCAGAAAGTTTTTTAAATATTCTCTTTTTAGCTGAAACCTTTTTAGTGTTTTACAGCTATAAACTTTAAGGTATATAATTAACTTAACCTGACATTCTATGAGAGCTCTGAGACGCCCGGAACGGTATTTGTTCCCCTGTTTAATATTGCTATTTCTAATTGTATCCTGCCGGTCGCAAGGCATCGACGACGAGGATACCAACGGTGTTAATGAAGTTCTTTCCTTTGAACATGTCACCGTTGACTCCAACAACCCACCCAATCCGTACTGCAAAACAGTTGGTGATATCAATGGAGATAATTATCCAGATATTCTGGCCGCCAGCGCTTCCGGCGATACGACCGGTCTTTTTTGGTATGAATATCCAGCGTGGACCAAGTATAAAATTGCCGGCGGATCATTTACCACCGACATGCAGGTGGGTGACATCGACAATGACGGTGATTATGATGCTATCATCCCCAGGGGAACCAGTACCGGCTCAACGGTATGGTGGTATGAAAATCCCCGCCCCGGCACTTCGCCTGGAAGTGAGTTGTGGACCGGACATAAAATTGCTGATGCCGGTGCTCATGATCTGGAGGTCGCCGATTTAAATAAGGATGGCAAATTAGACGTAGTTGTGCGATTGGGAGACGTTTCGGTTTTATTGCAGCAATCCCCGGATTCCTGGCTTAAAATTCCATTGGATGCCGGAGCACGCAGCGGACTGGCCCTGGTAGATCTCGACAAAGATAATCGAACGGATATCGTATTGGATGGATACTGGCTGCAGGCTCCTCAAAATTTCTCGCAAGATAATTGGCAGAAGTATACCTTTGCCAGTTCGTGGGAAGGCATAGATGTAGGGGTAACTCCGGCCGATTTAAATAATGACGGACGAATGGACATCATCCTCGCTCCGGCCGAAAGCAAAGGATCTTTAAAATGGTATGAGCTGATCGGCGATCCCACAAATCCTGCTGACTGGACCGAGCATTTGGTTGACTCCAACATATCCTATGTTCATACATTTAAAGTGGCGGATATGGATTTAGATGGAAATCTGGATATTGTAATTGCCGAAATGCACCAGTCCGAAAAACAACGCGTAATGATCTATTTGAATCAAGGAGGAGCAACGAGCTGGAAGTCCCAGGTAATTGCCACAACCGGATCTCATAATATCAGGGTTGCAGATATCGACGATGATGGAGATCTGGATATTGTGGGCGCCAATTGGAACAATGACTCTCCTACCGGTGGAGCTATTGAGCTTTGGAGAAACCAACTCCGAGAAAACTAAGCAAAAATAAAAAAAGCCAAACCACAAAAAAGGGTTTGGCTTAATTTTTATTGTGGAGGTGCGGGGAATCGAACCCCGGTCCGAAATGGTATATCGTTCAAGCATCTACATGCTTAGTTGCCGTTTAGAGTTCGCCTGAAGCATCGCCCGGCAACAGGCAACTTCAGACTAGACTGCTAAAGTTTTACGCAAGTTCGACAGTCAACGAAACCTACGCTATCCTGTCATAGTCGGCGCTCCATTCAGCACTGACAGGCAAGAAGCTGAAGGAACGGCTAAGCTGCGTTACGCAGCTAAGCTATAAGAATAGTTGTTGTCAACTACATTTAATTGCATGATGATGATTTACGAGGTCATCGCTCAAACTCGGCATGCAGCCTGCGATTTTACTCACTCCGTCGAATCCATTACACCCCCAATACGTTAAAGAACAAATTGTGTACAGAACGCTTTATGTGTTTCTCACGTTCTAATGTTACAACAATTTAAAACGCACTAAAATTCAAAGTATTTTACACCAAAGTCAATGAAATAAGACTATATTTATTTTCCATTGATTTCTACCATAACGTTCGATAACCTAATTTTGCAAAGGGTAACTTGATCAACCTTCTTCAGAAGTTATTATGAATAAGCAACTTCTTCTTATTCTGCCAATTCTTATCCTCTCGGTTGGTTGTATCACCAATAATGAAGATCCCGGGACTACTCCTCCCATAATGGATGTCAGTATTAGCTATGTTAATGAAGAAGGCGAAGATTTATTAAAAAAGGATTATTTTCCGTTTTATAACATCTATTATCTGCAAAAAAATGACGAGACTGGAGAGTTTGAACCTGTAGAGACGGCCAAAAATCAACATTCTTTTTATGTAGATGAGGGGACCAATCGTTATGCTCTCCGTGTGTTTCCCAATCGAGAATTTATCGATGGAATATCCATAACATTAATCGAAGATCATCGCGATAATTTTGATACGCTTCGGGTAAAGGGATACAACGAGGGTCGCGGTTCTATTGCCGAGCGTATCTGGTACAATGGTAAGCTGGTTTGGGAAACAGCTCCCAATCCGCCAAGACGCTATTTTACAATCATCAAACCCAGTTTATAACAAGCTTTTACCTGATTACTTTTTCGTCGGCCGGCTGACGTAAGTTGTAATTTGAGCTCATTACTTTTCCGTATGCACCAGCATTTGCAATCAAAATAACATCGCCTTCCTCAGAGTTGGGAAACAATCGATCAATCCCCAGCTTATCACCGGACTCACAAATAGGTCCAACAATATTAACGGTTTGATTAGAAGGATGATCCAACTTTGAAAGATTTACAATGGTATGTCGCGCGCCGTAAAGTGCCGGCCTGATAAACGAATTCATACCTGTTTCGATGCCTACATACTGCATCTCTCCCTTCCCTTTCAGTTGGGTCACTTTGCTCAACAATACTCCGGCCGTTGCTACTAAAAAGCGCCCCGGTTCTACCCACAAATCATACTGGGGATGAGCCTCTTTAAATTTCTGCAGTGATTTATCAACCTCTCCAATATCCAGATTGGCCTGAGTTTCATTTTCTTGAATCCCAAAACCGCCCCCCAGATCAAGTATCTCAACCCCACCCAACTGTTCGGCTACATTATGCAAAATTACAGCCGTATCTTTCCACGACTGGGGATCTTTGATACCGCTCCCAATATGGGCATGTAATCCTTTTACGGAAATCTCATGATCTTTAACTAATTCTTTAAGTTCGTCAAGCTCAAAGCGAGGTATCCCAAACTTTGATTGCACACCGCCCGTTTTCACGTGCTCATGATGGCCACCGCCATGACCGGGATCGATCCGTAAAAACAGCTCTTCTCCCTTAAACAGCTTTGGCCATTTTTGCAATGGGTAAATATTATCAAGCGTCACATTAACACCCAGCTTCAGCCCCTCTTCGTACTCCGACCGGGGAGCAAAATTGGGGGTGAACAATATTTTTTTAGGATCCATATCGGGAAACAGGTCAAAAATTTTCCGCACCTCACCAATCGATACGCATTCAAAGCCAAAACCCAATGATTCGAAGGTTTTTAAAATATCGTCATTAGCATTGGCCTTCATCGCATACAAGCCAAATGATACCGCATCCAAATTCTGTATAAGGCCGGCATATCGTTTAACGGTGTCTATATCGTACACATAAGAAGAACCGTTGTCCTTCATAACCTTGAGCAGTTGCTCACGTTTTTTGCCCCACCAAGGTTCTCCGTTCTCTTCTACTTCATCTTCCTCTTTCATCAACTGCGACCATGTGGGACCAAACGAATGCTGTTTGCCTGACTGTAGAATGACCTGTTCATGCAGTTGACGCACCAACCGATCAGCCTGCTCACCTTCCACTACAAACGTAAAATTCAAGTCATTAGCAGCCTGACTTACCAAATATACCTGGTGCTCCTGAAAAACCTCGAAGGCCGATCCAAGCTGATGCAAGATAGTACGAATACGACGCCCTAAAAGACTTACCGCTGATACCGATTCGATAACCTCTACCTTGCAAAAGTTTCCCAAATCCTCCACAAATTCCTCCCGAATATCCTGGAAATGCTCATTTAAACCCGGATCAAGTGAAACCGTAACGTTTGATTGCGAAGTAGACACCAGATCGATCGATAGCCCATAATGCTTAAAAACTTCAAAAGCATCTGCCAAGAAACCCACCTCTTGCCACATACCCAGCGACTCCATACTTACTAAAATCACATCATCTCGAACAGCAATCGCTTTTACTATGGCTTCATCATCAGAACCCTCAGACGAAATAACGGTCCCGGTCAACTCCGGCTTTAACGTACATCGTACATGGATGGGAATACCATGCTTTCGAGCAGGCATGATACTTCGCGGGTGTAAGACGTGTGCCCCATTGGTGGCAATCTCCTGAGCCTCTTCATAACTGAGATGATTCAATAACCTTGCCGACGGCACAGCATGCGGATTCGCCGAAAACATCCCCGGCACATCAGTCCAAATCTCCAATCGTTCTGCTCCGATTTTGGCAGCAAAATAGGCTGCCGAAACGTCCGATCCGCCTCGTCCCAAAATGACCGTTTTATCTTCCGAATCACTTCCAATAAATCCTTGTGTCACAACAACGGGACCAGCTTTGTCCAAGGCATCAGCAACTGTTGCATCATAATCCGTAGTGCTTACGGCAGAAATAATGCGCGAACGTTCGGTAGCATTTTTTCGGACCACTGTTTTAATATGATTTCTCGCGTCAACCCATTCTGCTGTATCTAATTTTTGATTCAGATAGGCCGCACCAAGTTTGGTCGCCATCAGTTCTCCCATTGCCAAGAGGCGCGCCTGAACCCGGTAACTCGCTTCACCAATCAGTTCTATTCCCTTTACAATATGTTCCAACTCCTCAAAATCTTCAGCAAGCAACTCTTTGGCAGCAACCCCCAGTTTTTGACCTAACTCAAGGTGTTGCTCTTTAATCCGTTCAACCTTTGGGAATAGATTATTATCTGATGGGTGCTCAACAATTTCTTCAAGCGTATTTGAAATTCCGCTTAGGGCAGAATGCACCAGGCATACTTTATACCCTTCATTTTGGCGCTTCTGGACTTCCGATGCGATCTTTTGCCAGTTTTCCGGAGACGATACACTGCTGCCCCCAAATTTTAATACAATCCAATTTGAACGTTCGCTGCTCATATTCTATTAATACTAACTGAAATTCTTATTTGGAATCATTTTTATAACAGCCGTAAAGATAATAATCTCTGAATCCGATTTTTGAAAAATTCAGCAACTAATTTTTCGGACAAACTTTTAATTCTCTTACCTTGCAAAACGTTAACTGCGACTATAAAACAATAACTATTCAAGGCGTGAAAAAACTTATCGCAGTGCTGATCTTATTTCTTTCGGCACAACTTTCTTATGGGCAGCAATCGGCCTCTATCAACGGTTATATTACTGATGTAGAAACCGGAGAAACACTTATTTCAGCCAATATAGCCATAAAAGACAGTCGAAAAGGCACCTCTTCAAATACTTCTGGATATTTTTCTCTAACCAATATTGAAGCCGGAACGTATACCATTGTTGCAACTTATGTGGGATATCAACGGTACGAACAAGAAATTTCTTTGGAGCCGGGGCAAAACCTACGCCTTGATATCGAACTCAATCCTGAGGGCTTCCAACTCGATGAAGTAGTTGTTGAATCGGAGCGAGAAAAAGAAGAACAGCGTAATATCGGGATTGCACAAATGCAGACAAAGCTTATCAATGACTTGCCCTCTGTTCTTCAATCTGATGTCTTTCGATCGCTTCAGTTATTGCCGGGAGTAAAAGCGGCTTCTGATTTTTCCAGTGGACTCTATATTCGCGGAGGTAGCCCCGATCAAACACTAATTCTACTCGATCGAACCACTGTTTACAATCCTTCTCACTTTTTTGGGTTCTTTTCTACCTTCAATCCTGATGCTGTTAAAGATGTACGCCTCTATAAAGGGGGATATCCGGCCAAATACGGAGGACGGCTGGGATCGGTCCTTACTATCTTTAATAAGGACGGTAATAGAAATGAATTTCAAGGATCAGTTTCGGTAGGACTACTCTCCTCTCGCGCCTCAATTGAAGGTCCATTCAAAAATGGCTCCTATATGTTAGCCGTACGCCGCTCTACCCTTGAACCGGCACTTGCTATATTGCAAAGTACTACGGATAACATCCCCAAGAGTTTTTACTTTCTGGATCTCAACGGCAAAGTTAATTATGATGCCAATGACAATAATAAAATTTCGCTGGCTTTCTATAGTGGAGTCGATAACCTCAACTTCCCCTTTGCCACCGATGCAAGCATTGACCTTAACTATGGGAATCAGACGCTTAGCTCAACCTGGACCCACATTTTCTCTGACAAGGTATTCGCTAACTTTACCGCAACCGGATCACGATATTTTAATTACCCTTCCATAAATCTTGCTACAACGCCCATCGATCGTTCTAACAATATTTATGATTTTTCGCTGAAAGGTGATATTGAATACCTGCCCAACAATAATCATGAAATCTCCACCGGCTTTTGGGTTGGTAATTTGACCTTAAAACTACAAGACAGCTTCGACGGGGAAGACACATTCAGTTCACGGATACAAACGCAGTACGGGTCATGGTATATCCAGGACAAGTGGAACATTACGGATAAATGGCTTGCGACCCCCGGATTACGAATAGCTGGATTCAGCGAAGGACAATATTTCAGGCTGGAGCCACGCATGTCGCTGGAATATCGTGCCACTGACCGTATTCGACTGCAAGGAGCTTACGGACGATATAATCAGTTTCTAACCCTCATATCCAACGAAGCTTTTACGGGTTTTGATGTCTGGCTGACTACTGATGTCGGAGTCCCCCCTGCCTATGGCAATCAATATGTGATAGGAGCCAAAACGATTCCCTGGGAAGGACACGGATTTGATGTAGAACTCTACTATCGCTCAATGAATGATCTGTTTGAACTTGATCCTTTCATCTCGGATCAGGCCGGACTGCCTTATAAGGAAATTTTTCGTTTTGGTGAGGGCTATGCCTATGGCGCGGAACTCTATTTTGAACGTCAGGTAGGCCGTATAACAGGTTTTGCCGGTTATACCTTTGGCGTCACTCGACGTAAATTTCCCAATTTTAACGATCCTATTTCAAATCAGGGTACAGCCCGATATTATCCGCCTAAATACGATCGCATTCATGATTTCAATATTGTTTTACAATACGATCTTAGCAAACGTTGGTCTACAACCGTGAGCTTCAATTATGCCACCGGCCAAGCCTATACAAAACCGTTGGGACGTACCAGAGCTTTCGATGTGCCAACCTCCGGTCTTAGCTTTGACCAACTGATTGTAGGTCGCGTCAATGCATCACGGTTGCCCGACTACAACCGGCTCGATATCAGTTTTAGTCGCAAAGGCACTTTCTTTGGGATGGGCGAAGCAGAATGGCAATTCCAAGTTATAAATGCCTATTCTCGTCGCAACGTCTGGTTTTATAATTATGACCTGGATGAAAATCCCGCAAAGCGTGAAGCGGTAACACTGCTTCCTGTTTTACCAACTATTTCATACACCATAGATTTTTAACCATGAAAAAACTCATTACAATATTATCGTTCTTGGTTGTACTGGCGGGCTGTGACCTCTACGAGCAGGATGAATACCAAGAATACTATGTCGTAGAATCTTATTTGGTAGCAAACGGAAGCCTGCAGCAGGTTCGCCTTTCTACGACGAATCCCATCGACGAAACCTACCGATTTGAGGATAATACCGTATCCGGTGCCGAAGTTGAAATCCAGCGTCTAAATCCTGACAGTTCTGTTGCGGCACGGTATCAATATCAGCAGCAGCAACCGGGCATTTACACCCCAGCCAATAACGTAACCATCCAGGCCGAACAACTATACCGGCTGTTTATTACCACTCAAGATGGGGAAGAAATCACTTCCATAACCTATGTCCCGGGAAACTTTCAGGTCGTTAATGAACTGGAACCCACCTACGTATACCAAAGCAAAAAGCAAGTTGAGCTTACGACAACCCCAAGCTCATATATTACTGATCGGCAAACCTATTTTGTTTTTACTATTAATTCATTAGAGTCAAGTCCCGATAATTTAACGCCCTTTTACGCTGATCAAGTGGATGATGACGAGACCGATATCGAGGAGTTTTACGTCAACTCATCGGGTATCGTCAATGAGGGAAATTTTGAACGTAATTCGGATGGCACTATTTCTTTGCGATTACCTTGGTTGGGAGTTGCCTTTTACGGTTCTAATAATATTATAGTAAATGCCATCGATGATAATTTCTACGACTTTCTCCGATCACATGACACGCAATCAGGGGGCACTACCTTATCGCCCGGTGAAATTCAAAATATCCGCTATAATGTAAACGGCGGTATTGGTATTTTTGGAAGTATGGCCAGCGACTCTAATACTACTTATATTGCTCGACCGTAAAATATATCCCCATGGTTTCAAACATTCTGAAATATATACTGTTAGTCACTCTAATAGTCGGTTTTAGCTGTCCAACAACAGCGCAGGATTCTGATTCTTTCAATTTAGCTCGCATCCAATATCGAGGGGGCGGTGACTGGTATAACGATCCATCCGCTTTACAGAATCTGGCTGAATTTGCTCAACAACAGGTTCCCATCGCTATAAATGCAGAATATGATGATATCGAAATCGGCAGCCCTGATCTTTTTAATTATCCCTTTGCCTTTTTAACCGGTCACGGTACCATCAGCCTGAACCAGGCCGAAGCCCAAAACTTGCGAAGCTATTTACAAAACGGGGGGTTTCTTTACGTGGACGATGATTACGGACTGGATGAACATTTTAGAAATATGATAAAAAAAGTCTTTCCGGATGAAGCACTAATCGAACTTCCTTTTGATCATCCCATTTATCATCAAGTGTTCGAATTCCCTGATGGATTACCCAAAATTCATGAACACGATGGTAAACCGCCCCGGGGATTTGGGATATTTCTGGATGGTCGATTGGCCGTATTTTATACCTATGAAACAAATTTGGGAGATGGTTGGGCGAATCCCGATATACATAACGACCCGGCCGCAGTTAGAGAAAAAGCGCTTCAAATGGGTACAAATATCCTTATCTATGCGCTAACCAGCGGGCGATAAAATCATGCCCCTTTCATGCTTTTATCATTCAGCTAAGAAAGCATATATATTACATCCGGTCACCTTTTTAATAAGGCGTAATTTACGGATATTTAACCAACCCTTAACTCAAGCAAATTTATGCAATTATGATTATTCCAATAGCCAGCGACCATGCCGGTTTTGAGGCCAAAGAAAAAGTAAAAGCTTGGCTCGAAGAAATGGGGCACATGCCTGTTGATTTTGGTACTCACTCCGACGAATCTGTTGACTATCCCGATTTTGCTGTTCAGGTAGCCGAAAAAGTAAATAACGGTGAGCACGAAAAGGGGATCCTTATTTGCGGAACCGGACAGGGAATGTGCATGACGGCAAATAAATATAAAAATGTTCGCGCCGCATTGGTGTATGATGATAATTCTGCTAAAATGACCCGACAGCATAACAACGCGAATATATTATGCCTGCCCGGGAGACAACTGAGTACAGAAAAATTAAAAAAGATTGTCGAAGTTTGGCTCAATACTGATTTTGATGGCGGCCGACACGAACGACGCGTAAAAAAAATTCATGATTTAACTGATAAAAATTAATGGGTATGCAATCTCTATCTGAACAAGATTCTGATATATTTCAACTTTTAGCTGAAGAAAAAGAACGCCAAAATGATAATTTAGAACTCATTGCATCCGAAAATTTTGCTTCACGAGCGGTTATGGAAGCAATGGGCTCAACGTTGACAAACAAGTACGCCGAGGGATTACCCGGCAAGCGATATTACGGTGGCTGCGAAGTCGTTGACAAAGTTGAGGAATTAGCCCGTGAACGAGCCAAAAAACTTTTTGGAGCCTCTTGGGTAAACGTCCAACCTCACTCAGGTGCGCAGGCAAATGCTGCGGTCTATCTAACTTTTATGGAGCCCGGCGAAACGCTATTGGGCCTGGACCTTTCGCACGGTGGCCACTTAACGCACGGTTCTCCCGTCAACTTCTCGGGGATCTTGTATAATTCGGAATTTTATGGCGTTGATAAAGAAACGGGACGTATCGATCTGGATGAAGTCCGTAAAAAAGCCAAAGAGATTCAACCGAAGCTTATCTCTATTGGTGCCTCAGCGTATCCACGGGATTTAAACTACAAAACATTTCGTGAAATCGCTGATGAAGTTGGAGCGTATTTATGGATGGATATGGCTCACACAGCCGGACTTATTGCTGCTGGCTTGCTAAACAATCCCCTGCCCCACTGCCATGTTGTAACTACAACAACTCATAAAACATTACGCGGTCCTCGCGGGGGAATGATCTTGCTTGGAGAAGATGGAGAAAATACTCTGGGAGTAACCGCTCGTAAATCCGGACGAACAAAAAACTGGAGCGAAATTCTTGATTCCGGCGTATTTCCCGGTACGCAAGGCGGGCCGCTCATGCATGTGATTGCCTCAAAAGCCGTATCCTTTAAGGAAGCATTGCAGGACGATTTTAAGTCATACCAGAAGAAGGTACAAGCAAATGCCCAAGCAATGGGCAATGCTTTTATGGAGATGGGGTACAACCTCGTAAGTAATGGCACGGATAATCATCTCATCCTTATCGATTTACGCAATAAGGGATTGACCGGCAAAGTTGCCGAAGAAGCGTTGGAAAAAGCCAACATCACCCTCAACAAAAACATGGTGCCCTTCGATACCGAAAGCCCGTTTGTCACCTCAGGTATTCGCATTGGGTCACCGGCCATGACTACCCGGGGATTGGGGACCGACGAGTTTAAAACAATTGCTAAACTTATCGATAAAGTACTGCAAGATCCGAAAAACGAATCTGTAATAACTGAAGTAAGAGGACAAGTTTCGGAACTCTGCGACAACTTTCCACTCTACGACTTTGTAACTGCTTAGGAATCCCGACACATATATGACCGAAGAGCGCCAAATAATGACCGAGGATCTACCCGAAGCAAAAAAACCTAAAGATCGGACCGCCAACATGTCGTTCCTTGACCATCTTGAGGAGTTGCGCTGGCGGCTCATAAAAGGCCTTGCCGGCATTGCAGTGGGCATGGTCATCGCTTTTTTCTTTGGGGATTTTCTCGTTTCGGATGTTATGCTTGGGCCAACCCAATCTGATTTTCTGGTCTACAAAATTCTGGGGATTGATGCGATCGATCTCACTATTCAAAGCCGAAAATTACCCGGCCAATTTTTTACTTACTGGGGCACGCTCATTGTTTTTGGTGGTATTCTGGGATCTCCTATCCTGTTTTACCAATTATGGTCGTTTATAGAACCGGCCATGGAACAATCAGAAAAATGGAAATCAATCGGCCATAGTGCCTTTATCACCTTCTTTTTTCTGTTGGGCGTCGCATTCGGATACTTTATTCTCGTCCCTTTTGCGCTACAATTCTTCAGTCAGTTCCAAATATCCGATGCTATCCATAACGACTTTGATATCAATGAGTATTTCAGCTCCCTGACCCTGTGGATATTATCATGCGGTATAATATTTCAACTGCCGGTATTAAGCTATTTCTTTTCCAAATTTGGTCTGCTAACCCCCGATTTTCTAAAACAGTACCGACGTCATGCCATTATTTCCTGCTTTGTCCTGTCAGCCTTTTTAACCCCGCCCGATCCCGTATCGCAAGTACTTATTGCTATTCCATTAGTATTACTTTTCCAGCTTTCTATCTGGATTAGTGGATTGGGGGTTCGCAAACGCAACAAAGAGCTGGAACAAGCGTTTAGTGATGGATAAGTGTTGGAAATTCCGTTTTCCTGTGCACTGTAAATACGTTACCTTTAACGCTATTAAAATAAGCGTAGATAGCATATAACTACCTCAAATAGAAACAGATTTCAATTATTTACAAGTCAATGCAATTTTTTAAAAAATCACCTTTTCTGCTATTTGCACTACTCATTTTTTCAGCACTTCTTATTCAGAGCTGTAATGATAATAGTACTAATCGCCCCACAGGACCGGATTACAGTTTTGTACCCGAACCATATAATTTGTCAGAAGCAGATACCACCTATACCAAAGAAGGCGGGGTAGAAATTTATATTATCGAAGAGGGGGTTTGCCCCGGTGGAATCGAAGAATATTGCACTGTTCAACCGGTTGATCAAATTGGTGTGAAGTACACCGGACGAATTTTTGACGATGGAACAGGAGGAGGTGAAATCTTTGAAAGTACATTTGCTGATAGTTCTACCAGTTCCGCAATTATCACAAACTTAACTCCCAATTCCACACAACAGCAAGCCGCACAAATAGAAGGATTTCGTCGCGGCCTGTTGGGCATGAAACAAGGCGAAAAAAGAGTCATCATTGTACCACCTTCTTTAGGATACAATGACAGCCGACCAGGAGTAAATGGCATTGACCTTAGAGATAAAACGATTCGCTACGACGTGGAATTGACAGGCATTCAACAATAATTCTTATCGTTATAAAATATATTCTCTTGGGATTTTTGGATTGATGCTCGTCAATATCTCATAGGGTATGGTATCAATTTTTGATGCCCAGTCCCAGGCATTGCTTCCCGAATAAAGTAGTTGAACCGAGGTATCAGGTTTGTACTCATCCTCTCCCAGAAAGACCATACTGTAGTTCATAGTAATATTGCCTACCAACGGATACCTTTCCCCGTTGATCCGCACCGTAAGTTCTTCTGATAAACTTCGTTTTAGCCCGTCATCATATCCAACGGGAATAATTCCTAAATACCCATCCTCCGGGGCCTGCCAGGTAGCTCCATAACTTACGGTACTTTGTTCAGTGATGGGCTTTACTTGTACCAGTTTTGACTTCCACTGCAATATCGGAGCAATATCTTTTATCTCCGTAGTTCCAGGTGCATATCCATAAAGCCCTATTCCCAAACGAACCATGTTAAACTGCTCGCTTGAATAAAAAGCGGTTGCACCCGTATTGGCAATATGTGCAGATAATTTTTGAGGGAACTGCTCTCTAATCATTTTAAACAAACGATGTTGCTCAGCAACAAAATCAGAGCCCGGACTATCTGCCGTAGCAAAGTGGCTGTATAACCCGGTACAAAATATATTTTCATTCTGCTTTACCAATGATAATACTCGTTCGGCTTCATCAGGAGCAAACCCCAACCGTCCCATGCCGGTATCAAAATTAAGATGATATGAACTGCCATTGGGAAGCCAGTCAAAATGTTCTTTAGCGCTGACGGTAGCCGTTAAATTATGCATCCTGTAATGCGAAGCCATCGATTTCTGAGGTACTTCAAAAACAAGCACAGGCTTCGTAATACCTTGCTTGCGTAATTCGATTCCCTCGTGAATATCATTCACAGCAAACGCCTCCACCAGCGGTTCCAACGTACCCGCAACCTCCACGGCCCCATGACCATACGCATCGGCCTTTACCACCGACATGATGCGGGTATTTTTATCTAAATGAGAGCGTAATGTTTGTAAGTTTTGCTTCAGCTTGTCAAGATGAACTTCAACTATTGAATTCGATTTCTGAATCATACAAAAACGTACTCTTATGAATTAAACCAGGATTTCTTTTTATCTTTTAATATTACATTTGCGGCATTATAACCCGCTGCACCAAAAACGCCCCCTCCCGGGTGACACGATGCCGATGATAAATATAAGTTCTCAATAGGAGTTTTATATTCGCTCATCTCTGGAATCGGACGGAACATAAACATCTGATCAAAGCTCATCTCCACGTGCATCACATTACCACGCAACAGTCCATGCTTTCGTTCAATATCCAGCGGCGACTGTATATACCAATCAATGAGCTTATTTTCCATATTCGGAGCATAGCGCGTTACCACATCATAAATTTTTTGGGCTTCCCGTTCCCTGATATCATCCCATTGAAGACCATCTTGTAATTCGTACGGATGCCACTGTGCCCACGCAAAAAGGGTATGCCCCCCACTTGGAGCTACATCAGGATCTATTTGTGAAAACGTCATCGCCAACACAGCAGGATCAGTCGGCGGTTTTTTCTGAAGATAATCGCCGATAGCATCGTTCATATACTGCACTGAAGGAGCCAACAGCTGCATTCCATTATGGATATAGGGATCATCGGGAGAAGCCGTATAGCGAGGCAGCTCCTCCACTGCACAGCGGATTACCATTCCAAAACCGTTACCTACATTGATATTCTCCACCTTTTCGTAAGTAGCAGCGGGGAGGTGATCACGCCCCACTAATTTCATCATCGTCGTTTGCACGTGTGCATTCGAAATAACCGTGTCTGCCCGATACTCTTCTCCTTCCGTTCGAACACCCAGTGCTTTTCCATCTTCAACAATAATATTTTCAACGGGTGACCCGGTAATAATTTCCCCACCATGCTCTTCAATAAATCGAGCCATCGCCTGCGTGAGCATACCGCTTCCACCCCGCGGATGCTTGGCTCCACTCTGGTGTAACATCGCCTGCCAACCGGCAAAATCGCCCGTAGCAGGATGATCGGGCGTTGGTCCGGACTGTGCCGCAAACCACATCAAAGCCGCCTTCATATGCGGATTTTCAAACGCATCATCAACCACCTTCCCATAACTGCTTAGGATTTTCTGGAGGCCGCCCAGCTGCTTTCCCTTTTCAAACATACCTCCATCCCGCATCTGCCCTTTTATGAGTTCGGTAATAATATTCTTTCCACTGGGCGGTACCATAAATGCTTTCAAAACACCCTTATTGATACGTCCCCAAAATTCTACAAAATCACGGTAATTCTCTACATCCTCCGGCGCTACTTTAGCAATAGATTCCAAGGTACGTTCCAGATCCTTAAAAAAGTGGATCACCCCTTTCCCGTGAGGAACCGGGTACGACATGATGGGATCCATTTCTATATAATCCAGTCCATACTTCTCCAACTCAAGCTCCTCCAAAATTCCGGTCTGGTGAATCATAATATGCACAGATGACCCAACATCCATCCGAAAACCTTTCGGATATTTCCCAGACTTGAACATCGTCTCGGTGCTTACCGCACCTCCCAGTTGATCCTGACGTTCCAGTACTTTAACAGAATAGCCTTCTTTGGCCAAATAACAGCCTGTAACCAAGCCATTATGACCTGAACCTATAATGATAACATCTTGTTTAGACATTGTTTATAACACTCAGTTTTGATAACATACTTCAAAATTTGACGTACAGGATTAGCTAACAATTCATTACTGCAATTAATTCTGAAATAACATACTTGGTTTAATTATATGAACTTTTTTAAAACACTTATTGCTGCTACACTGGGTACTCTTATCGCACTGCTCCTGATTTTCTTTGTTGCTATCATCACGATTTCATCAAGTTCTCAGCAGCCGGAACCTTATATCCAGAGTAATTCCGTCCTTAAAATTTCTCTTAGTGGAATGTTACCCAGCCAGGATTTTCAAAACCCACTGGATGAACTTTTAAATCAGTCAAACAATGATAAGGTCTCCCTGGAAACATTGAAAGAAAATCTGGCCAAAGCTCAAACCCACGACAATGTAAAAGGCATTTGGCTTGAAATCGATTTTATGACCGAAAGCTGGGCCAATCTTCAGGAGGCGCACCGACTAATTAGCGCTTTTCGTGACAGCTCTGATAAGTTCATATATGCCAGCACCAACGATCTCGGCTACAACGAGAAAGGGTATTATTTAGCGACGGCAACAGACGCTGTTTTTGCCCCGCCGGAATCGTTTTTTGAATTTGATGGATTTTTCAGCCAGGTAACATTCTTCGATGGAATGTTTGAAAAGCTGGGAGTCGATGCCGAAGTCATCCGTCATGGAAAATATAAAGGAGCTGTTGAACCCTTTTTCAGAAAAGATCTATCCGATGAAAACGAATACCAGCTAACACAAATATTAAATCAAACTAATACTACCTTTTTAGATGCAGTTAGTGCCAAAACCGGTCATTCTGCTGATGAACTAAATGCACTGCTAAACAGTCAGCCTAACCTAACGACGCAATTTGGCTTTGAAAACAACCTCATCGACTCTCTACTTTATCAGGATGAGTTGGTTGCTCATATGAAAAACAGAATTGGTCTCGATGAAAGTGCTTCTATTAAAACCGTAAACTTTAACCGCTATTCTAAAGTCTCCCAATCCTCAGCCGGACTTTCAACTCCATCAGCTTCGGATAAAATTGCAGTTGTATATGCCAATGGGCCTATCATGCCGAACATGAATACCGATTCGCCATTTAACAATCAGCAACAAATTACGGTTGATTTCATTGAAGAGCAGCTCGAAGAGATCCGCGAAGATGATAACGTCAAAGCTTTAGTACTGCGAATCAACAGCCCCGGCGGTTCCGGCAGTACGTCCGATGCAATCTGGCGCATGCTGCAAGAAACCAAAAAGGATATCCCCGTTGTTGTTTCTATGGGCGGTGTTGCGGCTTCAGGTGGCTATTATATAGCGATGGCCGGTGACTCGATCGTTGCAGAACCGACTACCATTACCGGATCCATTGGTGTATTCGGCACAAAATTT
This sequence comes from Fodinibius sp. SL11, assembly GCF_052060035.1. Classification (NCBI taxonomy): domain Bacteria; kingdom Pseudomonadati; phylum Balneolota; class Balneolia; order Balneolales; family Balneolaceae; genus Fodinibius; species Fodinibius sp. SL11. Next base: position 208,840 of record NZ_JBPOEA010000002.1, on the reverse strand, counting down.
AATGCCAAACAACTAATGAATGAGAAGCTGGGTATCACCTTTGATGAAGTTAAAACCCACGAACATGCCGACTGGCTATTGCCTACAAGAAAATTCACCGCATCCGAAGAGAAAGCCTTCCAGCAGTATATCGACAACTTCTATCAGACCTTTATCACCAAAGCTGCAAACAATCGGGGAATGGACGTTGATCAGATGGACGAACTTGCCCAGGGGCGCGTCTGGGTTGGCGCTGATGCCCATGAAAATGGACTGGTGGATGAGCTGGGCGGCCTCGAAAAAGCACTGAGCCTGGCCGCAGAAAAAGCCGAAATTAGCAATTACAAAATTGACAGATTCCCCAAACCAAAATCGTTCTATGAGCTGTTTATGGGATCTGCTGCTACCCAGGCCAAAGCCTTATTACCCAGCAGCTGGTTCTTTACAGAAAAGATACAAAAAGTCGATCAACAGATGTCGATTCTTAAGCGCCGTGATGCGTTAACTCTATTCCCATACGACATAAACATTCAATAGCATTCTATGGATATTGGTTCCCTTACTGTTGAGATATTAAGCGAAGGGCACTTTGAGCTCTTTCGTGACGGGCATATTAATAGAACTCCGAGAACCGCACATGCTACTTCAACACCGAAAGATCCCGGCAATAGCAACTCTGTTATGGCTGGGATCAACCCGGTTTTAGTTCAATCGGACGAACACAATATTTTACTTGATACCGGCCTCGGCTGGGGATTGGATGCAGGCAGCCATAACATAGATGTTTCCAATGTATGCACCAACCTACAGATCTTCGGATTACAGCCCGAGGATATCACTCACGTAATTCTAACACACCTGCATTACGATCACGCCGCTGGCTCATCGTTTACAGATGCAGACGCCAAAACCCAGCCCACATTTCCTAATGCTACTTATTACGTGCATCAAAAAGAGTGGGACTTTGCCCTTGACCAAATTAACAGAGATCAACTCTCCTACAGCGAACGCTACCGTTTAGATGAATTTTACCGATTGGTCAGTAATAATCAAATCACCTTTTTATCGGGCGATATTACGGAGATTATAAATGGCATTACGGTCGTAAGAACAGGCGGACATACGCCGGGACACCAAATCGTCATTATCGAAAGTGATGGAGAGAAAGCCTACTACATGGGCGATTTGCTGCCTACGGAGTATCAGCTTAATGAGTATGTTATGGAAAAGGCAGACATCTATCCTCTTGAAGCCAAGAAAAAGAAAGTGCAACTTCTGAAGCAAGCCTGTAACGAAAAAGCGCTTTTACTTTTCTATCACTCCGGAAATGGACAAGCAGGTCACCTATTCAGAGATAACGATAAAAAATATGTATTGGCTAAACAGCTTCCTTTGTAGAAGCTCGTACTATTTGTTCATGGACAGCAAGAACTCCTCGTTGTTTTCGGTCCCCTTCATCTTATCGAGCACAAACTCCATGGCTTCAAAACTATTCATGCGATTCAGATAGCGCCGCAATAGCACCACTTTTTCATGTTCTGATTCCGGCACAATAAGCTCTTCGCGCCGCGTACCGCTTTTAAAGATATCCATGGCGGGATAAATTCTACGCTCTGACAGGTTCCGATCCAGCTCAATCTCCATATTACCGGTCCCTTTAAACTCTTCGAAGATAAGATCATCCATCCGTGAACCCGTTTGAACAAGTGCCGTGGCAAGAATGGATAAACTACCACCATTTTCAATATTACGAGCTGAACTGAACAACTGTCGGGGTGCTTTTAGCGCTTCCGAATCTATTCCGCCAGACATTGTACGTCCCGATGATGGCTGACAAATATTATAAGCTCGTGCCAATCGGGTAATGGAGTCCATTAGAATTAATACATCGTGCCCACTTTCAACAAGGCGTTTACTCTTCTCAAAAACAATTTCTGAAAGCCCAATGTGGTTTTCTGGTCGTTCATCAAATGTAGAAGCCACTACTTCTGCATCCTCAACGTTGCGCTCCATTTCGGTAACCTCTTCCGGACGCTCGTCAATCAACAGGATAATAATCTTCGTTTCCGGATTATTTTTATTGACGGCATTCGCAATATTGCGCAGAATTGTTGTTTTACCTGTTTTGGGCTGTGCTACAATAAGCCCGCGCTGTCCCTTTCCTATTGGAGAAAACAGATCTAACACACGCGTAGTATATTCGGTTGGGTTATGCTCCAGCTTCAATCGTTCTTCGGGATAAATCGGCATCAGATCCTCAAAGTCCTCACGGTTATCCATATCATGAGGAATTTTCCCATTCACGCCATCCACCCGCAACAGCGCAAAATATCGCTCCCCTACTTTGGGCGGACGAATAATCCCAATCACACAATCACCTTGCTTAAGCCGAAAACGCTTTATTTGAGAAGGTGACACATATATATCATCGGGGCTGGCCTTGTAGTTATAATTCACCGATCGCAGGAAGCCATATCCATCCGGTAAAATTTCCAGCGTCCCCTCCTGTATCAAATACGGACCCAATTCGGGTTGAATTTCAGCTAAGCGTTCATCAAGGGTTGGAGCATCCGACTCCGGAAGGATATCGTGGACGCTTTTTTTCTTCTTTTTCTTACCCCTATTATTATCGGAATGCTCGGAATTATTACTACTATTATTTTTTGATGGGCGATCATTCGCATCGGTATCCAACTCTCCTCGAGCTCTTGCTTTGTCGCGCACTGATTGTGTTATACGATTAATCAATTCTTGCTTTCGCAAATTTGATACCGAACTTAATCCCTGTTCACGGGCTAAATAACGAAGTTCCTTTACTGTTTTTTCCTGAAGAGTATCTATTTCTTCAAGAGAAACTCCATCGGTTTGGTAATCCGACATAATCTTCTTCTATCTATTTTAAATATGAAATTGGGTTACGATGAATAAAATGGTCCTATAATCTTTTGTCAGAAGCTAAGAGAATAGATCTACTCTGTGAAAAAGGGAGCAAATTCAGGTAGATATGAATTATTGGTTTAAAGCAAAAGTTGAAACCCAGTCCCGAACTGTTTCATAAAAGTAAAAACTTCCTGAAAAAATTACTAATTCTGAATCAAAATCGTCTTGCATTATTTTTTTTCGATCTTCATCAGAAGCAGGAAAGGGAATTGCCTTAGGCAACGACTGTTTAATATCGTCAAAAGTAGCTGCCCGTTCAAGGCTTAACGGATAATAATAGATATTTTTGAATTCTGAAAATTCTGCCATCACCTCATCCCGGATTTTATCTCTCATCAACGATAGCACTAATATTGCATTTCCAATATTGCCTATTTCTTGTATTGATCCTTTTAACGCCTTGACTGCCTCAACGTTATGCCCCCCGTCGAAGTACCATTGTTGCGTATCTATAAGTCTTTCAAAACGTCCAAAACCCGTATTTACATGCTTCAAAGCATTTATAAATGTTTTTTTAGAGCAAGTAAACTCATCTATTATTGCTTGACAGACCTGCCAAGCAATGGCAATATTTTTTGCTTGTACCGGCGACGTTAAGTTGCTGTCAATTTCAACAACAGCATGGCCAACCGTTAACCGGAAGCGACCCGGTTTTGTACATTTTGGCTTTAAATCATCAATAATATATAAAGGGGATTTTTTCTGTTCGGCAATTTTAACAATTTCATTTCGAGCCTCAATGGGTAAATCTCCTATTACTACGGGTCGGCGTTCTTTTATAATACCTCCCTTTTCTTGCGCTATTTCGGTAATACTATCCCCGAGAATATCCGTGTGATCCAGCGAAATGCTGGTTATTACACTCACTAACGGGTCGATAATATTGGTAGCGTCCAAACGTCCCCCGAGTCCAACTTCGATACAAGCGATATCCACTTCAGAACGAGCAAACCACCAAAAGGCAATAGCCGTACTAATCTCAAAATAGGTTAACCCATATTTTTCAATCTCTTCTATATAAGTATTTAAAAACTGCAAAAGTTCATTGTCCGGCATCACCTCATCATTGACCCGGAAACGCTCATTAAAGGAGATAATATGCGGCGAAGTGTACACAGCCACCTTGTATCCTGCCTTTTGGAATACAGAAGCCAGTATATTACAAGTACTCCCCTTTCCATTTGTGCCTCCCACATGTATTGCAGAAAATTCTTCATGCGGATTCCCCATAGCACTACAGAAATCGCGAAACCGTGACAGATCAAAATTAGCTGCAGAAGATCCCCGGGATTGAAATTTAGGTATGCTTTCGAGATACTCCTGAACGGATTGGGGCGATGTAAAACGCATTGCTCCTTAATTAATTGTTTTTATTTCGTTCTTAGAAAAAAGCTCTTTACTTTGCCAAAGCAATATACGGCTGGTCTTATATTATGATTTATAATTCGTTGGTTAAATCACTTCTTTTCAAACTCGATGCCGAGCAAGCACATGCAACCATCCATCGCTTTGCCGAAACAGCATCGGGAAGTAGCATGCTTAAAGCTTTGGCAAAAAGCTTATATAATTATCAATCTGCAAAATTAAGTCAACAAATATGGGGATTAACGTTTCGAAATCCTATTGGCCTTGCCGCCGGCTTTGACAAAAATGGCCAAATTCCGGAAATAATGGAAGCCCTGGGGTTCGGCTTTGTAGAAGTTGGCAGCATTACCGCCAATCCCAATACCGGAAATCCCAAACCCCGAGCCTTTCGCCTGCCCAAAGATCGGGCAATAATCAACAGGATGGGGCTGAATAATGATGGCGCACAGACGGTCGTTAAACGCTTAAAAAACAAAAAACTATCCATTCCCCTGGGCGTCAACATTGCTAAAACACACGATCCCAAAATAATGGGGGATGCGGCCATTAAGGATTATGTGCACAGTTTTAACGAGGCCAAAAAAGTGGCCGACTACATTACCGTCAACATCTCATGTCCTAATACTGCAGCGGGCAAGACGTTTGAAAATCCTTCGGCGCTGGATGAACTGTTATCGGCACTAAAAATACGCGATGATGCCCGCGTTGTGCCTACGACGGTTAAGTTTTCATCCGATCTTACAAAAGAACAGTTATTACACCTGATAGAAATTTGTGAAGACCACCGCGTCCATGGCTATGTGGCCTGTAATACCTCCTCTTCTCGAGAAGGCCTCCAAACGCCTAAAGCCGAACTGGATGATATTGGTCAGGGCGGACTTAGCGGAAAGCCTATAGCTAATAAAAGTGTTCAAATTGTGGAGTGGATCAGTGAAGCTACCAAAGGACAAAAACCAATTATTGGTGTGGGGGGCATTGATAATTTTAATACGGCCCTTAAAATGATGCTGGCCGGTGCAGATTTACTTCAGATGTATACCGGGCTTATATATGAGGGGCCGGGGCTTATAAAATCGATCAACCGTCAACTACTGCATGAATTAGATGAGTTGAACATCAAATCCATCCATCAGCTGGTAAAAGCATTCGACTAACGCTGAATGGGAAAGGATACCTCGCATCTCACTTCATCGGGAGCCGGCTGTACTTCCAAGGGCGCAAACTGTAGATGCTCATCAAAAGCCTTTTCGAAGGCCTCTTCGATACCCAGGGAGGTATTGGGTGAGATTAATTCATATGATTGGACCTTTCCCTCTTTTGTCACCACAAATGAATAAGTTACCTTTCCTGACAAAGACGTCCTTTCTAATTTATTCGGATAGCTGACCTGTGATAAAAAGTTATCCATATTGGGAATCACCCTTAATGAAATTCCCACATCTTCGCATGTGACCGTTTTTTGTGATTCTGATTGTTGCTCTTCCAATACCTGTTTTAACTTGGCTACCCTTTGTTGCAGTTGGGCATTAGAGAAGGTCGTATCAAACTGATGAATGGCTACTCGCACGCTATCCCAGGCAGCACCCGAAAATTGAAGGGGTTCTTTTAATGCCGATGTTGTGACAGAATCATCTCTTAACGAATCGCTTGAATTATTATCTAAAAAACCATTTAGCGTAGAATTAGTTGCACTCGTCTTATTTTTCGCCTGCTCAATATAGGCCTCGATCGATTGGTAAAATATATGGGGCGCCAAATCAGAAGAACGATTATTCAATGCTAATTTCCTCAATTTCGCCGGTTTGCCGGAAGTCGTATCCTGGACCAGGCGATGGTAATCATCTAATAAGGTCTTAGTTGTATCCTGCTGAAAAACATCAACAGTACTATTTCCTAACCTAACCTCAACCCTGCGTGCATACCTTGTGCCGGGGAACTGTTCTCGAATAGCTTGCCCCCAATATTGAAGGCTGTCAACATTATTTTCGGTAGAAAATATTTCAAACAAGGAATACATAGCCTGTGGATGAAGCTCTTTAGCAATATCATTCTTGAGGACCTTGTGAAAATAGTATCGTGCACTATCCGGCATATTCAAATTCAAGAATAACAAGTTACCCAAACTATATTGGGCATTAGCCTTCTCAATTCTAAGCTGATTCTTTTGTTCATCAGTTCTGGGAATCTCCTCAAGATTCATTTCAATAACTGACTCTGCAGTCCCTAACCTATTGATCGATTGGTCATTTTTAGCCACTCCAACATCCTCTTGTTGACCTGCCCCTCTAATCGCTTCCGCTCTGCGCCAGTTGTCAACAAGCGGACGTTCTCCCCACCGCAGCCTAAACTGCGACTTATATTGACTTACCAGCTCTCTATTTTTGTAATTCAGATAGCCGTACATCGTTGGAATCTCTGATGTCTCCTCATCTTCCGTGAATTGCGTATTAGCAATGGCAGCTTCCTCTTTTCCTTCTTTATCTTCCAGAGCCTGTTTCTTTTGTGTACGGATGACCGTCAGCGCAGAATCCAATTCTTGCTCCGACATTGCACCTAATTTTAGTAAACTATCTGCTCGACTTATCGACTTTTGCAGTTCAGTATATTGGCCATACGTATCTGCTAATTCACTTGGATTTGCCGTATCCGTCCCTGAGGGAGAAGCGTTTTTAATTGTAGACGAAGAGTCAAAATAAGCAGCAGCTACCTGATATTGATTATATTGATCGCTATAAATCTTGCCCAACCTAAAATAAATGTCAGCCTTTAAATCTCGTGACTGCTCACTTTCAGCCCCATGCAATAACTTTTTTAATAATTGTTCTGCTTGTTTCGACTCTCCACTCATCGCATAAGTTTGAGCAATCTCAAATAAAAGCCGCCCCCGGCGATCAACGTTTTTATCATCCCTTCGCAGCTTTTGAAAAATGTCGAGAGCTAAATCAAACCGTGTGGCCTCCCTGGCTATATCAGCCTGCTTGAATTTCGACCAATATAGATATTCAAAATCGGGAAAATTATTTTGAACCTCTCCAAAAGCATTAAAAGCCTCCCCATAGCGCCCTTGCCGTTCTAAAACTTGTCCCAACAAAAAGTACGTTCGTCCAAGCAAAGCCTTATCATTAATATTTGCAGTAGCATCAAACAAGTAGTCTACCCCCTCATTCCAGTTTTGTAACATCGCATGGTGCTGGCCGGCCAAAGCCTGTATTTCTCCCTTATACTTTTGCGGCCACTTTGCAGGATATTGTTCAAGCTCAGATTCCAAATAGCTTATTCCGGCCGAATATTGTTTTAAATCAAGCTGGGTTCTGCCCTTCCAGATTATAGCATACGAAATCAATTTGGGAGAAGTGCTCGCATTCATAAGCTCTTCAAACTTTTGTAGCGCCGGGTAAAATTCCTGTCGGTAGTAATAAGATTTACCGATCAACAAAATAGCATCATCAACCCATTTGGAGTCGGAAAACCTACGCAATACCTGCGCCCCTTTATCTATTGCATTTTGGAAATCATTATAACCGGCGTTATTGGGGGCTGCATGAATACGAACGGGGGTAGAGGGGTCAATAGTGACCGGTTGCTTATTGACCTTTTTTAATCCTGATTTGAAGCTCTCCCTGGCATTATAGAAGGTATTGTAATAAGCCGTAAAGTTATTCCAGGAACTTGTTAGAGCACTCCCACAGCCCACCAAAAATAGCCCTGTCAACAGTATGAGAAAAAACTTCCTCAAGATTTAAATCATTAATTTTCTATTAGTCGATGGTACTTACCTTAATCATATTTGTACGACCTTTTTTAGCGATGGGCATACCGGTGGCAATAATGGCGCGATCATTTTTATTCACCAATCCATGGTTTTTGAGATGTTCTTCCATCAACTTTACACTCTTGTCGGTATCAAATATTTCATCAATTTTAATGGGTTGCACGCCCCAAACCATTCCCAGCTGCTGGCGCACTTCATCACTCTCGGTAAATGCAACGATAGGTACGCGCGGCCTAAACTTTGCAATACGCCGAGCCGTACTGCCGGAATGCGTAATCGTACTAATCACTTTGGCATCCACATTTTCAGCTAACATCACGCAGGAATATGCCAGCGACTCAATTACCTGTTTCTCTTTCCATTCCGGCTTGCGATAGCTGAGGCTGTTATAAATATGGTCGGCATCTTTTTCAACCAAGCCACAAATTTTATCCATTGTTTTAACCGCTTCTACCGGATAGTCGCCCGCAGCTGTTTCGCCTGACAGCATCACCGCATCGGTCCCGTCAAGCACAGCATTGGCCACATCGGAACTTTCAGCTCTTGTGGGCCGGGGATTCTCGATCATGGAGTCAAGCATCTGTGTAGCGGTGATCACCGGCTTGCCAGCCTGCCGACACTTATCAATAATATTCTTCTGCACCATGGGAACTCTTTCACTGGCAATCTCTATCCCCAGATCGCCGCGGGCTACCATGATACCGCTCGATTCTTCGATGATATCATCAATAACCGTAATCGCTTCGGGCTTTTCGATTTTTGCAACAATGCCCGCGTTGGAACCCTCGGCCCGTACTCTTGAAATAACCTCCTGGATATCATCCGCAGAGCGAACAAACGACATGGCTACATAATCTACGTCTTGCGAAACGGCGTACTCCAGATCCTTGATATCCTTTTCGGTCAACGAAGACATCGACAAATCAACATCCGGCAAATTGAGTCCCTTGCGTGATTTTAACAATCCTCCAACCACCACCTGGGCTACCAATGATGATTCATTTTTTTTGATCACCTTTAACTCAAGCAGTCCATCATCAATGAGTAACCTATTCCCTTCAACAGCATCGTTAATCAATCCTTTATAATCCACCGGTATCGTCTCCGAGGTACCTTCAATATCTTCGGTTGTTAGCGTAACATAATCTCCCGACGCTACTTCCTGTCCCCCCTCTTTCATATTTCCAATCCGAATTTTAGGACCCTGCAGGTCAGCTAAAATTGGAAGGCTAACGCCATAGCGATCAGCTACTTTTCTTACGTTATGGATAACCTTGCCATTATCTTCGTGGGTACCATGCGAAAAATTAATCCGAGCAATATTCATCCCGTTTCTCACCAGTTGATCAATCTTTTCTTCGGTATTACTGCTCGGCCCAAGGGTGCAAACAATTTTTGTTCGTCGTTCGCTAATACTCATGTAATTCTACTGTTTAACTGTACAAATTATCTTTCTAACTACGCTAAGAAATGTTTTGCCGTATATAATGGTTTTATAAAGACATTCCAATGTATGAAATTATAACTATAAACGTTATCGGATATACTGAACTCTTCGATGTAGCTGAAGTAATTCTTTAAAAGTTTTACGCAATTGGTATATTTAAAATTGGATTATGATGGTAGGTCTTTCCAAGATTCTTAAACTGTATCACGTATGAACTCTTATATGTCAATAACGAAACTCATCCCATACCTCCTGATCCTTGGGATTGGGGTAATGGGCTGTGCTAAATCTATGAACCCCGATATTGAGCGTGGTTCAAGTTATAATTTTATAGATGGGTATCCCGAAGTACGGTTCTCTGCCATCGGCTTAATTGACGAACAGGGAGAGCCTAAAATAGATATCGCCGCTGATATAGTATTGGGAAGCTTAATTTATAATAAAGAAGGGGAAAACTATATTTCTAATGTGACCATTGATGTTCAGATTGTAAACCAAACAAATCCCGATAATATCATCGGTTCTAAACGCTACCAAATTGATATCAAAAGAGAAGATCCCAATATCGTTTACAGCCAGCAAATACATACCTTTGAGCAAGAACTCGATGTAAAGCCGGGACGCTATACCATTAATTTCACCCTTACTGATCAAAGCTCAGATAAAAAGATTACGCATTCCACCGAAACCTATTTACCAAACCCCGAAAATAATATATCCAATCTGACCAATATTCGGATGGAAGGGAAAAATATGAGCGCAGATAATCCGGACTGGTCCCCTATTACCACTTATGATGTGCCCGGCCGAGTGGATTCGCTGAAGTTTGTATTCCAGGTCACCAATAATAATTCCAGCGAACCGCTTACCATAGAGTCAAGATTACTCCATTTCAAGTCAGATACTTCATACGCCCGGCCGATGCACTATAATAATTACAGCCCATCGAGTATCCAGTACAAGGGTATCGATTATAATCAAGAAGAAGTTATCCAATCTACGCAGCGTAAACTGGTTGAACCGGGCAATGTACTCATTGAATTCACTTTTGGCAACCAGGCCCGAGGCAACTACCGATTTGAGGTACAGACCAACAAACCTTCCGATGAAAATGGGGAAGCATTCAAGGCCCGCGATTTTGCTGTCAAAAGTAAAAACTATCCCTCCATACAAACAGCACGAGAGCTGGCTCAACCTCTGATTTATCTGATGAAAGAAAAAGAGTATGAAAAGCTTATGGCCATAACCAATACTGATTCGCTAAAGCAGGCTGTGGATCGGTTTTGGTTGAAAAATATTGGGAATAAAGGTCAAGGTCGAAGTGTGATTAAAAAGTTTTATAATCGAGTAGAAGAGGCCAATAAACAGTTTTCGAACTTTAAGGAAGGGTGGAAAACAGATCCCGGTATGATGTATATTCTGTTGGGCCCGCCTTGGTACGTCAATGAACGATTAGACCAAATGTATTGGTCGTACTCATACAACCGATCTGATCCCGAGAGAAATTTTTATTTCTTTGAACCAAGAAATAAAAACGAATTCTTTCCCTTTGATCACTACATTCTCAGGCGATCACAATCATACTTTACGCTGCAATACCAACAGATTGATCTCTGGTTATCGGGACTTATTATGCGACGTAACCTGTAGCGGGGATATTGTACTCCTTTGTACCCGAATTAGAGCAACCCTTAGTTTAGCTGTTGTTGCTTGTATATTCTGTAAAGATTTTCTTATATCTTCAGATTAATAAAAAAAGCCGCCCCGTAAACGAGGCGGCTTCATAATTTAAGGTTGTTTTATCCCCTATTGATTTACAGGAGTTGGATCAAATAATCACGCGAGTTGTTTAATGCGCTTATCGCATTATCATCACCCGTTGCCGTGTCTATAATGGGTCTATATCGGCAACTAAATTCTTGCTACTAAATTTTAGTTACATTTCTAACACTTCTATCTCTGCAGGATAATTTTTGGAAGTTTGCACTCTAAAAATCGTACTGTCTTTTTTCATGATTCGTAATTTCCCATTAGTCATTAGTAATGGTTTATTTGTGATTAACAAATTCTCACTCGAGTCTTGATCTGATTCACTTCTTTTTTCAAGTTTATTAGCCAGCATTATGGCAATTGAAAGACTATTAAAATCTGACTTAAATACTTTCTCTGGCCCTAATGAATCTTTAATCACTTCCGATGTTGGAACGGCATAATTATTATCCATCACATTATTCATTCTTTCTAAATGGGTAAACTTAAAACCATCAATCTCAATCCAATCCCCCTCTATAAATCCATCCTTGTGAAGATAATTTATCTCAATTTTTTTTCCTTCATAAGATTCATGGTTTAATGAAGTACACCCAACTATTAATACCAATAACAGATAACTAATTTTTTTTAAATTCATATTTCTTATTGTTGAACTTTACCAAAGTCTTGTTACAAATACCTACTATAAAATTTGAATATGAAAATAGCTTATAAAAAAAGGCCCGACAAATTTTTGCCGGGCCTTAATTTAATTGAGAAGATATCTCAGTTTATTTTTGAACTGCACCTTTAGTCGACTTCGAAGGTGCTTCAATATCCAAGTCCAAATTAGCCTTATATATTTCATCTTCTTGGTTCACTATTTTTGCTGATGAACCAAAGGCTTTATCAGCAAGCTCTCTCCATTCATTATTCCCAGCAGCAGAACCTACACTACCAGCATTGCCGGCGCCGCCATAAGTATAATTATCTCTTCCTGTTAGCTCCAATTCTTGACCAGGTACGGGGAACATCGTTGGTGTACCGGGCTGTAGTAAATCATGACGTCTCATGAAATACCATTGGAGACCAGTACCCCCCATAAGGCTAAGCTCTACCGAATATTCGCGGAGTAAGGCCCACTGGAATCGTTCAGTACTCTCGGTTCCTGTAAGACTATGACCACCTGACATACCATTTGAACCCATAAAGCCCAACTGTACACTTGGCAAATCAATACTTAATGAAATGGTACCATCACCTGCAGTAGAATTATTCAATGTTGTTGCAGCCCCAGCTGGATTGTCTTGCATTAGCTGAGCTTCAGCTTTCAACATATCAACCTCTACAGAAGTAATGAGTGTTACCCCATAAGAACTTGGCCACCAGTCATTGTTTGCAAAATAACGCAAACTAAAATAATTGGTAAACAAGGTTGGATCACGTGTTACATCCAAGTAACCGGGATTTGTAGTGTATACAAAATAATCCAATCGTGGATCGTCAGATTGTGCGGGATCAAGACTGGCTTCGCCTGAGCTGGCTTGATCAACGGGGTAATTAACCGGGTAATCAGGATCAAGCAAGTGAATTTGCTTAACATCCGTTGGATTATATCCAGCACATGTACTTAACCCATCACCACAGGTCACTGCAAAGTTAAGCCAATCAGCTAAATCATTAGCATAGGCGCCACTGGACCCAACATTACTTGCCGTCCAATCGAGTAGCCCAGAAGTCGCATTTTGACCTCCGAGACCATTGTCAGCATAGGTTTCTACTCGGTTCCAATCCACATTTTGTGCTTCCGAAGGAGTTCTGGCCTTACCAGCAAGAAACCGTGCAGCAAGAGAATTTAGTATTTCGACGTATTCAGCCTTGCTCCACGAATCACCTGTATTCGGCATAGAAGCAAATGTGAAATTTAAGCCCGTATCAGATTCGAATTCGTTTGCAAGTGTGATTGCTCTATCTATATCTGATACTGCTCCATCAATGACAGTGGTATAATCACTGAATTCTGGATTTTCTGGTGGACCATCAGTACTTGCCTCAAGCATATAAGCTTGGTCATAGATTAAGCCAAGATAACCACGTGAAAAACCACGTAAGAAATATGCCTGCGATTGTATCTGCTTGGTCAGATTATCACCATTATCAACAAACTCTGTACCTTCCTGCTCAATCAGTGCAATAAACTGATTGGCCGTTGCGATACTAGAATTCATGCTACCCCAGTAGGTATTTATTGCAGCTTCTGCAGAATAAGCGGTGGTATTATTAATAGCCCGCCTTGGCTGTCCCGAAAAATCGGGCCAATACGATCTAAACGCATTTGTAGCTGTAGCTTGATCTGATAAGTGATGCATTGCTACTCCCCAGTCACTAACTGCTGCACCTGTAGCATCTTGGAAGCCACCTCTTAACAACTTAAGAGTATTATTCACATCGCCTAAAACGGCTTCTCTTGTTGGTTCATTCGTATTAGCAACATTTAAATCCTGACAGCCCTTAAAAAAGAGGCTACCTACCAATAGAATAACAACAAGGATTGAATATTTTAGTTTTCTCATAATGTTCAAGTGTTTAATGTATTAAATTTATAGTCTGACCTCGATTGATCCACTAAAGGTCCTAAAATTAGGATAAGCAAACTCATCAATTCGGAAGTTAGAAGCATTTGTTCTTAATGCTACTTCCGGATCATAGCCCGAGTAATCGGTAAACGTTAGTAAATTACGTCCTACAGCAGATATCTTAACGCTTTTGATATGATCACCAATGGCGCCAAGCATATCATTACTGACAGTATATGATATAGAGGCCTCTCGAAGTTTTACAAAACTTGCATCTTCGACGAAGTGTGATGTTGCTTCTGAACCATTGTATAGTCCATCATTTGCAAGAGCATATTGTGGGTCAAGACCACTTCGCGTATAATCCTCGAGATCTTGGTGCAAATACCTGTTGTACATTAGCTGACGTGTATAATTGTATACATCGCCTCCCTGTGACCAATCCCAGACCATAAACAGACTTAACCCTTTATACTTGAAGTTAGAGGTAAATCCAACTTGGAAATCTGCCTGTGTATCACCGATCTGAGTTATAACAGGGGAACCGTTTTCATCAACCAAATACATTGGGCGTTCGGCTTGTGTACCTTGATCTTGCTCCAGTACAACATGCCCTAACTCATTGGTTGTAAAATCTTCAACAGAATATCCGCCAGCGATATTGAGAACATTCCCATTATCATCAACAGTCAACTGATCAACTGATGTAATCAGCTTTTCTCCATACATCGCACCATAAGATACTCCCTCTTCAAATCTGAATAGGTCGATGGCAGCATCTAAGCCAGTACCACGTGTAAAGGCAGGTGCGCCTCCAAGATCAGTAACCTTTTGTGAAACGCTTGTAAATGAAACATTGGCATCCCACGTCAGATCTTTGGTAGAGAGGATTTGTCCCCCGAGAGTAAATTCGAGAGATTTATTTTCAATTTCTCCAACATTTTGCCATTGGTTAGCAAACTGTGATGTACCGGTAAGAGGTACAAGTAAGTAATCATTCGTAACGTTGGTTATCGCATAGTTAGCCGTAAAATTAAACCGTTCCAGGAATGTAGCGTCTAACCCAAATTCTGTTTCAGCTACTACCGAAGGTTTAATTTCGTTATTACCTAAGGTGTTAGGTGCTAAGGCTGTACCCGTAGGAGTATATGTCTCATATTGCGCATCAAATGGCGGTCGCTGTCCAGAAATACCATAGGATGCTCGTAACTTTAGTTCATTAACATTATTAATGTCAATATCTTCGGTCAACCGATATGCTAACGAACCACGGTAATATGTCTGCCATCTTTCTTCAGAACCGAACAAAGAAGAACCATCGCGACGTACCATTGCACCGACTATGATTTTATCTTGATAATCGACATCAACATTTGCGATGTAATTCTCTACACGTTCCTCTTCCAAGGTCGAACTTGCACTATAATTATTAGGATCAGTAGCCCCAATATCTCGGATACCACTTACAGAATAATTATACCCCTGGGTCCAATTGTTAGTATAATTGCGATCCTCATAAAGATATTTTAGCGTTCCATCTAAATTAATATCTTCTCCAATTTGCTGATTAAATTGCGCCCAAACTTCTGTTATATATGTTGACTCATCAATATCCTCGATGTATTCATACCCATTGTTGAAAAAAGTACTGGGCGTTGGAGTTTGATAACCAACTGGAGTGTGATCATTATATTGCTGCAAACGTCTGTCCATAGACTGTCGAGCATTTACGGATAACCAATCAGTAAGGTCATAATTTACCGTAAGGCCACCAACTATACGATCACGATCTGTCATACGAAGACGATTCTCAGCTACATATAATGGATTTTGCCAGTTTGAACTTGCCACCCCATAACCTGTAGGATTATTTGTATAAGATCCATCAGCATTTTTCTCCAAAAGAGAAACATAAGGAGGTGCAGTAAGCGCAGAATAAAAATAATTAGCACCCTGCCCTTGCTCGTTGAAGTATGGAAATTCTGATGTGACATAAGAGCTTGACAAGCTGAAGGTAAACCTCTCAACCTCATTATACTCAGCATTAAATCGAATGGAGTGTCGTTTATAATCTTCTAACGGTTCTACAACTCCCCCCTGGGTGAGCCCTTCGTAAGAGGCTGAATAATTAAACCCTTGAGAATTACCTCCTAAACGGACGTAGTTAGTATTGTAAGCTTTTCCAGTAAAAATGGCATCAACGTTGTCATATGACACTGGATATTCATTATCAAATGTTCGATCAGAATCAAATTGTCCGTAACCTGGCCAACTATCAATATAGTTTCCATCTGAAGTTAAAGTTGCATTCTCAACCCATGGATGTGTAGTGGCTACAGGATAATCTTTTGCGATCTGTGAAACCCCATATTCAGTTCTGAAAGTAACTGAGGGTTTATTGGTATTCTCTCCTGCTTTTTTGGTAATAACCTGAATTACGCCATTACCAGCCAAAGATCCATAAAGAGAAGCAGCAGCAGCCCCTTTAACTACCTCGATAGATTCAACATCTTGCATGTTAATATCCTGCAATCCACCATTTGTTATTACTCCATCGACAATAACAAGTGGTTCTTGATCTCCATTTATAGAAGTAGATCCTCTAAGTCGAATAGATGGTGAAGATGCCGGATCACCTGAGGCACTGGTAATTGAAATACCAGATGTTTTACCATAAAGAGCTGAACCTACATTTGTTGAAGGCACTTCAGAAAGTTCAGTTTCCCCAATTTTCGAAACAGAAAAACCCAGCTTTTTAGTTTGAGTTCCTTGTCCAACACCTGTTACTACAACTTCTTCAAGTCCAGCAACATCTTGTTTGAGACTTATATTTAAGGTTACTTCCCCAGATCCAACTTCTACTTGAGTAGTATATGGTGTATACCCTACAAAAGTAGCCCGGACTGTATAAGTACCGGAAGGAACATTTTGTATTTCAAAATTACCTTCCGCACCGGTAGCAGCTCCTCGCTCCAACTCAGTGATTAGTACGTTAACCCCAGGCATTGTATCCCCGGTTCTTGCATCTGTAACTGTACCGCTAATCGATCCCTGTGCAAGAGATGAACCAGCGAAAACTACAGAAAAGAATATTAAGCATAGTAGCTTCCTAAGCATAATTAGATATGTTTTATTATTGTTTTTATTTAACCACTTCATCCCCATGGAACTATTTTAGTAGTATCCCATATTTTGCCCCAAAGGGTTAGACTATTGCGCTGTTTCTCAACACATTAATCCCTGTTTTAAATTTACCTTAAAAGATCTGTGCCGAAAGAGCAATAGCCCTTATTTTTAAACCATTCGAAATAATAGTAAAATAATTTACATTGTCAAACGTTGACCAAGTTTTATTGCGCAGACACATTACAATACCTTATTTATTAAGGACTTAGCTGCAAGAGCCTTTCACGCCAACTACTTCCAAGACAGATAACCATTACCTGCTGTAGGCTTCGCTGAAAAAAATAAGGCAGAATAACCCGGCAAATTACTCTTCCACTATTTATTGAGTGTTTACCATGTTGTTTGGTACCGACTGACAGGATTTCCCCCCAATAGTTTTATAATGATCTTATCAACAATCTGAAGCTGACAAAGGATGAATTGGATATCATTTTTAACAATAAAGCTCCTTGTTTTGAATAATATTTAGGACGCACGGAGAAATCCAACATCGCAACATATTTGGATGAAGTGCTCAAGTAATGCCGGCTCATCATCTCATTCATCAGCATGATAGATTTCTCGGCTTAACTTCGTTACCCTCCCCGTAGGATGGGACACGGTCGGAATGACGATGCTTTTTAATGAAAACAACAACGCCGGTCATTGCGCTGTACCCTTCCAAATCCTGGTATAGTAGAGAGCGAAGTGAAACGCAGCGCGGCAATCTCCCAACAAAGTCCGTCATTACGAACGGAGCGAATGTAATGAGCGAAGTGTGGTAATCTCCCAGAATAGCCTACTTAATGTGTGAAGGATATCCTTTAGATCCTACTCGAGCGTTTTCAGGGAGATTACGTCGGTCGGCAGGCCTCCCTCGTAATGACACTGCTTTTTATTAAGATAAAAGTTCTTCATATAAATCACGCCACTCAGGATTCAACGCCTCAATCAAATCTATTTTATCTTGTCGAGAACCTGCCTTGATTTGTTTCTCCCGATTAATAGCATGCTGCGGGTGATCATATTCCTCTATATACACCAGTTTCGTGCAGTTGTACCGCTTGCTAAAGCCCTCCACCAATCGTTGTTTGTGCTGCCAGCCTCGTTTGATAATGTCGCCCGTCACACCAGTATAAAGAACCGTATGGTGAGCGTTTGTCATAATATAGATGTGATAGTTCTTTCCCATAGGATAGTAAGACCCTTTCACCAGCTCTTTCTTACGAGTTTATTAAAAAAACAACGTTCGTCATTGCGAACGTAGTGAAGCAATCTCCCTGAAAAGGGGTGCTCATGAGTGAGGGATAGCCCTTTAGATCCTACGCGCACTTATTCAGGGGGATTACGGCGGTCATCGAAACCCGCTCTTCCCTCGTAATGTCAAGTGTTTACTATGAATAATCTAAAAGAACCTTATTTATTAATCCGATTATCCCATTGCATTCCTAATTTTCTTATCTCTTTCCGAATCACTTTCTTATATCGTTATCGAATCATCTAATTTACTCTTGTTTCCATGGCAAATTTAGAAGAGATTAAAAAGAAAGTACGTCCTGTATTAAAAAAGTATGGGATTCAAAAGGCTGGACTTTTCGGCTCTATAGCACGTGGTGAGGCAGAGACAAACGATGTGGATTTACTGGTGAAAATTGATCAAAAAATCAGCCTGTTAGACTTTATTGGTATTCAACAAGAACTGGAAGATGAACTCAATCTAAATGTAGATCTTGTTGAATATGATTCTTTAAAGCCAACCCTCAAAGATGACATTCTTAAAGATGAAGTACCGGTTATATGAGTAAGCGAAAACCGGATGTTTATCTTCAAGATATTTTAGAGAGTATTCAACAAATTTGAGCACTATCTGGATGGTATAGATGAAAGCGAGTTTTATCAAAACCCAGAAAAGCAAGATGCTGTTTTACGCCGCTTGGAAATTATTGGAGAAGCGGTAAAACATATTTCTGATGACATTCCCTGGTGGAAAATCGCAGGGATGAGAGATATTATCATTCACGAATATTTTGGAATAACTCTGAGCATGATTTGGGTTGTTACTTAACGAGAGCTTCCAGACCTGAAATTGAAGATTGTAGATATTATCGGCGACCAAAAATAGTAACACTCCTACCAACTTGAGATACATAACAACGGTTGATTATTGTGAACGGGACGGCGACATACTGAAGTCGAGAAATCTCCTAACAACGCTGGTCATCCTATGTTGCCGTGGTGTAGTAGGGAACGAGGTGAAATGAAGCGTGGATTATCTCTTTTCAAACAACGCTGGTCATTGCGAACGTAGTGAAGCAATCTCCTTGAAAATGGTTGCTCATGAGTGAGGGATAGCCCCTTAGATGCTACGCGATCTTATTCAGGGAGATTACTTCGTCGTCGCAAGCTTCTCCTCGTAATGACACTGCTTTTAAACAACGGCTGTCATTACGAACAAGCGAATGGAATGAGCGAAGTGCGGTAATCTCCATGATATGATCGACACATGGCTAAGTGGTTCTCCTTTTGATGCTAAGCGAGCGTTCTCGGGGAGATTACGGCGGTCGGCAAGCCTCCCTCGTAATGACACTTCTTTATAGGAAAACAACGGCTATCATTACGAATGGAGCGAATATAATGGCTTCTATTTAGCTACGAGAGGGTTGCACTCTCAAGTATTCAAATCCCTCGGCTTCTCACCACCTGTGGCAATGGTCTTATAAGGGGAGTGACACTGCCCTTATAAGGGGAATGTCACTCCCCTTACTATCACAATGATACTCTCCTTATAATGCCGATGTCTATGTCCTTACTATCTCAACGGAAGGAATGTATTTATAAGCCCAGAAGCAGGAAGTGAAAATGGATTCTTCTTAATAGAAGCACACCATAAACAGCGGCAAAAAGTGAAGGGAAACTTATAAGCTAAAAGCCAAAAATAATGGACCAAACTGTGAAAAACGACTATAGCCTCAAATAACGGGAAACGTCAGGACAGCCTTCAATTCTATTTTTAAGACCTACTTTAGTTTTCACCCTCATACACAAATTATTTAAGCGCAACGTAATTACAATTCTTCCATAATGATCAGTACAGAAAAAAGATCACTTAACTGGCTCAATAGCTCCACTCCTTCAAGCAGAAAAAAAACTGCCGGATTGCTTCGACAGAATTATGTACAACCAATAAAAAAAGCCGCCCCGAAAACGAGGCGGCTTTAAAATGGCTAAACTTAACTTCCAATTAGTAGCCAGGATTTTGCTCCAAGTTTGGATTTGAATCCATCTCACGCTGGGGTATTGGCCATAACGTCATATCTTGGCTAATACCAAACTGACTGGCAGCCATACCTAAACGCTTATAATCTAACCAGCGATGGCCTTCTTGCGCCAATTCCAGACCACGCTGATACATAACTGCATCAATTACTTCCTGATCGGACGTAAAATCTGTTGCAGCATAGTCTGTCGTATATGGACCTCCTGAAGGTTCCTGGTTTTCATAGGCTCTACGCTGAACCATATTTAGGTCTGAAGCCACACCAGCATAATCAGGCGTATCCTTCAGTCCTTGCGCCTCAGCACGGATGAGATACATCTCTGCAAGACGGATAATGATCACATCATCATTACCTTCGAGCTCAAAATACTTTCCGAGCTCAGATTGTCCATCCCCATCAAAATCTTGCAAATTAATGGCTGCTCGTAAGTCTTCACTGGCAAAAGCAGAGGTATAATCACTAGTTGGCGCATACTCTCTGCGTCCACCGTATCCATTCGGACGAGCAAAAAATGCAAGAGCGTTAT
Source organism: Fodinibius sp. SL11 (assembly GCF_052060035.1). Lineage (NCBI taxonomy): Bacteria > Pseudomonadati > Balneolota > Balneolia > Balneolales > Balneolaceae > Fodinibius > Fodinibius sp. SL11. The sequence continues at coordinate 188,040 of NZ_JBPOEA010000002.1, read as the reverse complement.
CATCCTCCGAGGTAAATTCCACCCTGAAAATAGGCTCAGCAGTGGAGGGGGTATTACCGAAAAGCCCTTCGTAAGTTCCCAAGGCAAACTCACCGCTGTTAATTACTTCAGAAGCATAGTTTTCGGCTGTTTGGTAGTTCCCCTGGTATAGATGAACGCGTGCCAACAGAGCCTTAGCCGTATAACCGGTAGCATTACGAGCACTTGCCGAACCATTTGCACCCAATGTACTTTCGGCCTGCTCCAAGTCAGTAACGATTTGATCGTATACAGCTGAAACAGAGCTACGTTCTACAAAGCTTTCTTCACCCAACGAAGTGGTAGGAGTAGTTATAAGCGGCACTCCTCCGAAATAACGCACCAGTGAATGATATGCTAATGCGCGGAGGACTTTAGCTTCCGCTACGATCTGATTCTTTTCAGGATCAGTAAATCCATCCTCTTCTATTGTGGGCACGTTCTCGATGAGGTTATTCGTGATGTTAATCAAGTCATAGTACTCAATCCACAGGTCACGTCCCTCAGCATTCGTAGGCAACATATTGTGCTGGTCAACAGAACCCCAAGATGGGTAGGAACCTGAATGGCCAGCATAATCGGCGGCCAGTTCGGCAAATACATAATCATCCTCAATCACTGCTTGGTAGGCAGAATAGGCACCGGCCAAAGTGGAATTTGCTCCATCTTCGGTCGTCAATACCGTCTCAGACGGTAAGCTTTGCTGTGGTGTTTGATTGGTCACATCACATGATGTAGCCACAAACACAACCAGCAATGCAGTTGTTATGTTTTTAAATAAGTTCTTCATAATTATTTCTATTTATAAGTTTAAAGTCCAATATTAATTCCAACCTTGACACTACGGGCATGAGGATAGCTAAAGAAGTCAGTACCCAAAGCCGTATTGCTACCGTCAAAGGTATTTATTTCAGGATCAAGGCCTGGATAATCTGTCCATGTAATTAGATTTTGACCTGTTGCATAAATTCGCAAGCTGCGCAACCCAAATTGCTCCAACTTGTCAGCCGTGAAATTGTAGGCCAAAGTTGCAGATTTTAGACGCAGGTAGGAACCATCATACATCAAGAAGTCAGACTCACGTGTATTCTGGTTGCTATCAAACCAAGATGACCGTGGCACATTAGTATCCGTATTTTCCGGTGTCCAACGATCTTTTGCACGATCCCATGAGTTGTAAGCATACCCATAGTGGCCATAGAAACCCTGTGCGTTGTTAAATATCTCGTTTCCATAACTGAACTGCAGGAATGCACTCAGTTCAAACCCTTTGTAGTTCAACTTGTTCGTCAAACCCCCGGTAAAGTCAGGCTGGGCCGAACCAATCACTTTTTGATCCTCTGAGTTCACCACGCCATCATCGTTAATATCAACAAATTTAACATCGCCAGGCTGGGCAGGTCCAGCATCATAACCAGCATTATCTAACTCTTCCTGGGTATTCCAGAGTCCATCAGACACATAGCCATAGAATGCGCCCAATGGCTCACCTACCGCAACGCGATTGGCAAAACCAGACGCAAAAGGCTGATCCTGATATAGCGCCGTTACTTCGTTGCTATTATGCGAGATGTTGAAATCGGTGGTCCAAGAGAAATTCTGGGTTTGAACATTAATAGAATTAATCGCTAACTCTAGCCCTTTGTTTTCAATAGAACCAATGTTACTGTCAAATCCAGTAAAACCAGTGGTAGCAGGTACAGGACGATTTAAAAGAAGGTCGTCTGTTTGCTTAATATATCCATCAACTGTTACCGTGAGCCGTTCCTCAAAAATAGCGAGGTCGACACCTGCGTTATATTGGGTTGTTTCCTCCCATCGCAGCTCTGGATTGGCCAGCTGAGTAGGTGCAAGGGCGGGAGTCCCTGAATAACTTGCTACCCCATAAAGAGCCTGATACGAGAAATTACCAATACCTTGGTTACCCGTGATACCGGCACTCAATCGCATCTTTAGGTTATCAATCGATTCAACGTCATCCATGAAATCTTCATTCGTAACTCTCCAAGCAACAGATGCAGAGGGGAAGAAACCATAGGCATTATCTTCACTAAATCGTGAAGATCCATCAACTCGACCCGTTAGCGTTACTAAATAACGATCATCGTAGTCGTAATTTACACGAGCCGTATATGACTCCAACCCATTAGTCGTCAATGAAGAACCACCCGTCGTGGTTGCCGCATTGTTGATAGTTCTTAAATCATCACTGGGATAGAATTGACCATCAGCAAATGTACGCTCGAACTGTGTTTCCTGGTAACTGACTACACCAAGAGCATTTAGGCTGTGGGCACCAAAATCGTTGGTATATGCAAGTCGAAGCTCGGTTAACCATGTTTGCTCTAAACCGATACTATAGAAACCACTGCCCAATGGTGATCCCTGATTGGTAAAACTTGGTGAGTAGCTTACCTCATCAAGATCATAGCGATCTATACCAGCAGTTCCAGTTACGGAAAGATTATCAGTTAAATCATAACTGGCTTCCACATTACCAATAAAACGCGTACGAACAGCATCATTGGTAACTTGAGAAGCAGCTACCGGATTTGAAAACGCCCCTACACTTGGATTATAATCTCCATTCGCAGTTCGAACGGGCGCCGTTGGATAAGCAAGTATGGCGTTAGTTAAAACACCATAAATATTGTTATCGTTTTCCAATCTTTCTGTTGTTGATCGACTGTAGGATACCCGTGAATTAATATCTGCTCTTTCACTGATTTGGTGCTCCAGATTTAGGCGGCCGCTCAGTCGTTCAAAACCGGCATTCTTCATAATACCATCTTCATTAAAGTAATTCCCGGAGATAAAATACTGCGTGGTCTGATCTCCACCCTGGGCAGAAATGTTAAATTCATCGGTTATACCAGTATTGAAGACATTGTCTTGCCAGTTAGTTGTTGGCGCTGATGAAGGGTCATTACCATACTCATCAATTGCACCAAGCCCTGCATAAGTACCAAATGTTAATCCATTGGAAGCAAGAAAGGAATCCATCGCATTATAACGATCTTCATAAGATCCCCAATTGGAGTAACCAAAAAAGTCACCATACATCCCGTCAACATACATTTTGATAAACTCTGGACCACTTAGCATATCAAGCTCATTATTGAACTCCTTAACTCCGTGACTATAGCCGAAATCAATCTGGGTATCACCAGCAGAACCGTCTTTGGTAGTAATGAGTACTACACCATTTGCACCACGAGCACCATAAATGGCCGTCGCCGAGGCATCCTTTAAAACTTCAATGGATTTAATATCCTGTGGATTTACGGTAGAAAGACCATTAAGACCTTGATTACCAACACCAACAGCAGAGTTACTTGCATTTGAAACAGGTACTCCGTCAATTACATAGAGGGGTTCGTTTGAGGCGTTAATAGAAGTAGCACCACGAACACGCACTTTAATACCGCCACCGGGTGTACCTGAGTTTTGTACAATATTAACACCCGCAGCACGTCCCTGAAGTAGCGAGTTCGCGTTAGATGTAGAAACCCCTTCAAAATCTTCTGAACTAACAGAAGTAATTGAACTTGTCAGATTTCCACGTTCTACTTGCTCACCATAACCGGTAACAACAACATCACCCAACTGGGCAACGTCCCCTTGCAGTTCAACATCGATTGTTGAACGGCCGTTGATTTCAATTTCTTGGGTAACAAAACCGACATAAGAGAACTTAAGCGTACCGTCAGAGGGAGCGTTAATTTCATACGTCCCGTCTGATCCGGTAGCGGTTCCCCGATTTGTACCTTGTAACATTACTGTAACTCCCGGGAGTGGTTCACCGTCTTCAGCTGACACAACAGTACCAGAAACGGTAATGTCTTGTGCCATAGCCGAAGTAGCAAACATCAAACCGAAAGTACATACTAATAGAGATAGTACCTTCAACTTCATAATTAGAGATAGTTTTAGTTTAGATTAATGCCCCTTAATGTTATGCCAACCCAAGCTATCTAAAAACAAATTAGACGAGCCAACGTTATACATACCAAGAAGAGACGTTATTTATGGGTTAAGCCTTCGGTGCAGTGCGCAACGAATAGCTTAATTTCTTCGAAAAAGATTTGTTCAAGAGCAATTCCTAAAATGATTAATAGCCGTAATAAAAATTAGACAGGAGCAACAATTGTGATATCAGCCGAATGTATTTCATCACAGCCTGTCAATAGGTTGGGAACTATAACAATTCGCTATTTCCCTGTCAACTAAAAGTTTAAAAAAAGTTTAGTTTTAACATTCTGACAAATTAGATTTTTATCTAACTTAATTATGTTAGATTATTAATAAACAAGGGTAATATAATCAGCATACGGATGCGAACGCTTTTACTATTCTTTACATATTTACTTGCCGCCCTGCTTATCAGCTGTAGTAGCAGCAAAATGGATAACATACAACGCGGTATCGACTACAACTATAAATCGGGTTACCCGGAGTTTAGGTCAAGTGCCTTTGGTTTTGTTGATGAAAATGAGGGGCCAGTACTCGAAATTACGACAGACATTATCAAGGGCAGTTTGGTGTACACCAGTAATCGAAAAGACGACTCCCTTTCTGCTGAAGTGGCGGTTGATATACAAATTACGGATCTCGATGGTGAGCAAAATATTGAGGCAAAGCGTATTACCCGGCAATTATGAAATAGCTGTGACGGTGCAGGATCTCAATTCCAAACAAAAGCTTACCCAGACCAGTAGCGCCTATATTCCAGCCCCCCCAACAACAAGACTATACGCTCAGTGAGATACAGCTGTTTGGCAAACAAAACAAGGATAAACAGTGGACGCAAATATCGGGTTACCATGTATCGAATGCAGTAGATTCGCTTCGATTTATGTTCCAGGTTATCAGTCCCCAGTCCGACAACCCGCTAACCCTTGATACCCGATTGGTTTCTTTCGCTTCGGATACCAGCCTGCCCCGAGCTATTACTCGCAATAATTATAGCAGTTCAAATATTGAATACAAGGGAATCGATTTTAACAAGGAAATGGAACTGCAAAGTAATAGGCGTGTACTTACTGATTACAGCAGCGTGTTTATAGAGTTTAAGTTTGCGAATCCAAGATCGGGGTAATTACCGGTTTGAGGTTACTGCTACCAAAGAGAGTGAAAATAGATTCTTATTAATAGAATCACACCATAAACAGCGGCAAAAAGTGAAGGAATGTTATAAGCTAAAATCCACAAAATAATGGACCAAACTGTGAAAAACGACTATGGCCTCAAATAACGGGAAATGTCAGAACAGCTTTCAATTCTATTTATAAGACCTACTTTAGTTTCACCCTCATACACAAATTATTTAAGCGCAACGTAATTACAATTCTTCCATAATGATCAGTACAGAAAAAAGATCATTTAACTGGCTCAACAGCTCCACTCCTTCAAACAGCAAAACCCGGCGGAATGCTTCGGCAGGGTTCTGTACAACCAATAAAAAAAGCCGCCTCGAAAACGAGGCGGCTTTAAAGGATTTCTAAGATATTAGATTATTGGCAAGTATCAGCTCCACCATAACCTTCATTTTGACAAATATTTTCATTTGCATCCAGCTCAGACTCTGGGATAGGCCAAGTTAGATTATTGGCATCTGGCGCAGTAATAGCACCACTTGTACCAGATGTAACATTCATACCAAGGCGAACCAAGTCATGTTTACGTTTACCTTCAAATGCTAATTCGGCTCTTCTTTCGAGATGAATAGCATCCAGAAGTTCTTGGTTTGAGGTGAAGTCAGTTTCATCATATGCAAAGTATGCTGAAGCATCTTCATTACCACCCTGGTCATTTGTAACTCGAATTGACCGCAAGTGTACATCATTTAGTAGATCAATCGCCTCATTACTTTCAACGGAAGGATATGTACTTGCTGTTTCAGCAAGTGCTTCAGCACGCATCAACAACACATCAGGATACCTAATAATAGGAGCATTATCCGAAGTATTTGATCCATCTTCATACTTTAAAGTTGCATTATCTTGATAAACAAGTTCAGTATAACGTAGATCTTCATACGTATATCCTTGTGGCAAATTTTGTGCTTGGTCACTTGTAACCGCATCCAATGCCGTTAAATAGTCTGGAGTTACCTGGATATCTCCTCGTCCTCCAAAATCTGTAGATGCGTAGAACGTAGAAAGTGAATTATTAACACCTGGATTATCCTGCACGGTATTTACTATATCGAATACAGCTTCAGGCGAAGCTTCTTCATTATTAAAGAAGTAGGCTTGAGGAGTATTTTCCAAGCTATATGTGTTGGAGTCTATGATTGGTGCCGTTAAAGAAGCAACCTGTCCATACTCACCTTGCTGTAAATATACTCGTGCCAAATAAGCATGTGCATTATACACATTGGCTCGAGAATTAAAGGCTGCTGTTCCTCCATAAGCACCGGGTCCATAATTGGACAACAAATTAATTGCATCATTGAGGTCTGTAGTAACCCTGTTGTAAACATCAGCAACAGAACTACGCTCAGGAGCAACAAAATTTTCAGGAGACTGTACACCTGAAGTTAATATTGGAACACCCGCATGAGAGTTACTCGCAGTATATCCCCAGGGCTTTGCCCACATGCGCACCGCTTCGAAGTGAAGCATGGCACGAAGGAACAGTGCTTCACCTTTGATCCGGTCGGCAGCCTGAGCAAAGTCGGCATCATCAATTTCACCGGCATCAACGGCTTCAATGATGAGATTGATATCATTCAACGCAGCATAAGTACCATCCCAAACGTCGCCCACTTGGGAATTAGTCAAATCAATATTATGACTTGAAATTTGTGCCCACTGTTCAAATGAACCGGACCACGATGCATTATCAGCCATAATCGATCCAAATAGCGGATACGAGGATGCCATTACATCTCCATCCTGGATTTTATCGTAAGCACCCGCTAAGGCACTCTCTAAGTTTTGCGTACTATTGTACAACTGATCGAGAGAAAGTGACTGGCGCGGCTCTTGGTTATCCAAGATATCGCAACCACCAATCACTAACGCGATCACTAACGCGAAAAATGTTAAATTCAAATATTTCATGATCAATGTTAATTTCTTTTAAAATTGAAAATCAATTCCAGCTTGGAAGGTGCGAGCCTGCGCAGGAGCAAAGAATACATTACCCTGATTGATATTCGTGCTTGGCGCAGAAGTAACTTCCGGATCCATACCATCATACTCATCACTCGTAATCGTATACAAGTTCGTACCCTTTACAAACAGGCGTACCGTATAATCTTGCGTAACGCTTGCCGGTAACGAATACCCGAGTGTGACATCCTTCACACGCATGTAGGAACCATCTTCAAGAAAACGAGTACTTGACTGGCTTCCATTTGCTGTTAAGAGTATCGGCTTAGGAACATCTGTAATATCACCGGGCTCCTTCCAGTAATCAAGCTGTCGAGTTGATTGATTAAACAAAGAGTTCAAGTTCGAATCAAGAAACTCTCCATCCGCTCGGTAAATATCATTTCCGTAGGTGTATTGTAAGAATACACTCAGGTCAAACCCTTTATACCGGAAATTATTTCTAAACCCACCGAAAAAGTCCGGATGGGGATCACCGGCGATTATTCGTTCGGCTGACCCGTAATTAGTCGTTACATAACGATCGCCAAATCGGCTTTCGTTTTTAAAAGCAACGCCCTGATCAATTTGCGCTTGCGTTGGCTCGGAATTCATATACCATACAGCAAGTCCATCATCAGGATTTGCACCAGCAAACTCCCGCAGATAGAACGCGCCCAGCGCCTCTCCTTCACGAACAAGCTGTTCGCCAGCAACAATATCATCTCCTCCAATTAGAGACTGAACCTCATTTTCAATAAATGAGATATTAAAAGAAGACGTCCACTGGAATTCTCCGGTGAAGATATCAGCGCTTACATCAAATTCTAATCCTTTATTGCGCATCTCACCCTCGTTCTGCGTAAAGGTGGTAAAACCATTTGTTGCAGAGATTGGACGACCAAGTAACAGATCGGAAGTTTGCTTGTCAAATACGCCCAATGAACCTCGTACTCGACTACCAAAAAATCCATAGTCAAGTCCAATGTCTAACTGGGTAGTTTTCTCCCATTGTAGATTTGGATTTGACAACTGTGAAACACTCAATCCGGGAGTTCCGTTGTAATCAGAGCCAGCTCCCGCAAGAGCAAGGGCAGGATAATTTCCTATTCCATCAGCATTACCTGTAATACCATAACTGGCACGGAGTTTTAAGAAATCGAGTACATCACTTCCGCTCAAGAACTCTTCATCCGAAAGAACCCAACCGGCAGAAGCCGCAGGGAAAAAGCCGTAACGGTTGTCTGAACCAAATCTTGACGAACCATCAACACGTCCATTTAGGGTAAACAAGTATTTATCCTGGAATGAATATGTGATTCGCGAAAGGTATCCCATAAATGCATAAGAACTGATACTGGCACCGCCTCCTGTAATTTCAGCAGCACTGTTCAACGTTTTTAGGTCATTACTTGGAAAACCATTTCCTGAAACAGAAAAGTTTACGTTTTCAGAACGCTGAAGCGAAGTACCTACAAGCGCCGAAAGACTGTGTTCACCAAAGTCACCGGCATATCGCAGCGTAGCATTCCAGTTATAGTTCACATAGTCTTCGCTGAGATTGAGTCCAGTACCAACACCAAAGCCGTCAGTAGTCAGATCACTGCGTTTTTCATTAGTTCGAAGTTGAAAAAGATCAACAGAGATGTCAGTATTAAATTCAAGCTGAGGAACAACCTCCCATGATAAATTAGAAGAAATCACGGTCTGCTGAAAATCCTCTTCAATTTCTGTACCCTCAAGGTTCGTTAAAGGAGTACCTGTAAAAGCAACAAAGTTATTAGGGTCAACACTTAAATTTGGCTCCCCTTCATCCGTTCGAGCAGGAACATTGGGATAGTAGAGTGCCGCAAAAGTTATTGGAGCATCTACCTGGTTACGCTCAGAACGCTTGAAATTACGGCTGTACGTTGGAGCAATATTCAACCCAACCTGCACCTTATCACTGATTTGGTGGTCAACTTTAACACGAGCAGAGTAACGCTGCAGGCGATTCCCTTTTACATATCCCTTCCGATCGTTAAAACTTGTTGATATACGGTATTGTGTTTGTTCGTTACCACCTGATACACTGGCATTTACTTTCTGAATAGATCCTTGTTCTTGAACCAAGTCCATCCAGTCAGTACTGGAAACATCCGCAGGATCCTCACTTAAAGAAGCATCGGCCCCAAATATTGCTGCGTTACCGGTGGGGTCAAACCACCATTCTTCAGCAGATCTATTTACACCAAATGCTCCATTAAGCAATGCATCAAAACCGTTTTCATCAAAAAAGTTCACTCCTGCTTGATTCCACATCTCAGTGAACTGCTGGCCATTCAACATGTCATACTTGTCAGTAGCTTCTGTTACACCACCGGAATAACTAACATTAACCTGAGTTTGTCCTGCACGACCTGACTTGGTCGTAATTAAAATAACCCCGTTCGAACCACGAGATCCATAAATAGCAGAAGCAGAAGCATCTTTTAGAACCTCAATTGATTCAATATCATCCGGGTTTAAGTTAATGAGCGGGTTCGTACCAATACCCACACCAGAAACTTCGCGACCTATCGATCCATCACCGGTTGTAAGAGGAACACCATCAACAACATACAGAGGCTGAGCATCTGCGTTAATTGAGGCTGTACCACGAATACGAACAGCAGAGGGAGATCCCAATGTACCTCCGGCCTGCGTTACCTGAACACCCGAAGTATTCCCCTGTAAGGCATTTTCGATGGTATTCAGTTCTTGATTTTCTAATTGGTCAGATCCCACGGAAGATATTGAACTAGTCAAATCTCTTCGTGACTGGGTCCCGTAACCGACCACTACAACATCTTCGAGCTGTGCTACATCCGTAGCAAGCTGAACATCAATGGTAGTGCGCCCGTTAACAGGAATTTCCTGATTTTGAAAACCAACAGAAGAGAACACTAACGTCCCGTTTGATGGGACGGAAATTTCATATGTGCCGTCGGTTCCGGTTGCGGTTCCCCGGCTTGTTCCTTGTATCATAACTGTAACTCCCGGCAATGGTTCACCATCATCAGCAGACACGACAGTACCAGAAACGGTAATGTCTTGTGCCATGGCAGAAGTAGCAAACATCAAACCGAAAGTACATACTAATAGAGATAGTACCTTCAACTTCATAATTAGAGATAGTTTTAGTTTAGATTAATGCCCCTTAATGTTATGCCAACCCAAGCTATCTAAAAACAAATTAGATTAGCCAACGTTAAACATATTAGGAAGGGATGTTATTTATGAATTAAGCCTTCGGTGCAGTGCGCAACGAATAGCCTAATTTCTTCGTGAAAGCGTCATTTTAAGAGCAATTCCTAAGATTGATTAATAGCATTTAAATTGATAAGGTGATAATTAATTCAATTATAAACCAAAAAATATCGGCATTGTCTTTTTCCCCATCAATAGTATATATACTATAACGAATGATTTTTTAGTTATCAACTAAAAATTTTTGAAGAATCTTACTTTTCTCCAACTTAATTTTGCCAAGTCAGTAAAAAAGTTTAAAAATATTACTCTGCGGATGCGAACTCCTTTACATTTCTTTTCAATATTTTTTGTGGCCCTGCTTATCAGCTGTAGTAGCAGCAAAATGGATAACATACAACGCGGTATCGACTACAACTATAAATCGGGTTACCCGGAGTTTAGGTCAAGTGCCTTTGGTTTTGTTGATGAAAATGAGGGGCCAGTACTCGAAATTACGACAGACATTATCAAGGGCAGTTTGGTGTACACCAGTAATCGAAAAGACGACTCCCTTTCTGCTGAAGTGGCGGTTGATATACAAATTACGGATCTCGATGGTGAGCAAAATATTGAGGCAAAGCGTATTACCCGGCAAATCATTACGAGTGATAAATCGATCACCCACAGCCGTGAAATTGAGTATATTCCCTATCGGTTACCAGTACCACCCGGCAATTATGAAATAGCTGTGACAGTGCAGGATCTCAATTCCAACCAAAAGCTTACCCAGACCAGTAGCGCCTATATTCCAGCCCCCCAACAACAAGACTATACGCTCAGTGAGATACAGCTGTTTGGCAAACAAAACAAGGATAAACAGTGGACGCAAATATCGGGTTACCATGTATCGAATGCAGTAGATTCGCTTCGATTTATGTTCCAGGTTATCAGTCCCCAGTCCGACAACCCGCTAACCCTTGATACCCGATTGGTTTCTTTCGCTTCGGATACCAGCCTGCCCCGAGCTATTACTCGCAATAATTATAGCAGTTCAAATATTGAATACAAGGGAATCGATTTTAACAAGGAAATGGAACTGCAAAGTAATAGGCGTGTACTTACTGATTACAGCAGCGTGTTTATAGAGTTTAAGTTTGCGAATCAAGATCGGGGTAATTACCGGTTTGAGGTTACTGCTACCAAAGAGAATGAAGATGGGGAAGAAATCTTTAAAGGAAGATCATTTGGAATAAAAAGTGAGAACTTTCCCGCCGTGGAAAGTGTCCGGGAATTAGCTCGTCCCCTTTACTATTTGATGGGTCGCGGGGACCACGAAAAGCTCATGTCCATTTCTGATGATGATTCTCTTAAACAAGCTATTGATCGTTTTTGGCTCAAGAATATTGGGAATAAAAGCAAAGCCCAACAGGTTATTGCGCAATATTATACGCGTGTTGAGGAAGCAAACAAACGATTTTCTAACTTTAAGGAGGGCTGGAAAACAGATCGGGGACTGATTTATATTCTTTTCGGTGAACCCTTTCATACCCGGGATCGCCTGCGTCAGCTCATCTGGTACTACTCTTATAACACGGAGGATCCTCGATACCGCTTCTTTTTTGAGCAGCCCAAGCTCAATAACAAGTTTTATCCTTTTGACCATTACCTTCTCGACCGCAACAGTTATTATCATAATATTCTTTACAGTCAGCGGAGCTTATGGCTAAGTGGACGCATTCTTGAACGACAGATTTAATTTTTGAAGTCACTAAGTTACAGAACAACTGAGGGCTTGAGTTTTAAGTTTACAAGTAAAAAGTGAAAGGAGTATAAAGAGCTATTATCTCGTGACGATTCTCTGCATAGCCACCGATACGGTTGATTCTACAATAGCTTGTCGGAAGAAAAACGCTTACCCCGGGATAATTACTTTGAGATAATCAGTGAGTTGACCCGATCTACCCCATACCAAGGTGGGTCCAACCTTGGTCAAGCTCAACCTTCTGTCCCCAAGCATGGCCCAAGGATGGTACAAGGATGACCCAAGGAAAAGCCATCCGTATTTATGCGATAAAATGATTCAGGATTTAAAAAAGATATTCTCTTCTTTCTCGTACCATACCTCCGTTGCGGTACGTCACCTGACAAAGCCGGACGAAGTGAGCGTAACGGAGCGATAGCCTTTAGATTCTACGCGAACCTGATGGCTGTATATTCCTCGATTGCGCTGTGCCCTTCGAACCCTTGGTGTAGCAGTGAGCGAAATGATTGAAACGAATGAAGTGTGGCAATCTCCTGCAAAGAGCTAACTGAGGTACAAAAAGTTACCCCTCTGATGCTACGCGGGCTTGTTTTGGGAGATTACTTCGTCGTCGCAAGCTTCTCCTCGTAATGACACTGCTTTTAACCAACGGCTGTCATTACGAACAAGCGAATGAAATGAGCGAAGTTCGGTAATCTCCATGATATAAGCGACACATGGCTAAGTGGTTCTCCTTTTGGTGCTACGCGAGCTTATTTAGGGAGATTACGTCGGTCGGAGAACTCCCTGAATCAATTAGATATCGCATGAGTGATAATCTTTAAAATGCTATATACACCGGTTTAACTATTTAAAATATCACCCAACAAAAAAGCCGCTTCGTAAACGAGGCGGCTATGAATAGAGATTTATTTACTCTTACAAGTTCGGGAGTTATTCCACTCACTTTGCGAATTGTGTCAATTAATCACTTCTCAAACAATACTTCGGGGAATACGGGACGGAATCTGCACTAATACTTCGTAATTCATATTATTCCGCATCTCACTAAACGATGAAACTGTTATCTCCTGTTCTCCCTGGTGCCCAATAATGACGACCTCATCGCCCTTTTTAACGTCAGGAATATCCGTTACATCCACCGTCAACAAATTCATATTGACCAATCCCGCCACCGGTGCACGTTTGCCGTTTACAAGAACGATACCCACATTTGTCAAATTTCGGGCAAAGCCGTGCGAATATCCTATGGGGACAGACGCAATGGTTTCATCACGTCCGGTTAAATAGGTGTTGCCATACCCCACAAATTCTCCGGCCGGAACCTGCTTGGTACTCATAATATTACTTTTCCAGGTCAATACACGCTCCAGTGGATCTTTGTGCTCTTTATTAATATCCGGGTACTTTTTTACGAAATTCATGTAGGTTTCCCGATTTGGCCAAAAGCCATATTGGGCGATTCCCACACGTACCATATCCATAATGGTCTCCGGGTAATTCAACGCCGACGCAGAACAGGCTGTATGGCGATGTTTTGCTTCAATCCCCTCATCTTCAAACCACGAACAGTACTCCTTAAAATTATCGATCTGATCCTGAATCCGCACATAATTACCCACACTTTCGGCTCCGGCAAAATGAGTGCAAATGCCATCCAGCTGTAGATGTTTATTATTCTTTTTAATGATACGAACCGCCTCTTCAAACTGTTCTTTTTCCAGACCCAATCGGTTCATTCCGGTTTCCAGGTGCAGGTGAATACGTGCCGGCTTTCCAATACGCTGTGCTTCTTGAACAGCCCATTTCAATCGATCCAGTTCAAAAACAAAGAACGAAACATCCCGCTCGATCGCCCATCCCAGCGCTTTGTTATTGATCATCCCCATAATCATGATATGAGTATCTTCCTGCGTACTTGCTCGAGCAGCTTGTCGTGCTTCGTCAGAACTAAAAACCGAGAAGTGACGAACCCTGCATTCCTCCGCCATTGGTACAAAATGCGCAATGCCGTGTCCATAAGCGTTTCCCTTAATTACTGAACTAAAGACGGTATCTTTGCCGATATAATCCGCTAAAAAGGTGATATTCTTTTCAAAAGCTTGCTTACTTAACTCAATCCATGACGGATATAACTCGTTATTCATGATCTATCAATCGTTTCATTTATTATTTGCAAAAACATCGAAATACCAGTGGATATTATTTCATCGGGAAAATCATAGGTCTGAGCGTGCAAGGCCGGGTGTTTTTTTCCTGCACCTAACCCAAACATAGCTCCCTTATACTTGCCGGTAAAATGACCAAAATCTTCGGACCAGCTAAAAGGTTCTTTTTTGTGATAAATTTCAGATCCCAGTTTATCGGCAGCCGTTTCAATAATATCCACGGCCTCCGTATTATTTACGGTGGCAGGAAATTCCTCCACCCACTCAACGTCAATGCCCAACTTAAAGGTATCGGCATACCCCTCTGCTATTTGAATACAATGATCCTTCAGCTTTGCTAACAACTGATCATCATAGGTACGCAGTGTTGCCATTACGGTGCCCTGTCCCGGTGACGTACCAAAAGCGCGTTCGCCCAGCCCGGCATGGATGACCGTTACTTTTGCTGCTTTTTCCAACGGGACCTGAAACTGTGGCGCTGCCGAAAAAGACTGTATTGTTTGTGCCACGGCCAACGCCGGACTATTTCCTTCTTCGGGATGGGCAGCATGAGCGGTGGCCCCCTTAAAGCGGACAATTAATCCTACCGAAGCCGCGGCAAAGGTATCCTTTTTAACAACAATCTGATGCTTTGTAAAGCCCGGCAGATTATGAAGGGCAAAAAAGTAGTCTGGTTTCAAATCCCTGAATTTTGAATCCTCCATTACGCGCTGTGCCCCTTCCCCGGTTTCCTCAGCCGGTTGAAACAAAAGCGTCACTTTTCCAGCCGACGGGCGTTGATCTCCCAGCAGTTTTGCAACTCCGGCCACGATCGCCATGTGCCCGTCGTGACCACATTTATGACCGATACCCTCTTTTTTAGATTGATATTCGGTTTCAATATTGTCCGTAATTGGCAACCCATCGAGCTCACACCGAATTAACACATGCGAGCCTTCCTTTTTAGAATCATAGGTCGCCAACAAACCGGTCCCACCAACATTTGTGTACAGCTCATCGGGTTTGGTAGCCGATAAAAATTCGGTAATTATTTCAGCTGTTTGCTGCTCTTCTCCCGATACTTCAGCTGCGGCGTGCAACTGATGGCGTAACGTTTTTAATTCTGGTAAATATGGATCAATGTTTAAATCGAGGGGCATGCCGGAGTTCCTAAATCACAATTTGTGCAAGGCACAAGTAGTGGATTTTAGAGCAGAATTTCCAATAGTTATTCTGGCGTATTCTGTAAATCAGCTTTCCATTATCTCCTATATTTATTGCCTTTCCTTTTCAGGAATACAACTCCCTTAGAATTGATTTTATAAATAACCTAAGCAGTTGCGAGCAAGTTGCACTCTCGAGCAATATGGCAACAAATCTATTAAAATATTGTAAGGATCAGTCTTTCAAAGGCATCCTACTTTAAAACGATATTATCATGAGCTCATGGAAGGTATATTCTGATACGAAGTATTACTTTTGCACCACTGCCCTAACAAAGTGGTATCCTGTTTTTACAAGTATCGAATATTATTCTCTAATTACTGATAGCCTAAAATATTGCCACAAAAACAAAGGGTTATCTATTCATGCGTATGTAATAATGCTTAACCATTTACATTTAATCATTTCTGCTAATGAGCCTAAATTCATTCCAGATATCATTAGGGATTTAAAACGCTATACTTCATCTGAAATAAGTTCTTTGTTAAAAACGAATAATCAAATAAACGCTTTAAGAATTTTTAAAGAAGCGGCCACTGGACGCAAAACAAATCAGGAATATAAAGTTTGGCAATCCGGCTACTATCCTATCGGAATTTATTCGGAATGGTTTTTCAGACAAAAGCTTCATTACATTCATCAAAATCCTGTTAGAAAAGGATATGTTACCAAGCCGGAACATTGGAAGTTTTCCAGTGCCCGAAATTATGCCGGTCACCAAGATGTGCCACTGCTAATAGATAAGCTATAACTATTTTCTTAGGGAGTAAAACTCCCTCAGAATTGATTTTAAAAATAACCTAAGCAGTTGCGAGAGAGTTGCACTATCGAGCTACAGCTAAGTGATAATTTCAATACAAATTGCCCAACACTATTCTGGGATCAGGATAGGTTTCTAAAGCCTCTTCCCTATTTTCGGGTGCTACCACCCCCGGCATATCGGCTTCTTTGGGATCTTCGACGGAAAGCTGAAAATGAAGATGAGGCGCCCACCCGCCATTAACTTCCTGACTCCCAAGCGTTGCGATCTTTTGTCCCTTTTTTACCGGTCTATTCAGAGAAACCATTTCGAGTGATTTCTTTGAAAGATGTCCATATAAAGCATACAATGGCCGGCTTCCCAACTCATATTTAATCACCATCGTGGGGCCATAATCACCGGGCTGATCGTTATTTTGCAGGTATGCCAGTTCTCCATCCCAAAATGAGTATACCGGACTCTCCGCTTTCGTCCAGATATCAATACCCATATGGATATTACGTTCATTATTGAATTGGGATGCCAGATACATATTAGAACGCTGCTCATTATATTTCCCGATTCCCCACTCTTTGGTCGTAATAAAATCGGCATCATAGCCTTTCGAAAAATCAAAGACAAACAGATCCTCCTTACGGTCAGGATAATCCATTACTTTGGCAAAGTTATAATCTTCAAAGCCTTTCATAGTTGAGAATTAAGTAAAAGTTGTTTCAAATACTTTTGGATTGTAAATATCAGAAACTAACACTTCTTATTTTGATTGTGCAACTCCGGAACAGACTGAACACCAAAATTAACCATAAGATAATACGAGCGAACCTTTTAAATAAGCTTTTGTACGATCAGATTGACGGATTTTTATCAGTGTCAATCATTTAAATAAATTCCCTTACAACGCAGAGCATTTTGAGTGGATTATATATAGATCAATCTTCTGAAAATCTAACAAGGGTAAATAAAAAAGCACCGCAGCATAGCTACGGTGCAAGATGTTAAGAACTGAATTGATCAATTATCTTACATCATCTACAAGACTTCGCTACTCTACTACTTTATCAATATAGTCAGAGTTCATAATTCCCAGGGCTCCCATATATTTCATCCGAAAACGAATAAAGTCCCCCACCTCGTAGCCAGCCTTATTATCACCGACATCCAAAATGAGCATATCCGAACTGGCATCTGCGATCTTGATTCCCTCCTCTTCGTTAATCAAATGGTCGGGATTTATATCAAGATAACCGATATCTAAAATTGCACGATATGATGTTTCCCCGTATTCATCTTCGTCAATATCAACTACTTCGCCCTGTGGATTCATCCCAAGCTCACCGCTGGGCACCTTTGGCTTTTCAGCAATTTCGATAATTTGCGGGTAGAGTTCGAGCACATCATTATGCATACCCTCGATCGTACCATCGGTAAAAAGATTTTTACCGAAAAACAGGGCTTCTCCTACCCGAAAATGGTTAATACCGCTGGGCAATTGATTACGCAGCAACAGCGGAATAGTTACCGTGGTCCCGCCCGAAACCAATGGAATTTCCTTATCAAAACGGAGTTCAATAATCTGTTTATAGAGTGATAATTGGATGAGTTTATCCTCATCCGGCATTACCCCATGCATACAATTGAGATTAGCACCAATACCAATAACCTCGATGTTTGAGAGCTTAAATACCTTTTCATAAAAGTCGATCAGATTCTCACGAATCACCCCTTCGCGCAGGTCACCCAGCTCAATCATAATAATAACCTTATGCACCTTATCCTGGCGCTGGGCTTCTTCAGAAAGAGCGTGCAAGGTTGGGAGCTCGGTATTCAAGCTTATATCTGCATACTTAACCACCGATTCAATAATATCTTTGGGGGGCGGCTTGATATAGGTAGTCAGCGTATCGGGATCAATCTCCTTAATTTTTTTGAGATTACTGATGCGGGAATCAAGCATATCGCCAATCCCCAAATCAGCCACCTCTTTTAAATACTCCTCATGTCCACAAAGCAGCTTGGTCGTTATCCCCCACTTGATTCCATTATCTTTGAAGAGTTTATCAAGGAAATTATAATTATGACGTAACTTATCGCGATATAATTTTATAAAAGCCATCTCTATTTGCTCAGTCGCATTTCAAGATACTTATTCGTAAACCCATACTTTTCGTATAAATATTTAGCAGGATTGTCGGGCTCAACATGCAGTGCGATATCTCCCTCTGTTACATCAATAATACGCTCCATCAGTTGTTTACCGAGACCTTCGCCGCGGTAGTCCTCATGTACAGCAATATACACCAAAATATGTTCAGGAATAAATCCCCCCATATTGGTATGATTAATAATAACCGCACCCACAATTTGGTCTTTGTCATGAGCAACTAATATAAAACCGTCCTGTCCCTCTCCATCTCCATAAGCATAGGCAATACTTGATAAGATATGCTTTTTCTCATCACCGTATTCATCCAAGTGCTCATAAAGAAAATCTGCAATATCCTCTCGACTAAATGTTGTCGGATTTTCGATGTCAGAATATACTAAATCGAATTCAATCATTATTCATAAATAGCATTAACATTATCTGCTGAAACTTCAGCCGTATTCACAGTATCTCCATCGGGAAATGCCAGCGATACGACAATAAACACAATGGCCGACACCGTAATTCCAAATACATTGGCATCTAATCCGGCCGGCAAATTATTCAAAAATATTTCTAATGAAACCGTTGTTGATCCACCGCAAATCATGGCTGCAATAGCCCCTATACTGCTACTTTTGGACCAGTATAAAGCGCCAATAATCGGTACAAAAAGACCCGATACCATAAAGGCATAAGAGTACAGCATCAGATCAAGCACATTCGTCATTGTTGTAGCAATTAGCAGTGCAAATGTTCCGATTAGCAGGGTAGTAACCTGCGAAAATCGTAAAAACGTATCGCTGTCGTGATCAATCTCCTTAAAATAACCAATTATATCCGAAACTACATTACCGGATGCGGCCATCAGGCAACTGTCGGCCGTAGAAAGAATAGCTGAAAAATAGGCACTCATCATAATCCCCATAAGCCCAACGGGTAGCACGGTTCGCAACAACATAGGCAGACCCGTTTCGGGATCAGTCTCAGAGATATCTGCCGCACCGAGATACTCAAACATGCCTTGAGATGCGGCAACCTTGGCAAAGAGGCCCAACGAAACCCCCATAAAAGCCATGATAGGCCATTCAAATACACCCGCCAAATACCACGCTTTTTTTGCCGTTTCTTCATCATTACAGGCATAAATACGCTGGTAGAGGGTCATTCCTACAAACCAGATGGGAATAATGGTGACCGCCCAATAGATAACATCCTGCCAGGAAATGTTTGTCATTGAGAGCAAGGCGGGATCCACAGTTTGAGAGATAGCTTCCCAACCACCGACGGCTGTGTACGAAATGGGAATACCGATGAAAACAAGACCAATCATAAGTATGGCCCATTGCACTGTATCGGTGTATATCACTGCTTTTAGTCCTCCCATAACGGTATAAAGCACAGCCACTGACCCCATGATAATAAGTGCGGTCTGCAAGTCGAGATTAGCGAAAGTACCGGTAGCTAACTTGGCACCCGCTAATATCTGTGAGCTGGTAAAACCGGCGTATCCAATAGCGGAAATAATTCCTGCAACCAGTGCTACCTGCGGGGTAAAATAGTATTCAAATACTTCGGGAAAGGTATAGGCCTTATCAAATACGGGATTTCCTTTCACTTTGGGGATCAGAAAAACCGCGGCCAACCACGCACCTAACAGCCCTGTAAAGAGCATCCATGATCCGGATAACCCCATCGCAAAACCAAGCCCCCCCAAACCAATAGAAAAACCGCCGCCCACATCAGTGGCTACTACTGATAGTCCCACATGCAGGCTACTCATATTTCTTCCGCCTACATAATAGTCGTCAGCGCCTTCATTCTTGTTTAAAAAGAACAATCCAAAACCTAACAAGCCTGCCATATAGCAGATGAAGATAGTCAGGTCGATCCAATGCATAAATATGTTGCGCTATGTTAAACTTTTATCTAACAAAAAAACCCTTGAGCTATTACACTCAAGGGTCTTTTATTAAGGGGTTAATATACTTTATAAATGCTGTATGGTGCAAACCTTTTCGGCTTACCACTAATTACTTTTAGAACTGTTTGAGACCTGCCTGGTTTGGGAATGTTCTTCTTTCTCTTTTCTCTTTGATGTTTCTTTCTCGTCTGTCTTTAGTTCAACCTGATTCATATCTATTTTTGAAGATGATGCTATGTCCGGATCTTCCAAATAGATATCCCCCTCATGGATGCACCCTTCTGCCAAATATACGCTTGGAGCCTGAATATTACCTTTAACCTTTCCCTCATTTAAAATTAGAATCCCTGATGAGGCTCTAAGATCACCCATTATTTCACCCGCTACGATAATATTTTCAGCAGAGATTTCACCTTCAAACGAGGAGGACTTAGTTATAAAAGTGTCATTCTTATTCACGCTATTCCCCCCTTAAAATGCCAAGACCTAATTCTATTTAGAATACTATTAAAAATACTGTCTGGCAAATTTTAGCATCCTATCTCAAAAAATAATTTATCTTAACCTAAGTAGATCATATTTTAATCTACTTAGTGAATGAGAAATTAAAATAAACCACCTTCCATGATTTCAACAACCCAAGCAATTAAGCTCGAAGATCAATATGGCGCACATAATTATCATCCCCTCCCGGTTGTTTTATCCAAAGGGGAAGGGGTGTATGTTTGGGATCCGGAGGGAAATAAATACTACGATTTCTTATCGGCGTATTCTGCGGTAAATCAAGGACATTGTCATCCGCGCATTGTTAACACCCTTAAAGAACAGGCTGAAAAACTCACACTCGTCTCAAGAGCCTTTCACAGCGATCAGCTGGGAAAATATGAAGAATTTATGCACCGGACTTTTGGATATGACAAGCTCTTGCCCATGAATACGGGAGCCGAAGGCGTTGAAACAGCTATCAAATTGTGCCGCAAATGGTCCTACGAAAAGAAAAACCTTACTCCTGAAAAAGCGACCATCATCGTTGCCAAAGGAAATTTCCACGGTCGTACTACCAGTATTATTTCGTTTTCCAACGACCCTGTAGCCCGCAAAAACTTCGGCCCCTATACTCCGGGATTTGTTTCTATTCCCTATAACGATTTGGATGCCCTCGAGAAAGCGTTAAAAGAGAAAGATGTAGCCGGATTTATGGTTGAGCCTATTCAAGGCGAAGCCGGGGTTGTTGTTCCCGATGAAGGATACCTAAAAAAAGCTTCGGAGTTATGTGAAAAATACGATACCCTTTTTATTGCAGATGAAATACAGACCGGTATTGCTCGAACGGGCAAAATGTTGTGCGTGGACCATGAAGAAGTTCGTCCCGATATTGTCATTTTAGGGAAAGCTCTATCCGGAGGGGCTTATCCTGTTTCAGCGGTCATGGCTGATGACGACATCATGGAATGCATTCGTCCCGGTGAACATGGATCTACTTACGGCGGAAATCCACTGGCATGTGCCGTAGCCATGGAAGCATTAAACGTGGTGAAGGATGAAGGTCTTGCTGAAAACGCTGACAGGCTTGGAAAAATTTTCCGCGAAGAAATGAATAACCTTGTGGACGAATCAGAACTGGTCAAGCTTGTGCGCGGAAAAGGACTGCTAAATGCCATTGTCATTAATGATGCAGAAGACAGCGAAACAGCTTGGAATATCTGTCTTAAGCTGAAGGAAAACGGATTACTTGCCAAACCAACGCATGGAAATATTATTCGTTTTGCTCCCCCACTTGTAATGAGCGAAGAACAGTTGCGTGACTGTATCTCAATTATCAAAGATACAATTAAAGAATTCGAAAAAGTTGAGGCCTAACATAACCGTGCTAAAAGCTAGCGCTTAGCTGAATAGCGATGACATCATCTTTTAGCTCCGTGCCATTATTCTTGGAAAGCAGGTAGGAAACTTTTAAAAGTATATTCCGATTAAGTTTGTATCCAAAAACAAACTCAAAACGGTCTTTGTCTGGGGTTGGTTTACCTGTAATATTTAGGGGATCAAGTGTTAACTCTTTGGGAATATAACGCTCATAGCGAATGGCCCCATATCCTCCTACCAAAAAGGGGAAACGCATTTTAAACTTTGCAAGATAGTGAGCAACATCATTGTCAAGATGTTCTTGAATAAGTTGCCCATCCGGATCAATCCAGGGAGAATCCCAGCGATTGAATGTGTACTGAAACAACAGCTGATAATAACTGTAGGAAAACTCGGTGTGCGCTGAGACAACCGTTTGTTGATATCCGGCTCTCTCTTCATCAGATAAGACATCATTAATAGAATCTTCTATTAAATAAGATCCTCTGCCAAATGATACACCAATGGTATTCCAGATAACAGGTCGCACTTCCAGCCGTCCAATAAATGCGGGGAGGTTCTGTTCACCCACATCGGTGTAGCCAGAAACTCCAGTCAACGTGGCAGCAATTTCATATTGAAATCTTTCATCATCTGTTGTCCCAGTGATTTTTAATCCCTGCGAATACATCCGCCTGTAGACCAACGATTGCCCGGGTACCCCATCATACGAGCTTTCTCCAAAAAAATAACCACGTCGCTGATTCACCGGCATATTCCATACATGAGACAGCGGTAAATGCACAAAAGGATTATTGGAAGAAAGCAACAACTCATCAGTTCTTCCAAACGGCGTGGTAAAACGACCGGCCGTAATCTTAAAGTTCTCAGCGGCCAACCAATTTATATTAAAGGAAGAAAAAAAGATCTCGCTTCTGCTTCCAGTATAATAATCGGATTGCAGCGCACCCGAAACAAACCATTTTTCAGAAATCGGGGCATTTATAAAGATTCGGATCGAAGGAGCATACATCAAAAACTTATCATTGGGGGTCTGATTTACCGTGGGATCTGAGTCCGCGCCTCCTTTTCGCAGTTCAAAATCAGCCAACCCGCCAATATTAATCTGTCCAAGTGCACTACCTGTCAGCATCAGACAAATGAGAATACACAAACAGAACCTTTTTCGATTTATCCCCATACGACATTGTATTAATTCAAGTTTAATGAACTGCTTGATCCCTTTTTATCTTTCTTCTCAAAAACAACGGTAACCTTTGTACCATTTTTGGATTCTACTGTCACATCCGCATCAATCTGCTGGGATAGAATTTTGATAAGAGAAAATCCCAACGATTCACTTTCTTCCAAAGAAAAATCACTATCCAAGCCCATCCCCTCATCCTCTACCGTGAGAACGACATTGCCCTCTTCTTCAAAAAAGGAGATGGCCACCACTCCTGATCCTCCATCAGGATAAGCATGTTTAAAAGCATTAGTTACCAGCTCATTGACCATGAGTCCAAAAGGAACAGCTTGGTTTACATTCAGATCAATATCTTTCACATCAACCTCTACACTCAGTTCCGAATAAGCTGATTTATATATATCATGGATGGAGGCGACCATCTTTTTGATAAAATCATTAAAAGACAGGTTGTTAAAGTCATGTGCTTTATAGAGCATTTCGTGCACCGTAGCCATTGATTGGATACGCAATTGACTATTCTTGAGAATCTGCTCAGTATGTTCGTTCTCAACGTTACTACTTTCCAATTGCAACAATCCTGAAATAACAGCCAGATTATTTTTGACACGGTGATGGATTTCTGCCAACAACGTCTCTTTTTCCCGAAGGTTCTCTTTTATATTGGCAACCAACTTATTAAATGTACGGGTAAGCTGTCCAAACTCATCCCGGCTTTCAACAGAAACAGGATGATCATAATCATCATTTTCAATCCTTTTAATACCGTCGAGCAACCGGTTAATCGGACGTGTCAGATTTCGTGTTAAAGTGATACCCAGTATAATCGCTATTAATATTCCTCCAAGGCCAATCAAATAAATAACGCGCTGTAATTGATGAAGAGGTTCCAAAGCCTGTGTCAATGATTTTGCAACGGCATAGTAGCCTGAAATTTCCACAGACTGAGAAACCTGTTTTACCATTGGAACTAAATATACAAGCCATTTCTGATTCCTCATTTCCATTTCGATGGTTGTGCTGCCCGTCTGATTAATTTCGGTTGCAGAAGCCTGTTCAATCCCATCAGAAAGAACTTTTCGGTGTTGGGACAACAAGGAATCAATAGAAGTGGTAAGGAGTTTATCATCCACATAATACGACACCTCATATCCGATTACTTGCGCAAGCAACTCTGCTTCACGATTACGAATCGGATATCCAAGAGAAAGGGCTGCAATAACCTGTTCCTGTAAAAAAACAGGTATTGTTATAACATTAAAATAGTTTTCTCCTTGTTTCCAAATATATGATTGTTGAGGATGTTGTCCCTCCAAAGCTTTTTGGACCCCCAATTTATTACTCATAGATTTTTTTGCCGGATCGACATCGGATAATTGCCCAAGAGGGAGTCCGTTTTTGTCAAAAACCATTACTAATCCTACAGAATCCAAACTGGTCGTTAGCGATTCCGAAGACAACGTATCAGAAATAAGAGGATCAAAATGTAAGAGGTGCACCAACTCTTGGCGAATCTGCTGATTAATAGTATTCGGATCTCCTGTTGAAATCGCCGCCTTCATATAGGGCATATCAGCCACAAGCGTGGCAGTCTGCCGAAGCTGCCGAAACCGTACATCCTGTAATTGTTCAAATATCTTGCCTGCCTCATGGAAGCTCGAGTTAATATCTTCCCGAATTCGGTTATCCAAAATTTGGCTGACTGCAAAAAGTACTACCACCAATACCAATAGAGCTAGGCCAATGAATCCGGATAGCAACTTCCATCGAATAGGAAATTTGGGAGACTCCATATTTAAGATCCTATTCTTATTGGTTCCAGCATTATATTATTTTTATCAATAGTATTTACTTCTATACTTTCTTTCCGGTCTCCTAATGCATAAAAATGTAGAGTATACTCTCCTTCTGGAATTTCATCAAACCGGAATTTTCCACTGCCATCCAATTTTTGCATTGCAACAGTTTGTTTTGAGGCGACAACAATAACTGCATGCATATCAGAATGAATATCACAGAAAACATCTATAATACCGGGTTTATTAAATTGTACATCTTGAAATTCATCGGGCGAACGACGTCCTACATCGAAGCGTTTCGTTTTCGATAAACTAAATACATTATGATATACTGGATCTGAGTTCAGTATTCGAACCACATCTCCCTCCCGAATAATCATCAGCCGAGGTTCAAAACGTTTATCAAGCTGATTTAGAACACGTCGCTTTGTAGTTTCTCTTACTCCTGTCTGGTTTTCATTTTGAGATTCGATCCATACCAAAACGTCATCTAATGAATTATCTTTTTTGTCGGTATTACCCCCAAATTTGTTTTGGTATCCACCTCCTCCCACTTCAATAGTTGGCTTTTGGACTCTTTCCAATACTACACTTCCTTGAACAGTTGTTCCCTGTGCCATCGCATGTTGAGATGAAAGCAAACTGCTCATCAAAAACAATAAAAATACCAGTAGTGCAACTCTTGAAGAGTAATATTTTACTAAAGGAATTGAGGATATCTTGCCAATCATAACTTTTGATACCATCCCATTAATAAGATCTGACCCAATTATTGCCCCAACGCAGCCGATTACTATAAGCCATTTTATACAGAGATATTATATTAAAACACATTGGAGAAAGCACATTCTTTCTTACTAAAGCTATTAAGTTGACGAAACTTATTTTTATGAGCAAGAATTTTAAACTGTAACTTCAAATAAAAATAGGGAGTGAAATCTGCCAATTTTCAACCTATTGTATTCAAAAACAGTAAGAAATGACAAATAAAAAAAGCGACTTTCTGAATTCAGAAAGTCGCTTAATACTTTGTGGCGGGGGGAGGATTCGAACCTCCGACCTCCGGGTTATGAGCCCGACGAGCTACCAGCTGCTCTACCCCGCGATGTGAGTCGGTAATAATAAGGCTTGACATGGGTACTTGTCAATAGTAAATTCAAAATTCTTTCCCGGTTACATACCGACTCATAAATACCAATTAAATTGTTTTAGGAGGCTTATGTCCACATCTAACGCTGTAGCACCCGCACAAGTACACAAAATATTACAGAAACATATTTTAACCGACGGCTATGATATTGTGCTTGATCTTGAGAAAAGTGAAGGTACTTATTTATATGATGCCAAAAGCGGAGAGCGTTATCTGGATTTCTTTACGTTTTTTGCCTCCAACCCCTTGGGGATGAACCATCCTCAACTGGCCAACGAGGAATTTCAACAAAAGATAGGCAAGGTTGCTATAAACAAACCTTCCAACTCTGATGTATATACCGAAGAGATGGCCGAGTTTGTGGATAATTTTGATCGCGTGGGCATTCCGGATTACCTGCCCTACTCTTTCTTTATTTCTGGCGGCGCATTGGCTGTTGAAAATGCATTGAAGGTAGCCTTCGACTGGAAAGTGCAAAAGAATTTTGAAAAAGGATATCGAGAAGAAAAGGGACATAAAGTTCTCCACTTGGAACAGGCTTTTCATGGTCGAACGGGATATACCATGTCACTCACGAATACGGATCCTAACAAGGTAAAATACTTTCCAAAGTTCGACTGGCCGCGTATTACTTCCCCTGCCATGTCTTATCCGGCTACGGATGAGCATATCCAGCAAACCATTGAGCATGAAGAACGCGCCATTGCACAGGCCGAGCGATATTTTGAGATGCACAAAGATGAAATCGCCTGTATCGTCTTAGAACCAATTCAGGGCGAAGGCGGCGATCGTCATTTCCGCAAGGAATTCCACCAGGCACTTAGAGATTTGGCAGATAAACACGAAGCACTGCTCATCTATGACGAAGTCCAAACGGGAGTGGGACTTACAGGAAAATTCTGGGCTCACGAGCACTACGTAAAGCCGGATATTCTTGCCTTTGGTAAAAAAGCACAGGTATGCGGTATTCTTGCAAGCAAGCGCGTTGACGATATTGAAACGAACTGCTTTCATGTTTCCTCACGCATTAACTCAACCTGGGGCGGCAACTTGGTAGATATGGTTCGGTTCGGACGTATTCTACAGGTTATTGAAGATGATAATCTGGTTGATAATGCTGCTACGGTTGGCACCTTTTTACAGGATAAGATTAATGACCTAACGAAGAAGTTTGAACATGTCACGAATCCTCGCGGCAAGGGACTGTTTTGCGCTGTTGATTTCCCGAATACCCATGCACGGGATTCAGTTATCAAAGAATGCTTTAAAAACAATTTAATGATTCTCTCTTGCGGCAAACGTACTATGCGATTCCGTCCGCCGCTCACTGTCAACAAGGGACAAATTGAAGAAGGGCTCGATATTATTGAGAAGTCCATTAAATCTGCCATGGACCAATGTCCGGCACTCAAGTAGTTCATTAGCAAGCAATAACAGTTAGCAGAAATCAGCATTAGTGCTGGCCACTGCTAACTGCCAACGGCCTCACACCATCTGATGCGATTCCGGCTGAATCGTTATTTCGTTAAGCACGGATCCTTCGGGTTGATTTGCGGCATAATAAACAGATTTAGCTACTTCTTCGGCCGAAAGCATCTTGTCTTTTTGGACGCGCATGTCCACGGTATCGCTATCCCACATTGGAGTGTCAACTCCTCCCAAGTGCATCAGTGTAAAGTTTACACCACTACGCTTGTGCTCTTCAACCAGCGACTTTGTAAAACCTGTGATCGCAAATTTTGAAGCGGAGTAGACCGATGAATTTTTCATGGGATATTTACCTACGCTACCGGGAAACATGATCACGCGGCCCTTTTTTTCCGTGGCCATATAACGGACGACAGTTTGGGTCACCAAAAATGTTCCATACACATTTACGTCCAACATCTCTTTAGCTTCATCGGGATTGACATCGAGCAATGGCTGAATCACCGCTGTCCCAAAAGCATTGACCAACACATCAATCGCTCCCAGATCTTCGGTTACTTCCCGCACCATCTTTGATACTGATGCCAGATCCGTTACATCTACACCAATTACATATGCATCTCCACCGGACCCATTTATTTCTTTGGCAACCTCTTCTGCTTTCTTCTGATCACGGGCAGCAAGTACTACTTTGGCTCCCGCCTTTCCAAAAACGCGTCCACACTCACTTCCAATGCCTCCTGATCCACCTACAATAAGTACGATTTTATTTTTCATAATAAGCCAATTTTTTAACCGCAGATTTATGCTATTCTAAAAAGGATAGTAATTACTTTATCGTTAGATAAGTCAATCAAAATATGCTTTCCATCGTTCAAAAAAATAAGCTGCTGGTTGTTTGAACTACCAGCAGCCTATTATAAAACGTAATGAGGAAGAAAGAACTAAGCTACTACGTCGTCTTTTTGTTTCATCGCATTTTCGATGACGTGATCATAAATTTCAAACATCTCATTTACCGGCAGCTTAACAAGCTCACCAATTTTGAGATCATCACCTTCACTGCTAACATTCCCGAGTTCGGCAAATGAAATATCATTTTGGGATAAATGATTTTCCAAAGCTGATTTTTGGGTCGGATCACACGTCACTATAACCCCCGATTGTGCTTCGCTATAAAGCACCTCGTGCTTGTTGTCGCCCAGCTTATTCACCGAAACCCACGCTCCCTTGTTAGAAAGTATGGCCATTTCGGCCAAAGTGATTGCCAACCCGCCATCCGAAATATCATGCGCAGCGTTTACCAACTTTTGTTGAATTGATTCTAATAAAGCCGATTGCAAACGCCCCTCGAACTCCAGATCAATACCAGGAGTATCACCAGTTGTGAGATCATGAACCGTATGTAAATATTCACTGCCTCCGAGTCCTTTCCGTGGTGCTCCGATATAATAAATAACATCAGATTCATTCTTGAAATGCGGCGTCATTCGGTGATTTTCAACATCTTCAATCAATCCAAGCATCCCAATCACCGGCGTTGGGAAGATCGCCATCTCGGGATTTTCATTATAGAAACTTACATTTCCGCCGGTAACCGGGGTGTTAAACGTGCGACAAGCTTCGCCCATGCCGGCCAAAGCTTCTTTGAATGTCCAGTACACTTCCGGTTTATAAGGGTTGCCAAAATTAAGACAGTTTGTAATCGCCATCGGCTTAGCACCACTGCACACCACATTACGCGCCGCTTCGGCAACGGCAATCTGTCCACCTTTACGTGGATTCAAATAGACGTAGCGTCCGTTGCAGTCTGTCTTCACGGCCAATCCCTTTTTCGTGCCTTTAATGCGCACCACTCCAGAATCAGATGCTCCGGGTCCATTTACCGTATTCGTTCGAACCATCGTATCGTACTGTTCGTATGCCCACCGCTTGGAAGCAATATTGGGCGATCCCAACAACTGTTTTACGATCTGATTGTGATTGTCAGGATGATCGATTGAATTAGCATCAAATGACTGAACTTCATCCAGATACTCGGGCCGCTTGGTTTCACGCTTATATTGCGGAGCACCCCCACCCAGCACCAAGCTGTCAGCGGGAATATCGGCTTTCACCGACCCCTCTTTGTGATAAGTCACGTTTTCGCCTTCTACTACTTCGCCAATCACAACAGCATTAAGATCCCATTTCTCATAAATGTCAATAATTTCTTGTTCTCGGCCCTTTTCGGCCACAACCAGCATTCGCTCCTGGCTTTCGGAAAGCAAAATCTCATACGCCGACATCCCCTCTTCACGAGTCGGTACCTTGTCAAGATCAAGACGCATTCCCACGCCGCCCTTGGCCGTCATCTCCGATGATGAACAACTGATCCCAGCTGCTCCCATATCCTGTATCCCGACAATACCGCCATTCTTGATGACTTCGAGCGTAGCTTCAAGCAGAAGCTTTTCAGAAAAAGGATCACCTACCTGTACGCTGGGTCGCTTGTCTTCGCTTTCTTCGCTAATCTCTTCGGATGCAAAAGTAGCCCCATGAATACCATCGCGCCCGGTATCGGATCCTACAATAATCACTGGGTTGCCAATTCCCTCAGCAATGGCTGAAGCTGTTTGATCTTCTTTCACAATGCCCACACTCATCGCATTCACCAAGGGATTACCTTCGTACTTCTCATCAAAATAGATCTCTCCACCGACCATGGGCACCCCAAAAGAGTTACCGTAATCCGCAATACCCCGTACCACGCCATCCAACAGAAAACGAACACGGGGAGTATCCATATCACCAAACCGCAACGAGTTGAGACTTGCTACAGGACGTGCACCCATGGTAAAAATATCGCGATGGATTCCGCCCACACCGGTAGCCGCACCTTCGTATGGCTCAATAGCCGATGGATGATTATGGCTCTCCACCTTGAACACGCACCCAAGGCCATCGCCGATATCCACTAAGCCTGCATTTTCTTCACCCGCACCGACTAACATCTGGGGGCCTTCGTTGGGAAGCTTTTTAATTTCCAAGATGGAGTTTTTATACGAGCAATGCTCACTCCACATCACCGAATAAACACCAAGTTCGGTAAAATTGGGCATGCGTCCGAGGTAGTCCTTAATCATTTCAAATTCCTCTTCGGTAAGCCCGTGATCTTTTGCTAATTCAAGGGTTACTTCCGGCTCTTTTATCGTTTTCTTTGACATCAGATTTTTAATTGAGTGTTGGAAAGTTGAAGGTTCAAGGTTAGTAATCTAACCCTCAACCTTTAACCTCAAACATCTAATAACTTTTTGAGTTCACTAAAATTATCAAATACAAAATGCGCTTTCTCGTGCTGATCCTGCCTTCCGTTTTGTGTATACCAGGCCACTTTCCATCCGAACTTACTTCCACCTTCCACATCAGAACTTAATGAATCGCCCACATATAACACTTCATCCGCATTTACACCAGCACGTGCGGTAGCATATTCAAAAACCTCCGGATGGGGCTTTAAAACACCCACTTCCTCAGAAATAACGGTCGTTTGTGCCGAATCATACAGATCGAAAGCTTCAAATTTTTTACGCTGGGTTTCTGCAAAGCCATTTGTCAAAATTCCTACTGGATATTTTTCGGCAACATCATAATAGGCTTCTTTTGCTCCATCTATCCACTGCCAGTGATTCCGATAGCACTGCATATAATATCTGCCCACTTCATTGTATCGACTTGCATCGAGATTAAGCTGTTGCAACGTTTGCTCAAAACGATTACGCTGCAGTTGTTCCCGGCTGACTTTTGCCTGACTGTACAAGCTCCATTGCCTGCTATTTACCCGGTGATATACATCGATCAATTTCTCGGCACTGACATCCCCAAAAAAATCAAAATGCTGATAAACATCCTTCAATCCACCGGCCTCTGCCGATTGGTGATCGAGCAGGGTGTCATCCAGATCAAAATAGATAAATTTGTAGGACAAAAGTACAGGCTTCGAAATTGAAAATGATTCGTTCAAAGATAGGAATTTGATTGCTAAGATTTAAAAATGAAAACCTTCTTTCTTTTGCTCTTTTTCTATAAATATTAAATTATTTATTGATTAGAAATTGTACATCTATTTATCGTCGCTTTCGTATATTTAATCCTTGCAATTTTTAACTAAAAAAGATTACAAATGAATATTAAGACTCTCATCGGATTAGGCGTTATAGCATTGTTGGTATTTATGGGGATTGGAAAGTATAATACGTTGGTTGAACAAGAACAGACCGTAGAACAATCATGGGCACAGGTTGAAAATCAATATCAGCGTCGTGCAGATTTGATACCGAACTTGGTAAACACGGTAAAAGGGGCGGCAAACTTTGAGCAAGAGACGTTAACGCAAGTTATTGAAGCTCGAAGCAAGGCTTCGTCTATTCAGGTTTCTGCTGATGACCTCAATAACCCGCAAAAAGTACAGCAGTTCCAGCAAGCCCAACAACAACTTTCGGGGGCTTTGTCACGATTACTGGTAACGGTAGAAAAATATCCTGAGCTCAAAGCCAATCAAAATTTTCGGGATCTGCAAACACAGTTAGAGGGTACGGAAAATCGTATTACCACCGAACGCCAGCGTTTTAACGAATCCGTCCAAAATTATAACACTACTATAAAACGTTTTCCCAATAATATTTTTGCGGGTCTTTTCGGATTTGGTCAAAAGGCCTATTTCGAAGCCGATAAAGGTGCTGAAGAAGTTCCGGAAGTTAATTTTTAATTTATTTAAGTTGAGCAAAAAATTATGCCTGCCAGACAATTTCTTAGCGAAGATGAGGAACAACAGATTGTTAATGCCATCAATACAGCTGAGCAAAAAACATCCGGTGAAATTCGTATTCACATCGAGCACGATTGTGAAGGCGAGCCGTTAGAGCGGGCCGCCCGTATTTTTCATGATCTCGGGATGGATGAAACAAAACTGAAAAATGGAGTACTAATATATATTGCCACCGAGGTTCAAAAGGCCGCCGTTTATGCCGGTGAAGGCATTCACCGCGAGGTGGAGGATGGGTTTTGGGATGATGTACTCCAAATTCTGATTACTCATTTCAAAAACGAAGAATTTGAGCAGGGAATTGAAAACGCTGTTCACAAGGTAGGCGATAAACTTGAAGAGCTCTTTCCCTATGACCAGAAGGGAGATGTCGATGAACTTTC
The DNA here is from genome assembly GCF_052060035.1 of Fodinibius sp. SL11. Lineage (NCBI taxonomy): Bacteria > Pseudomonadati > Balneolota > Balneolia > Balneolales > Balneolaceae > Fodinibius > Fodinibius sp. SL11. The sequence continues at coordinate 155,142 of NZ_JBPOEA010000002.1, read as the reverse complement.
TAACGAGATCAGCTTTCACGATAACAAAAATTAAGTCTCTCACTTTTATCTACTTTACAATGTCTTCTATAAAGCAATTACGTGCAATATTTGTCGGACTGCTATTATCCTTCTGTTTGATGCCAACCCTTCTCTCGGCTCAAAACTTACCTTCCCAGCCGGTGGGACACGTGAACGATTTTGCCAATATGCTGACTTCCGGGGAACGACAGCAGCTGGAACAAAAACTGCGTAATTACCGCGATACGACAACTACCGTAATATCAGTTGCGACCCTTCAAAACCTGGGTGGTATTTCTATCGAAGAGGCCGCTACTACCCTTTTTAATGATTGGAAAATGTGGGAGGATAATAAAGATAATGGCGTGCTAATTTTGATTGCCCGGCAGGAACGAAAAATGCGTATTGAGGTGGGTTATGGATTAGAAGGGGCAATTCCTGATGTGATGGCCGGACGTATTATTCGGGAGATTTTAACCCCCAGTTTTAAAAACGGCGATTATTACGGGGGATTGGATCGTGCCACCTCGGCACTTATTCAGCTTGCAAGTGGAGAATTTGAAGGGGATTTAGCTCAGAACCAATCATCTGATGGTGGCAGCACCGCCGATTTTATCGTATTTATGCTCTTTCTCTTCTTTGTCTTTTATGCCTCTTCTCGCGGTGGCGGTAAAGGGCGTGGCAAAAAAGGCAAACGAAGAAGAACTCTTGGCCCCGCTGGATTTATTTTCTTAGGTGGTGGCGGCGGTTTTGGTAGTGGCTCCTCCGGCGGCGGGGGCTTTGGCGGATTTAGCGGTGGGGGCGGATTCGGCTCTGGTGGCGGAGGCGCCAGCGGAGGTTGGTAAACGCTTGTATTTAGAACACTAATTGAGGTTAATAGGGTTTATAACAACTATCCCTTCCTTATTTATCTCTCATTTTTGTGATCATATTATACACAGGCCAACTTATGAGTAATGAAATTACCAACGATGCCATCAAAATATACATCTCGTTAACAAGCTGAACCGGTAGCGTATTTGTCAATGCCCTCGCTATATTCCGTACTCCAATAATTATTGTTATAAAAACAACAATACTCATGATAACATTAACAAACATGGTATTAATAGAACGTCGTGACATTAGCTCGCTGGTATTAACGAGAATCAATAACCCCACAGCGATAAGTGGTAGAATAATACCATTTAAGGCTTGAGCCAAGATGATAGCAGGTACAGGCTGTACTCCTGATATCCCAAAACCCACCCCCACAAGTAATACACTTATCCAAATCATTCGAAAGTATCGTCCTTTTTCATCCCAAGACCGGCCGGCTGACTGTTGATTTTGACAAACACTTTTTGCCGTTACGGCTGCTGCCAGTGGTGCAGTAACAGAGGAACTCAATCCTGCCGCAAAGAGTCCTAATCCCAAGAGTAATGAAGCCCAACTTCCAAGCTGTTCCGACAAGGTTACTGCCAACTGCTCAAAAGTAAATCCGCCGGTAATAGCTGTTCCCACGATCAACACTGCCATTGAAATCAATCCCCCTAAACCAATAGCAATACTCAAACTAAATCGCATTTCTCTGATATTTTGTGCTTTGGCAATACCCGATCCCAAAAATAAATTATACGGCACAACGGTTGTACCGATAAGTGCCAAAATAAGGGTGTCTGATCCACTTGGGAAACTTGGCACTGCCATATTCTGAAGCACAGCCCCAATATCTGGTTTCATAATAAAGGCCGTCAAAAAAAAGCAGATGCCCATAAATGCAACAACTGCTCCCATTACTTTGGCAACTGACTCTACCGAACCATACCAGAAAAGAAAAAATGCAATAATTCCTATTGCCAGCGTCACCCCATATGATGGGATATCCGTTACCAATGCGGTGCCAGCCACAGCACCCAAAATATTACCGGCCTCATATGCAGCACATCCCAGGAGTATAGCTGCAAGTATAAGCCACAACATCATTTTCCCAATTTGACTGTCCGTCAAATATTTCTTGAAGGCCTGCCCCAAATTCATTCCCGATGCCAATGTCAGTCGAGCGCTTGCCTCCTGCAATACAATACATGCAATTGTAGAAAATGCCAGTGCCCAAATCAGCTGATATCCAAATTCGGCACCTGCTGCAGCTGCCGTCGTGATAGTTCCCGGGCCAATAAAAGCAGCGGATATCACAGCCCAAAAAAGAATGTGTGCTAAACGTTTTTTCACCATTTTGTTATCGGTTCACAAATATTAATTGGGCGTAATCTAATTGAAAGAGTGTTCAATCTCCAAATCCACCCCCACCCGGTGTTTTCAGAATAAATTGATCTCCTTTCTGAAGCGATCGTCCATCAACACTATTGAGGGTTTCGCGTCGTCCATCTTTGTGGACTACCCATTGCTGCCCCTCTTTACCGGGAGAACCACCCTGTAATCCGTAGGGTTTATTTTTTCGATGCTGCGTCAAGACGGTTAATTCAACATCTTCCAAGAAGGTCATTTTTCTAACAATACCATTTCCTCCTCTTTGAAGCCCCTTACCACCCGACCCTCTGCGGATACTATATTCCTCGAGGCGTACAGGGTATCGATATTCCAAAATTTCAGGATCCGTACCTTTAGTGTTTGTCATATGGTGATGTACTGCATCGGTGCCGTCAAAATCGGGTCCCGCGCCTGTTCCCCCGCCTACGGTCTCGTAATATCCAAAATTATCGTTGCCAAACAGTACATTATTCATCGTCCCCTGGCTGCAAGCCATCCTATCGAATGGTTTAAGCAGCGTATCCACCAAGCGTTGACTTACCTCAGTATTACCGCCCACCACGGCGGGACATTTTCCCGGGTCAGCATTAAAATTTGGATTGAGCAAACAGTTCGGCAACCTAATATCAACCGGATTTAATAATCCTTCGTTAAGCGGTATGGGTTCATCAATCAGTAATCGCAACATATACATCACAACACTATTAACAATTGCGGGCGTAGCGTTTAGATTATATTTATGAACTGATCCTGTTCCGTCAAAATTCATTGCTATACGATCTTCCAATACCTCCATGGTAACCTTCAGCGGGGTACCATCGTCCAACAGTTCCTTGCTTTCGTAATTCCCAGATGGAATATTAGTAATGGTATCACGCATTTTGGTTTCGGCATGTGCTTGTAATTTATTCATATAATATTCCACTTCCTCGATACCATACTTCTTGCACAGCTTTTGTAAACCGGTAACCCCACGCTGGTTGGCTGCCACAGCAGCCTGCAAATCAGCAATATTTTCTTCCACATTACGAGTGGGATATTTCCCTGAAAGCAGATGTTTCCTGATTTTTTTCCATTCCTCACTGCCGCCTCTAATAGCATACATGGGCGGAATAACAACCCCTTCTTCCTGCAAGTTAGTTGCGGTAGGCGGCATTGATCCGGGAGTGATGCCACCAATTTCGGCATGGTGAGCCCGACTTGCAGCATAACCAACAAGGTGCTCATTGCCAATATAAATAGGAGTTACTACGGTGACATCAGGCAAATGTGACCCTCCGTAAGCAGGATGATTAGCTACTACAACATCTCCCGGTTCCATCACCAGTTCTTCTTTTAATTTGCGAACACACAATCCCAACGCCCCAAGATGAACCGGAATATGCGGGGCATTAACCACCAACTCTCCCTTTGCATTCAACAAAGCACAGGAAAAGTCCAAACGGTCTTTAACATTTACCGATAAAGCCGTTCGCTGTAACATTTCACCCATCTCACTTGCTATAGAACTAAATCGATTGGTAAACAGCTCCAGGTTCACCACTTCTGATTCTTCATTCTTTGAAACTGATTGATTACGTTTCTTTTTCTCAAGTTGCAGCGCCTCTTGTTTATTAACAATAAGTCTCCAATCGGGTTCTACTACAATAGTACTATGAGGATCCAGAATTAAAGCCGGTCCATCAATCTGTGATCCGTACTTCAAATCTCCACGATCAAAAACCGGCGTTGATTGTTTAACACCATCAAACCAGATAGCATGCTCAAAAGCTGGCTCAGACGATGCATGTGTTTCTAAAATTGGATTATTAGAGTTTTTGTTATTCTGCATTGCAACAACCACACGAAGGCTTTCCACTTCAATAATTCGATCTGAAATCCAATGACCATATCGTTCCTTATATGCCTTCTTAAAAGCTTTTTTGGGATTAATATCTTCAGCAAATTCAATTTCCAGCGAAGTTTCTTGTCCCTGCAAACGCATTGACAATATCTTTCGCCTGACAGTTATTTTATCCTTCAGGATTCCGATATCCTGAAGCTTCCGTTTGGCTTGCCAAGTCATTTTTGAACAGATATCATCAAGCTTAGCAGCAATTTCATTGAACCGCTTCAGGATTTGAGTTTCAGCAAACTCTTCCACTTCGGCATGCCCAATTCCAAAAGCACTGAGCAATCCAGCTTCTTTGGGAATAATAATAGTATCAATATCAAGGCGATGTGCAATGGCACAGGCATGCTGTCCCCCCGCACCACCAAAAGCAACCATTGCATAGTCTTGAGTATCATATCCCTTGCGAACGGATACTTTGCAAATTGCATCGGCCATACGCTCGTTAGCTATTTTCAAAAAACCGGTAAGAATGTCACTTTTTGCAACATCTTTGGATCCTCTTGAATGAATATCTTCAACTACTTTCTCCAATTCTCGCTCGGCTGCACTAATATCCACAGGAATATGAAAATTCTGAGCGTGCAACCGACCCAAGAGTAAATTCACGTCGGTCATAGTAAGCGGCCCGCCGGCGCCGTAACAAGCTGGACCGGGAAATGCACCTGCACTCTGGGGACCCACGCAAAGCTTATGACCATCGAAGTAACATACCGAACCGCCCCCGGCAGCTACTGTTTCAATATTAAGTGCGGGCGCAACCAAGTGAGCATCACCAACAGAATGCTCAAAAATATAATCAAAGCCGGAATCATAACGAGCCACATCGGTACTCGTGCCCCCCATATCAAATGATATGACTTGGTTAAATCCCGCTTCTTCACCAGCCGTTGCTGCTCCTACCACGCCACCGGCCGGACCGCTCAACAGACTATCTTTGGGAGTAAATTGATCTTTAACCGTGAGTCCACCGGCACTGGTCATCACATAGAGCTGGTGTTCAGATAGTGCATTTTCTACGTCATCAAGATAGTCTTGGATAATCGGGGAAAGATAGGCATTCACCAGGGTCGTTTCTGCCCTTGGAATAATCCCAATAAACGGACTTAGTTCAGATGATGTCGAAACATGATCGAATCCTTTATTTAGAAGCCACTTCTTCAATTTTTGTTCATGCTTCCCATTTTTAAAGCTATTCATCAACGCAATCCCAGCAGTGCTTATTCCCTCTTCTATCAATTGTTCAACCCGAGCATCGATATCAGAACAATTAAGTTCTTTTAAGATATTTCCATCGTGTCCCAATCGCCCGGGTACTTCAACAACATGGTCATAAATAGGCTTACGTTTCTGAACCTCCATTGCAAAAAGATCAGGACGCTGTTGATTGCCTATCTCCAGCAAATCTTGATAACCTTCAGTAACAAAGAGCGCTGTAGGAGCACCCTCTTTCTCAAGCAATGCATTTGTGGCTTTGGTCGTTGCCAGTCGAAAGTTAAGGGGAGGCAATGACTGATTTGAAGATGTCATTGTAGCAAGACGAGCCGCTAAAATGGGTGCTTCCTCATTAGATTGTACCTCAAAAGAAGCAGGAAAGTTTTGGATATCCAACACCTTATCAAGTGTAATTGTTGAGCTTTTCGGATCGAATGCCGTCACCGTCGCATTAACTTCTGGTTCATCAAGCAAAGAGAAGGTGAACCCTGATATGAAATTTCTGGGGGCTTCCCACTCCTCTTCAAGCTGATAGGAAAAATCAGATATTGAAGCAGTTATTTGTCCCCTAAGCGAACTACTGCTAAGTACTTTTACTGTTGTCTGGTATCCGTCCGGATCTATGGCAATGCAATCCGTAAATGTACCTCCTGTATCAACCCAAATTTGCCAGGTTGAGTTACTTAGATGTGACATAAATAATGTCGCTCCATTTATTTTAATAATTTAAACGACATCAATATTTAATATAACTCAGGTCTATGCTACTTTTTTATCGATTTATTTCAATTTTTTTTAGGATTTTACCTTCACTTTAGATTAAAGCATTATGGGGGGGGGGCGTAATCTTAAAGGCAAAACTAATCAACTTGGAGAATATCTACACGATATTCTTCAGGTCTCCCGGTAGGCTCAGATGCTTGTTCTGAAAGTCGGAATTTATGATCATATTGTTAAAGCCTCCGTCCTCATCTTCCGGAATAAAGATTCTCCTGCCATGCGAGTTCGATATTCACAACGTTATCACCATTAAATCCCAACTGATCAGATGGATGCAGCTATTGCGATTCATCTGTTAGCAGCGTCCCATAGGGCCAAGAAAGAACCGGCAAGGATTGGCAAATTTTAAAGGCCATCATGATAAAATAAATGCCCGATACATTGGTGGGTTCGGGCATTTATTTCAAAATCCAATTTTTCTTACGCAGTCACCGATTCAATTTCAGGTAATGCCTGTTTTAAATCAGCAATGATATCATCCACCCTCTCTATTCCAACAGCCAACCGAACCAGTCCATCAGTAATGCCCGCTTGTAAACGCAACTCTTCATCCATCACTGAATGCGTCATTGATGCGGGATGCTGAATTAAGGTATCCGCCGTTCCCAAACTCACTGCCAGTGTACAGAACTCTACATTTTCCATGACATGGACACCGGCATCAAAACCGCCTTTAAGTTCAAAACTCAGCACTCCTCCATATCCACCTTCGAAAATACTTTTAGCCAAATTATAATTGGGCTGTGATTTGAGTCCCGGATAAAAAACCTTACTTACTGCTTCGTGCTGCTCCAAATATTCGGCTACTTCCATCGTATTTTCAGCGTGACGCTCCATCCTCAGGTTAAATGTTTTCAATCCATTGAGCAATAACCACGCTTCAAAAGGACTCATAACACCCCCCAGATTCTTGCGATACGTTGCCAGGCTGTATTCCTCCAACAACGAATCTCGTCCTACAAGAGCTCCTCCAATAAGGGTTCCATGTCCATTTAAATACTTCGTTGCGGAATGCAAGACAATATCCGCACCATACTCCAACGGACGTACGTGATAGGGGGTCGCAAAGGTATTATCTACCATCAAAATCACATCATAAGCCTTCGCCAAATCGGCGATAGCAGATATATCTGCCACCTCCATTGTAGGATTGGCAATCGTTTCAGCATATATCACATTTACATCGGAATGCTCCATCAACATTTCATCCAAAGCTTCCAGATCATTCAAATCCAAAAAATGGGTCTTCATCCCCAACTTGGGGGCTTCCTCTTTTAGAAACTGACCCGTACATCCGTATAGTGCCGGTTGAGCAATTATTGATCCACCTTGCCCCATTGCAATTAAGGCTGTGCTGATTGCTGCCATCCCGCTACTAAAAGCCAAGGCAGAAATATCTTCCTGATCCTGAAGACCATTTCCCTCCAATCGCGCAAATATGGTTTCCAGCTTATCTACGGTTGGATTTCCCAAGCGTGAATATGAATGCGTAGCACCACCCTCTTCGTGGGCAAAAAACTTGCGCCCATCTTCTACCGTATCAAACCGGAAAGTAGACGTCTGGTAAATTGGCATCACATGCGAACCAAACGGATCGTTCGTTGGATGATCAGCATGAACCGTTTCACTTTCGATATGCATTTTTGATTTATCCATGGTCTTGGTCCTCGTCTATTGGTATGTGATAATTTTCCTTTTTAGTGGACAGAACGATATTGCTATAAATACGTTCAATACCGGGTAATCGAGTTAATTTATCGTGCATAAACTTTTCGTAGGCTGGCATATCCTTAACTACAATTTTCAGCAGAAAATCCGAATCACCCGTGATGTGATAACAGGACTGAATTTCGGTCATTTCGTTAATCTGATCACAAACTTCATCCAGTGTATGCATCTGGTGGACTGCCAATCGCAGTGAACAAAATACGACCAACCCTTTTCCTATCGCTTCTTCATCAACGCGAGCACTATATCCTTTTATGATGCCTTCGCGCTCTAATCGTTTAACACGCTCTAAAGTTGGCGTAGTAGTAAGGCCCACTTTTTCAGCGAGTTTGTTATTCGCGATACGACCGTCTTGCTGAAGAATGGTCAATATCTTACGGTCAATATGATCTAACTGAGCATCGGACATCTATTTAATACTATGCTTATCACCTTGAGCAGTATTTTATACTGCTCAATTATTTATTTATAGTTTAATTAACTAAATATGTCCGATTAAATCAATATAAACTATTGCAATAAAAAAGCCCTGCCAGCCATAAAGGTTGACAGGGCTCCCTACGCTCAAGGTAAATGTTTAGACCGTTATCCTGCTATATTTTCTGCCTCGGCACTGTCTTTAAGTTTTGGTGTCGATGGCGTCAGGTTTTCGTACTCTTCAAGCGTAAACTCATCCACCTGAACCATATCGATTCGGGCATCTTCGGCTTTACGCAATAAATCCGCCTCCTCATCTGTAATGATACCTTTCTCCAATGCCTGATCGATAACAAAACGGGCCTGTGTTTTAGGCAGTTCTTTTTTCTTTGTCGCTTTATAAATCTTCTTATAAACCGGAGCTGCTTCTTCTGAAAGTCGGAATGCATGCTCATATCGTCCAAGTGCTTCCTCCTTATCTTCCGGAATATAGATTCCGTCTGTAATGCGATCGCGCAGTTCACTACGCTGTTGCATCGCTTGGGCTACTTTATGTCCCAGCTTATCAGACGGCATACTGCTAATACGATTCATGCGCGACCAGAGGGCAATAGGTCCACGGAAAAGCCAGCTAAGACCGGGCACTTTGATTTCACGATAAATTGCATCGAAGGCTTCCTGAATCTGAGCAAAGGCATAATCCATCGACCACTCAAAGAAAACGCGATCTTCTTCGCGCTGTCCTTCGGCATCGTATCGACGCAGTGTTGCCGTAGCCAAATACATCCAGCTTAGGATATCGGCAAAACGACCGCTTATTTTCTCTTTAACTTTAAGTCCACCGCCATACGAGCCCAGCGCAATATCGGCCAAAAATGCAAACGAAGCCGAAGTCCAAGACAGCTTTTTGTAGTACTTCGCGGCCGGACCGCCCACCGGTGATGATGCAATTTTACCACGTGTCAGGCTCATCAGCATTGATCGCGACATATTTCGAATAACATGACCAATATGCTTCCAGAAAGCATTATCAAAAGCTTTTGCATCTCCTTTGGTTAGAGCATCAATTTCATCATAGGCATAGGGATGGCAGCGAATAGCACCCTGACCAAAGACCATCAGGCTTCGGGTTAAAATATTTGCTCCTTCAACCGTAATGGCAATAGGAAGTGAGGTATATCCGTGAGCAAAAATATTACGAGGCCCCCGCGATATTCCGGCACCGCCCTGAATATCCATGGCATCATTGATAATCTGGCGCCCTAATTCCGTAAAGTTGTACTTGGCAATAGCAGTTACCACCGAAGGCTTTTCCCCAATATCCAGCCCCGCACAAGTATAACGTCGGGCGGCATCCATGAGGTAAGTAAATCCGCCAACGCGTGCCATCGGCTCTTCAATACCCTCAAATTTACCGATGTTAATGCCAAATTGTTTTCGGACGGCCGTATAAGCCCCAAGTGCACGTGTCGCCACCTTCGCTCCTCCCATACTTTGGGCGGGAAGCGAGATACCACGTCCCACACCGAGTGATTCCATCAGCATGCGCCAGCCGTTACCTGCTTGCTCTCGTCCACCGATAATCTGATCGACCGAAACTACCGCGTCTTCACCATCAATAGGGCAGTTGTAAAATGGTACGCCCAGCGGATCGTGACGACGTCCCAAAATAATCCCTTCGGTATCACTTGGGATAAGGGCACACGTAATACCGGGGTACTCTCCTTTTCCAAGATGATTCTCCGGATCACGCAATTTAAAAGCAAGCCCTATGAGCGTTGAAATTGCTGCAAGTGTGATATAGCGCTTGGTAAAGTTCAGACGAATATAAAGCTTACCGTCGTCTCCTTTAAACACTTCTCCCTCGGCTGTCATTGATCCTGCATCAGAACCGGCTGTAGGTTCTGTCAAAGCAAAACAGGGCATCTCTTCACCTGTTGCCAGCTTGGGCAGATACTGATCCTTTTGCTCATTCGTTCCATAATGCATCAGTAATTCAGCCGGACCCAAAGAGTTGGGAACCATCACGGTTGTTGCCAAGGGACCGCACCGTGAGGCCAGTTTGGTAACAATAGCACTATGGGCAGAGGCCGAAAATTCGAGCCCACCATATTTTTCAGGGATAATTAATCCAAAAAACTTATGCTCCCGCATGTAATCCCACACTTCATCCGTAAACCCTTTGCGTACAAACACATCCCAATCGTTAACCATGGAGCATAATTCTTCAACGGGTCCATTTAAAAAGGCCTGCTCTTCATCACTCAATTCCGGATATGATTCGTTCGCCAGTCTTTTCAGGTTTGGTTTCCCCGAAAAAAGCTCGGCATCCACCCAAACATTGCCGGCCTCAATAGCCGTACGTTCGGTTTCTGAAATTTGGGGTAAAAAGTTCATCGCATCCAACAGCTTCATCAGCGGACTGGTAAGAAGCGTGCGACGAATGGGTTTTATATTGAATACAACCACCAGCACCGCAAACACAGCAAAAAGCCAGGTGGGAGCCGAAAATCCCCAAAGCGCTACAAATCCGGCTACTCCCCAAATCCAGAGCGGGCTTCCCCAGAAGGCCAGCAAACCGGCCACCAATACCATGCTCACAATTACAGCCCAGAGCGGATACTGGAATAAAAATCCTAAACTTTCATTGAAAAATTCCATAACAGTCACCTATAAATTAAATCACACTTACTTATTATTAGTTTGTAAAGCCGTTCGAACTTTATATCCATCAATAATATGTTCAATAGCTTCGTCGATAAACTCTTGCTGATCGATGCGTGTATCCAATCTTTTTGATAAGACCACTGACATAACTCCATGCAATTGCGCCCAAAACGTATAGGCTGCTATGCGAGGTTGGTCTTCAGCAATAAGTTCAGCATTTACGCCTTCCTGTAATACACTGCTTACAATTTCGTAGCCTTTCCGAGCCTTGCGAAACTTCTCTTTGGGATACCTTGTCATCTCATCCGAGCTTGTCAGATGAATGACCTGATACTCCCGCTGATTCTCTAACGCAAATTGCACGTATTGATAAGCCAGCGCCTCAAGTTTCGCTATGGGGCCATCAGCCTCAGCAGCTACGTGCTGCAGCTTATTATTCAGACGTTCTATGGCCTGTTCCATCAGCGTATGCACCAGATCATCTTTATTCTCAAAATGCAGATAGATGCTGGTAGCACTCACATCAATTTCACGGGCAATCTTGCGCAGCGAAAAATTTCGATACCCCTCTGACAGGAGAACTTGCCGTGCGGCCTCAACAATTTGCTCTTTAAGACTCAATTCTTTGGTTTTACTCATATACGTACGGGTTAACAGTGTTAACTATTATAAGTAAACATTTCTCTACCGATAAAGCAATACTATCAAGTAAACTAATTTAGGAAGGCAATCAATCCCTAATCAAGCTCCCACGTAATTTCTTTACAGGGCAGCGAAAACTTGATAAATGATATCGTTCGTCCTTCTTCGAGATGACGTTTTTCGAAATGGGTTTGGATGGTCAGTAATTCATCATCGGGGCACTCTTCATAAATTTCTTCCACCAGGTCCAACACTTGACATCCCGTATTTCGGACAGACTTTTTGGTAAATGAGAAAAGGTCGTCGCTGTCCGTTTTGAAATAAATAACGCCCTGTGGTTTCATCACTCTTTGATAGATTTTTAAAAACTTGGGCGCCGAAAGTCGGTTATTGCGATCCGAATATCGTGGATACGGATCCGGAAAGGTTATCCATATATCATCGATCTCATCAGGCCCAAAATATTCATCCAAGTGATCGATGTATATCCGAAGAAACCGCACATTTTCTAATCCCTCTGCTAACGCTTGTTTTGCGCCTTTCCAGATGCGAGCGCCTTTTATATCGACTCCAACAAAGTTTTTGTTGGGATTGCCACGTGCCAACTCCAGCGTGTAGGTGCCTTTGCCACAAGCCAATTCTAAGACAATGGGATTATTATTCTCAAACACTTCAGAATGCCAACATCCCTTCGGTTTTTGGGCGTTCTCATCCTGAAAGTCAGTAAGTTCCAGCGTATTCGAAAAGGCTGTGACTTCTTTGAACTTTTCGAGCTTACCCTTCCCCATTTTTAAAAATAATCTAATTCAGAAATATTTTTAAGGAGCGAGCCTGAATATATTCCATTCATTCTCATCTTTTTCATAGCAGATGCGATCGTGCATTCTACTTTTGCGTCCCTGCCAAAATTCTATCCGCTTTGGGCGTAATAAAAATCCTCCCCAGAAGTCAGGCAAGGGTATTTCTTGATCTTTAAATCTTTGTTTGATCTCCTGAAATCGGTTTTCTAATTCCGTTCTTGAACCAACCTGGCTACTCTGTTTTGATGCCCAAGCCCCCAACCTGCTTTCTCTGGGCCGCTGCTTAAAATAATTTTCTGATGCGGATCGGCTTAATCGCTCAACATTGCCTTCTATACGGACTTGTCGTTCCAGCGGTGCCCAATAAAAACATAATGCGGCATGAGGATTTTCATCCAACTCCCGCCCCTTTCGACTACCATAATTAGTATAGAATCGGAATCCATTTTCATCTACCCCTTTAAGCAAGACAATCCGAGATGATGGTTTACCTTGCTTGGTAGCAGTAGAAAGGTTCATCGCGTTAACATCAAGAAGATCAGCAGAAAAAGCTTGTTCAAACCATTCCGTAAACTGCTCAATGGGGTCGTCGCAGACTTCCGACTCTGCTAATACTTGCTGGGAATACTCCCTCCGTAATTCTGCAATACTTTTTTTATTTCGGCTATCTTGAGACATGATAGATACTATCCGTCAAAATATTCGGGTGCATTTCCTTTTTTCCACTTGATATTGCAGCCCATACTTGGCTTCTGCTCTTCTTTGACTTCTTCATCAAAAAGCAGATCTGCGGCTTCACGGATATCATTGCCTGTAACTGGTTTGTCGTTCCCCGGACGGCTGTCGTCGAATTGTCCACGATAGACCAACTCATCGTTCACATCAAATAAGAAGAAATCCGGTGTACAAGCAGCTTGATAAGCTTTTGCAACCTCTTGCGTGCCATCGTACAAGTATGGAAATGAAAACTGCTTTTCACGAGCCAACGACGCCATCTTCACCGGACTGTCATCAGGATAATTTTCTACGTCGTTAGAACTTATTGCGACAACACCAATCCCCTTTTGCTGTAGATCTCTTGCTGTTATAACAAATTCATCCAAAATATGCTGTACAAATGGACAGTGGTTACACATAAAGACCACCAATAATCCCTTGGCATTATTAAAATCATCAAGAGAAACCAACTGATTATTTACCGTATCAAATAATTTAAAATCCGGTGCTTTTGTGCCAAGATCCATCATTGTAGAAGGAGTATTAGACATAACAGAAAGAGTAGTTTTGATTTATACTTTAATTCAGACTGAACGTACAAAATTTAGCAATTTTATGTTCAGTGAATATATACGAAATGAAAGGGAAAATGAATAAAAAATACCCGATATCTGCATGACAAATCAGGGCTTTAATGATTTTTAAAATTCAGTGTGCAGATATCGGGCAAAAGGTACTATCTCTATATATTCTTAAACGAACAACTATCCATAATGTTACATTTCAAACAGACCCAATTGACCTTTCTGGGGCCGCCGAAAGTGTTGAGTGGAAAGTCCACGTTCTTTCTTGTTCATTGCCAGTTTTTCAACATGGATGTTGAACATATTTCTTATTTGGCTGGCGTAGTTCCCTTCTCCGTGAAAACGTTCTCCGAATTCGCTTTTATTTAGTTTTCCACTCCTGATATCTCGAATTCTATTCAACACCTTTTCTTTGCGGTCCGGGAAATGCTGTTCGAGCCACTCTTTGAAAAGATCTTTAACACCATAGGGCAACCTCACAATGGTGTAAGAGGCATGGGTAGCTCCGGCCTCTCTTGCCTGTTCCAATATTTGAGGACATTCATGATCGGTGAGGCCCGGTATAATTGGTGCCACATTTACCCCTACTGAAATGCCGTTCCCCGCCAGCTTTTCAATAGCCTTAAGCCTTCGATTGGGTTGTGATGTTCGCGGCTCCATCACTCGCGCTAAATCCCGATTAAGGGTGGTTATCGACAAGGTAACGTGGACGGCGTTATATTCGGATAATTCGCTAAGCAGATCAATATCACGGGTGACCAGATAATTCTTCGTAATAATTCCTACCGGATTTCGGGCTTCGGCAAAAACTTCCAGACAGCTTCTCGTAATTTCCAGCTCTCTTTCTATCGGTTGATAGGGATCGGTAACTCCACTTAATGTAATGGGTTCAGGGTTCCATTTTTGGGAGGCAAATCTAGATCGCAATTTTTCTGCAGCATCATATTTAACCATAATGCGTGATTCAAAATCGAGCCCGGCCGAAAAGCCTAAAAATTCATGGGTGGGACGTGCGTAACAATAAATGCATCCATGTTCACATCCCCGATAGGGATTCAATCCATAGGTGAAAGGAATATCGGGACTATCGTTTTTGGAAAGGATCTCTTTCGAATCATCGGCCATAAGCTTGGTATCCTGAGCAGGTTTTTCGCCCGTTTCTTCATCAAGCTCATAATCGACGTATTTTCCCTCGAAGCGATTCGCAGGATTATCTGAAGCCCCACGTCCGCGAATGGGGTTTTTATCTTGCTGCTCCATAAGAATATCATTGGTGAAATTATATAGATAGACAGTAATAATATAACATTATGATTGACAGCATCATGTCATACAAAACCAATAATTTCCTGCAAATAAAAAAGCCCGAAGTAAATTCGGGCCTTATATCAGAAATACCTAAATCTTGCCAGTTTAGGAACAAAGTTGGCTATTAGGTGCATCTTGAAAGTTTTCATCCCAGCATCTTTTCCCATCACCATCTTCAATAAATCCTACATTCGTATCCGAATTCCAATATAGAGTCACATCCGGTTCATTTTGATAACTAAACACCCATTGGTGCTCAGGATTATCTTCGTCATAAGTTGTTGTCATAGTTACTGTGCCAGCATCGTAAAATCTAACAGTCATATTTTTTTCAGTATCGCTCGTTACTTTCCATTCAGAAGTATAGGCCAAGACTTCCTGATTGGTATCTGTATCCAACGAATTAAATTGCCAATTTCCTTCCGATCCATCTTCACTTACCGTCCCTTCCATCATTTTGTAATCTTCGAAACTGTTCCCTTGCCCATCATCATAACTCCAATACATGGCCCAACTATATCCTCCAGTAACTTCTTCAGCTGTCAACTTTAGAGAAACATTTTCATTCTCATAAGAATACGAATACTCCCATACCCACAAGCCATCCTCAAAAACAGGATCTTCACCAGGTGCTGCCATTAAAAAACCGCTGTAAGCACTAGCAAATGCAAAAGAACTCATCCCCTGAAAAAGGGCTACTTGACGAGCCTCATAATAATTTGAGGTCTCAGCCTGCACATCATAGTTAGCCAATTTGGGTTGATTATTTTCAAAAAATGAAACATCCGGCTGGGCTTGCTCATTCTGTACTTTTGGTAACTCGGGTGCTTCTTCAGGAGAGGGACCGGTGCTATCATCTCCACAAGCAACCAATCCCATTATTAATACGGTAAACAATAAATATTTCGTGTAACGATACATTTTAGCTTCCTCTTTGACTTAATTAATATTTGATTCACTTTTTTATACGTAGCCTTTAACAAAGATAGGTCAACAACTTTGCCTTTCTCTCTAAATGTAAGACCAAGAAGAAGCTGAATCCTTACAACTTTTAAGCTCTATACACTGTTTTAATATTTACGAACTCTTTTATCCCAAAGTGAGAAAGTTCACGACCATACCCAGATTCTTTAATACCCCCAAATGGCAATCGTGGATCAGACTTCACAAATTCATTTATAAAGCAACAACCTGCTTTTAGTTCGTAGGCAGCAATTTCTTCGGCACGTTGAAGATCCTCAGAAAACAGCGCCGCACCCAGTCCATAATTACTGTC
Source organism: Fodinibius sp. SL11 (assembly GCF_052060035.1). Taxonomy (NCBI): domain Bacteria; kingdom Pseudomonadati; phylum Balneolota; class Balneolia; order Balneolales; family Balneolaceae; genus Fodinibius; species Fodinibius sp. SL11. The sequence goes on along the minus strand of NZ_JBPOEA010000002.1, from coordinate 138,867 downwards.
ATTCGCTACTTTAATAGCCTCTTGGGTATCTTTTACTTTGATAACGGAAGCCACCGGACCAAAAAGTTCTTCCTCATAAGCGGGCATACCCTTTGAAATTTCGGTGAGAATTGTTGGCGGGTAGTAATAACCATTCCTGTCGGGGACAAATCCCCCAAGAATACACTCGGCTCCTTTTCCTACGCTTTTTTGGACCTGTGCATGCAGATTATTCCTTAAATCTTCCCGAGCCATGGGACCAATATCCGTGGAGCTGTTAAATGGATCTCCGATTTTCTTTTCATTCATCATATGAAAGACCGCATCAAGGAATTCATCATAAACCTCCTCAACTACAATTAATCGCTTGGCCGCAATGCAACTTTGCCCACTATTGATAAGTCGAGAGGTTACACATGTTTCAGCGGCCTTTTCAACATCAGCATCATCTAAAATCAGGTAAGGGTCACTGCCACCAAGTTCGAGTACTGTTTTCTTAAGTACGCTTCCCGCTGTTGATGCCACTGCTTTTCCGGCACGGGTACTACCCGTTAACGTAACAGCGGCAATATCTGGATGCTCAATCAAGTTCTGTGTTTGATCTACATCGGCCACAACTGTTCGAAAAAGATCATCAGAGATACCTGCTTCGTGCATTAAATCCTCAACAGCCAACGCACAACCCGTAACATTGGGGGCATGTTTTAGGATCACCGCATTGCCGGCCATAAGCGCCGGAGCCCCAAATCGAAATAACTGCCAGAAAGGGAAGTTCCACGGCATAATAGCAAGAACAGTCCCCAATGGATTAAAGGTGACATAACTTTTGCTGGCATCCGATTTTAGAATTTCTTCCTCCAGGAAATCCTCGGTATTTTCGGCATAATAGTTACAGACCCAGGCGCATTTTTCAACTTCTGATTTCCCCTGATCCAGCGGCTTGCCCATCTCCCGGGCCATCAATTCGGCATACGATTCCTTTTTTTCTTCCAACAATTCCGCTATTCGCTGCAGTAACAAGCCACGCTCATAAAATGAATTGCGACGCCACTTTTCCTGGGCCCTGGCGGCATCTTTTGCAATAGTATCCAACGCCTCATCATTCATCTGATCGTACTCTTCAATAAGCTCTCCATTTGCCGGATTAATCGTTTTCATAGCAGCTCTTACTTAATTATTAGCATTGATTTTCTAATAAATAGTTTACGAATAGCAGTGGTCTCTACCAACTTTCAACAGTATTTTTTAACTGTTTTATTGATAGTTTGCAACGTCGATCTTAACAGATCTTCTTCAATAATCAATGGGGGAGCCAATCGTACGAGGGTATTTGAATGCAGGGTCCATCCAAGGATAATTCCTTCCTCAAAACACGACTCCACTACTTTTTGTGTTAGATCCCGGTCCTGCAACTCCATTCCGAGCATTGCTCCCACCCCGCGAATTTCATCAATACCCGCTGCTGTTAATTCTTCTCTCACAATTTGCTCAATTTGTTTTGCCTTGGCTCCGTAATCATCTGACAACAACTCTGAAAGGGTGGCATACGCCGCTGCACAAGAAACAGGATGACCTCCAAAAGTCGTCACATGATTTAAGGGGGGGTCGTGTTTAAACACTTCGAATATTTCGGATGACGATACAAAGGCCCCCATCGGCATACCTCCGCCCATTGCTTTGGCCAAGCTCATAATATCGGGTACAACCTCAAATCCCTGAAAAGCAAACAGCGAACCGGTGCGATAGAATCCTGTCTGAATCTCATCAAAAATGAGCAGCGCCCCTACTTCATCACAACGATCACGCACAGCCTGCAACCAATCTTTTTGGGCCGGGATGATACCGCCTTCCCCCTGGATGGGCTCCATAATTACGGCCGCCGTTTCTTCATCAATGGTTTCCAATCCGTCAAAATGGTTAAAATCCAAGAAATGGACATCCGGCAACAACGGTAAATAGGGATCACGATAGACATCCCGCCCGGTAACGCTCAACGAACCATGGGTATCACCGTGATAACCGTGATTAAATCCCACAAACTTATGCCGGCCAGTATACTTCTTGGCCAGTTTGAGTGCCCCTTCGTTAGCTTCGGTACCGCTGTTTACGAAATATACGCGATCCAAGGAATCCGGCAACTGTGATGTTAAAAGCTCGGCATAGGCCGACTGTGGTTCTTGGATAAATTCCCCATACACCATTACATGTAGGTGCCGATCCACCTGACGCTTAACGGCCTCCACCACTTTGGGGTGACGATGACCTAAACTGCTGACGGCAATGCCAGAAATAAAATCAACGTATTCTTTACCATCAGTGGTAACAATATAAGGGCCTTCAGCATAATCTATCTCCAGCCCCATGGGAGCGTCGCTGGTCTGCGCTACATGCTCGTAAAAAGAATCTTTATTACTCAAATTAATTACAGGTTTTTGTTCTGATATTTAGTTCTGCCATTCCGAAATCAACTGCTCAAACTCTTTCTGTAACTCCTTATTTCTGTTTTTGGCATACCATTTATGTAGATTTTTGGCCCACTCTTCTTTGCTAACACTGTCATCCTCTTTCCATTCCATGGCTTTTTGCTGAGCCATCTCCGGACGCGGCCCCCAAGTTCCGATTTCCTCCAGTGTTTCAGCATCAAGACAAACCAGCTTGGGAATCGAACGCCCACCATTAGTCAAATACTCATCCATAATATCCAAGTTCTGATCACGCAAGATAAATCGGACATCAATATTCTCAGATGTCTCCGCCATCTTCACGAGGGCCGGAATATTTTGAGCTGCATCGCCGCACCATGCTTCGGTAAGTACCACCCAAATCCAATCTTCGTCTAAGTTATTAAGTTTATTAGCTAATGAATCATTGAGTTCAACCCGGTTATCCCACCTGCTCATTCGCTGTACATTCATCTTCGTATAATGAATCATTTCATCCGAATGGTTGTCGCCCGTGGTCTTAGCCTGTTCAAGGAGATCATCAATCATATCCCGATACTCCTCATACGTAAAGGCGTGGTCAATAATTTCTTCCGTAATAATTTTTTCTGCTGTAATACTCATAATGTCTGTAGATGTAATTGTAATTCATGTTCGAACTGTAGATAAACAGTACCCTGAAGGTCTTACTCTAACAACAATTTGGCAACCCAAGATATTCCATCAATATCGATATGTTTTAAGAGAATACCCGCAATCAAAAAGATCACAAAACCGAACGACGTACCATATTTAATCCACATCACTTTTGAATAATCATCTTCGCTACTATCCAGTGATCGAATAATCCTTTGCACCAGCAGTAATATTATCAAACCGATAACTCCAAAAAGTACCGAAAGCGTCAAATGTGATTGTCCCATAGCCAAAACCACGAGTGCTAAACCGACGGCAAAACCACCGATAAAAAATCGCTGTACTCCTTTTTTACCATAATAGACCGCAAACGTTTGATCACCGCGTTTGCGATCTTCATCCAGTTGATAGATTTGCGAAATAGGATATAAACTAAGCAACAGCAATGAGGCTCCTACCGCAGCCACGAATATCCAAATAGACAAATGGATATTCCCTGCTGCCAAGTATCCCATTAGTACAGAATTTAGTCCCGTACTTACCCCTATAGCCACCAAGCTTTTTATGGGGTGACTTTTCCATCGCGCCAGGGGTGTGGAATACAACCAGAAAAAGAGCATGCTCGATATAAAAATTCCTGCAAATAAAAACCCTTCTCCTATCGCTATTCCTAAACCGATAAATTGAAAGATTATCGAGGCAACCCACATCCAGGGCCTCATTTTCGGGGGTTTTTTGAGTCCCCCAATGGGCCCTTCATCCTTATCCCAATAGGAATTGAAGGCCGTTGCTCCGCCAAAAAGAAGTAGATGAACATTTAGGAATTGGATGACAAACGACTGGATATTTAAATCATCACTCAAAAAACCACCTAATAAAAAGCCGCCCGACAAAATAAACAGCTGATAATGCCACCGCAGGTGTAGTATAAAATGCCAGAGTTGTATAAGCACGCTGGTGTACTGGGATTTATTATTGTGCAATATTTTAATGTTTGAGTTAAACACTCCAGTATTTTAAGGTAATAAAAACCCTCCCATAAAAGGTATCTCAAATACAATATATAAAACAAAATCCCTGTCCTTTCGAGCATCTTCGAAAGGAACAGGGATATGAAAACTCAAGTGTTATTGTTATTAAAAACAGGATTAGCCTGATAAATTATCTGAGATAAATTCGGATGCTTTTACCATCACCTTGTCAGTGGCCTCCATTACTAACGGCTGAATTTTATCAGGATCTAAAATTGCAGCATCCAAAACAACCTTCATATCGTCATCAGACTTAGCTTTCTGATTAATATTGATAATTCGATCACCATTCGGCTTAACCAGCTCCATATTCAAATCAGCCTCAATTTTACCTTTGTTTACACCAGGAATTAGAGAATTTTCCTGAACCAGTTTATAGTTAAGCCCTACTAACAACATGGCTTCTGCCTCATCAGGTATTGCTTCGGCCAAATCAGTTTTATGGCCTCTATGCATATTAACAGGATTATAAGCCTTGTAATTTTTAACAGTTATAAAATTCGAAGTTTGGGTAAACGTTTCTTCTGCTGACTCCGAATCAAACAGTTGAAAATTTTTATAGCGTTCTGTATCAATTACCTCTTCTTCGGGTATTAGCTCGAAAGGCATTACACGGGTATACTCTCCAAAAGTTTTTTTGTGGAGGTCTTCAGCAACAGGGTGAAGATCAAATTTATCACTTTGGGCCAAACGCTGTACGAGCTGTGCAGCCTCAAAATCTTCACTGTATTCTATATGTTTATCCACCCCTACAATTGCAACCGCAGCATTATCAATTTCTTTGACTGCTGACGTATCCATTGTAGAACACGACGAAATGAAGAGAAGTATTGTGAATAGATATAGGTATAATTTTAAGCGTCTCATACTTGATATTTTTTTTTGGTTAATAATTAAATAACCTAAAATATTTTAAAAATAAGATAGCATGTAAAGGACACCCAAACTTTAGCTTATCAATCCAATTTACAATTGGTATCTTTGAGGCTATGATTTCAACAGAAACACAAGTTCCTACATATATTAATGACCATTTAACCTTGGACCAATGGAAACAAGAAAAACAAACCCATCAACGGGCAATTAGTGAACTTATTGATGATTACCTGGAGAAGCGATCTCATCAACAGAAAGAACCGGTGCTGGATTTCCTTTTTGAATATTATGCTTTTCGTCCCTCCCACCTAAAGCGCTGGTCACCCGGAGTGGGAACACTGCTTGAAAACAGCATGCCAAGCGACTGGATGTTTGATGAAATGAAATCTATTGATGACCACTGTTTTTTGGATATAAAATATTTCGACAAAAGTCGCATCTCTTCCCTCCAGTGGATTTTAAACGTCCTTAAACAATCGCTCGACCGAAAACCTTCGTTTGGCTGTTTTGGGATGCACGAATGGGCCATGGTGTACAAAGCCGATCGTGTTCGCCACGATTATCTCTCCTTGCGTATGGATAAAGATGAATTAGCTGAGTTTGTGGAATCACGTCCGCTGGTCTGCACCCATTTTGATGCGTTTCGTTTTTTTACGGATGAAGCTAAACCTCAGAATAAATTTGAACTCAATCGCGATAATTTTGCCGAAATGGAACAGCCCGGTTGCCTGCATACGAATATGGACCTTTATAAATGGGCCTTCAAGATGTATCCGTGGATTTCGAGCAATACTATCCGCCGAGCCTTTGAACTGGCTGTAGAAACACGGGTTATGGATATGAAAGCCAGTCCATATGATTTACGCGACCGCGGACTCGAACCTATCAAAATTGAGACTGATGAAGGACGCAGGGAATATATGCAGCAACAAATGGCTATTTACGAGAAGTCACAGCCTATCCGCCAACAGCTTATTAGAGAGTATAAAAATCTGTTAGAAGTTTTTTCTGAATAAGAAAATACCCCGATCCTGAAACAAGTTTAGTATCACATATACATTAAAACTTCTTCCAGAATCCATCAGCAAGAAACCCCCGGTAAAATCTTTGATTGACTATCAGCTATTATGTATTGTTCCACCACAATTAAAAATAGTCATCTGAATAAATTTTAAGACGATGAGTGAACTCGATAATGCCGATTACGAGGCTTATGAACAGGACATTAAAGTACTCGTAGATACCCTGCGAAAGTGCTTTAACGCTGATAAAGCTCGATACAGCGTCGTTGGACATCAAAATACGTTATACATTGAAATTGAGGGGCTGGATGATCTTGATCCGGAAGAAATTTCCGACGTGGCCGAACCGGTTCTTGATGAGCTCGATATGGATTTTGATGAAATTTCTCTTCTACCGCTTAAAAACTAAAATGATTTTAAATCTTTAAAAATCGATTCCATTCCTATCTGGAATCAAGTATTTTCTACTGTTAATTAAATAGTATTTACATATTAATTTTCAATCAGGGATTTTACTATGGCAAGCGCAACAACAAATTACGAGTTACGATGTGTAGCAAATGGACATCTCAACTCAGAAGAAGAAACAACTACCTATTGCACTCAATGCGATAGTGTGCTTAGAGTATATTATGATCAGCTTTCAGATGATATCCAATATCCACTAAAGGAACTCAAGCCTGACCCGATGAAAACGCACCCATCGGCTCTCAAAAAACTGGATCGCTTGTCCGAAACCTATGGTGCAGACCTCTGGGCGAAGCTTGAATTTGAACACCCCACCGGCTGCTTTAAAGATCGCGGCAGTTATATCGAAGTACAAAAAGCACTTGAACTCGGTGCTGATGCCATTTGCCTCGCTTCAACCGGAAATATGGCCGCTTCGGTTGCTGCTTACGCTTGCTATTTCAAGATTCCCTGCTTTGTATTTGTCCCTGAAAAAACGACGGATGCAAAAATTGCACAGGCCACTATTTATAATGCCAATATCATCCGCATAAAAGGAGATTTTAGTACCTGCGAAGCGCTCTGCCGCGAATTTGCCAAATCGGGCAACTATTATTTAGCCGGCGATTATGTTTTTCGTGAAGAGGGACAAAAATCTTTCCCCTACGAACTGCTGGAGCAACAGGGTGAGGATTTTGATTACATTTTTGTCCCCGTTGGATGCGGAACCAACTTTGGTGCAATCTGGAAGGGATTTTCTGAACTCAAGGAGTCGGGTAAAATGTCAAAGCTGCCAAAAATGGTGGCCATTCAACCCGAGCAAAGTTCCCCCGTTGTGGAAGGCATTTTCAAAAAAGAGAAAATTATTAAAAAACAAGTTAACACCATGGCGCAATCGGTCGCCGCTTCAGATCCTGTTGACTTTCACAAGGTGTTGTTGGGCATCGAAGAATCAGACGGATCAGCCTTTACCGTTACGGAAGACGAAATTCTGCAATCACTAAAAGAGATGGCGGTTGAGGAAGGACATTTTACCGAGCCCGCCTGTGCCTTGCCGCTGGCCGCATTCAAAAACAATATGGACACGTTTAAAAACAAAAAGTGCTTGTTTGTGCTCACCGGATCTGGACTCAAAGATACCAAGGTGGTAGCCAAGCATTCTCTGTCATCTCCTGTCCTTTCGCCCGATATTAATAAAGTTACTAACTACATCAAGTCAGGTTTTATTGAGATGCAGAAGGATTCCTGGGGTAAATCGCGCGATACCTTCATGGCAAACCTTGAGATGGATGAGGATCACGAAAAGCTATACAATGAGTACGTCTCAAAAATTAATAAAAAAGGGAAAACATTAAGTAATAACGAAATTGAAGTTCTGCAATCGCTCATCTTTAATGAAGATCTGGACTTGGATTATCCCGCAGAGGTACTCGACTATAAACTTACGATGCGGAAGCACGGACTCGTGCAAGCGGCCGTAAAGCTCGACCTACAGGGAGAAGAAATAATTTCGGAAGCAAAGGGCGTTGGTCCTATTGATGCGATTTTATCAGCCATTCGCGCCGAAACCAATTCGGTTTTCCACTTGGAAGTCAAAAACCACGAAGTGGATATACTGAGCCCAGATACGGATTCGCTGGTTGTAGTTACGCTTACCCTGGCTAACAACGATCAGGAATGGGTCTCCAAAGGGGCATCTCCTGATACCCTCGAGGCGGTTATTCAAGCGTTTACGAAAGGGCTGGCTATTGCCATGAAATCATCCGTGACTTAATAAAGCATCCCTATTTTCTAAGTCAACAGCGATACTCTATGCTTATTTAATTATAGTGATTTAACAACCACTGTTTGAGTTCGCCGTATTCGTTCCTCAAAACGGTGCTCTTCTTCTGTTTTTCCAGACACGCTTTGAGGCGGTCAGGTATTTCAATACCGGCACCGATTACGGGTTCAATAACATCTTTAAATTTGGCGGGGTGAGCAGTTGATAAAATAATTTTAGGGGTAGATGCACTTTCACCAAAATATCCTTGTTCCCAACGAATATATTGTTGGACCGCCCCATATCCTACCGCCGTATGGGGATCCATCAGGTACTCGTGTTTACTAAAGACTTTCTTTATCGCCTGTTGGGTTTCCGAATCAGAAAAAGACGCTCCCCAAATCTGACGTTTCATCTGTTGATATTCTCCATTATATAAATCGACAATACGTGCAAAATTGCTGGGATTTCCCACATCCATAGCATTTGAAATTGTTCTTTTCGAGGGCTGGGGATTAAACTCACCACTTTCTAAAAATTTGGGCACTACATCATTCGTATTAGTGGCAGCGATAAAACCGGCCGCTGGCATGCCCGTTTTTTGCGCCATCAATCCAGCCGTTAAATTGCCAAAATTTCCACTGGGGACACAGAAAATAGGAGGATGGTCTTCATCACGTAACTGGGCTACAGCATAATAGTAATAAAACATCTGCGGAATTAGTCGAGCAATATTAATAGAATTGGCCGAACTAAGCTGCATTTTTTCGTTCAGCAACTGATCTGAAAATGCCTTTTTTACCATCCGCTGACAATCATCAAAAGTGCCCTCCACTTCCAACGCCTCTACATTCTTGCCGGCTGTAGTTAGCTGTTGCTCTTGAATGTAACTTACTTTTCCTTTGGGATATAGCAGACATACCTGAATCCCTTCCACCCCTAAAAATCCCTGTGCTACAGCACTTCCGGTATCCCCCGAAGTAGCAGCTAAAATCACCAAATCCTCATCGGAGTCTTTCCTCAGTGCCGAAAACATGCGTGACATAAACCGGGCACCGAAATCCTTAAACGCCAGAGTTGGACCGTGGAAAAGTTCTAACACATACACTTGATCACCTAATGAAACCAGCGGTACCTCAAAATTAAGGACTTCGTTAATAATTTTTTTAAGTAACTCATTACCTATCCCATCAACGAACAAACGAGATACTTCAAAGCCGATATCCTGAAGAGTTTTCTGTCCAAGGTTATCAAAAAAAGAACTTGTGAGCTGCGGCCAACTTTGGGGAAGATATAACCCCCCGTCAGGGGCCAGCCCTCTGAGGGCAGCCTCTGCAAATGATACCGGAGCGGCCTTCTTATTCGTACTGATATATTTCATTCCTATGCTTCCTCTAAAATTCGGGGACCTTCTTTATTTATTGGAGATATATACACTTCGTTATCCAGCCCAATTTCTTCAAATGCATGCTGCATTGCTTCGCCTATCGCCGTGGCGGTTTCTTTATCCCGGGACAGAGCAAATATCGAAGGACCCGATCCAGATATACCGCTTCCCAATGCTCCGGCATCCAATGCAGCTTTTTTTACCTCGTCAAAGCCCGGAATCAACACCGACCGGATTGGCTCAATTATTACGTCCTGCATCGACCGTGAAATGAGTTCATAATCTCCTTTTAAAAGCCCCGCTACTAAACCGCCTACATTCCCCCATTGCGTAACTGCTTTTTGTAGTGATATATCGCGCCGCAAAATCTTGCGGGTATCTTCTGTCCTGATCTCTATTTGGGGATGTACGACGGTAGCAAATAATGGCTTCGGGCAATCCAACTCGATAACATCCTGGGGCTCACTACTACGGATAAAAACAAACCCTCCAAATAGTGATGGGGCCACGTTATCCAGATGGGGTGTACCGCAGGCCACACGTTCACCTTCAGCGGCAAAAGTCAGCAATTCATTGGCCGCAAAAGGCGATCCCAGCAATTGATTAACAGCCACCACCGCTCCTACCGAACTCGCGGCACTCGACCCAAGCCCACTTCCCAATGGCATTTTCTTATGGATTTCCAATGCAATCCCTGCATCAATGTCCAGCTGTTTTAACAGGGCCCGGGCTGCCACTCCCGCCGTATTCTTGTTTACCGAAGTAGGCAATACACCATTTTCACCCGACACTTTTGTTATTTGGATTCCGGGTTCTTCTGTTCTCCGTGCTACAATTATATCACCGGGATGATCGACTGCAAATCCCATCACATCAAAGCCACAGCTTACGTTGGCAACCGAGGCCGGAGCAAACACTTTTACATATTGATATTGATCAGCCATCTCAAATCTCCTCCCTGAATGAAGGGGTATTACTAATGCGAAGAATATCGGCAATAATCCCGCTCGCAGTCACATCTGCTCCTGCCCCGGGACCTTTTACAACAATGGGACTATTCTGGTAATGCTGCGTTTTAAATGCCACAATATTATCACTACCGTCGAGTCCATAAAAGGGATGCATAGAACTAATTTTTTCTAACTTTACAGTAGCTTTTTCATTTTCATATCGTGCGATATAGCAAAGCTTTTTATTCTCCGAAGCAGCTTCCTCATAAAGCTTTGTAAATTCATCATCATGTTCTTCAAGAATATCAAAAAACTGTTCAACGGTATCCACAGAACGCGCTTCTTTAGGAACCAGGTTTTGGATATCAATATTCTCAAATTCCAGCTTTAATCCTGCCTCACGCGTTAATATCAATAACTTTCGGCCAACATCCTGACCGTTAAGATCTTCTCGCGGATCGGGTTCTGTAAATCCTTTTTTGCGGGCCGATCGCACTACTTCACTAAAAGAAGTACTTCCATCAAAGGTATTAAAAATATAGCTGAGCGTACCCGAAAGCACCCCTTCGATTCGCATAACATCATCACCGGTTAGCACTTGCTCCTTGAGGGTAGCAACAACCGGCAAACCCGCTCCGACATTGGTTTCATAGAGATAGGCTACATTATGTTTGAATGCCAGTCGTTGTAGTTTTTCGTAGGTGGCAAGCGAACTGGAGTTGGCCTTTTTGTTTGCCGTGACTATTGAAATATTTGACTCCAGCACATCTGAGTAAGAAGAAGCGATTTCGTCACTGGCTGTACAATCAATAAAAATACTGTTCGAAAGATTCAGTTCAGACATTTGATCGATAAAATCGTTGATATCAGCTTCTTCCCCTTCCGACATCATCTGTTCTTTCCACTCGTCTATCGATATTCCCTCATCATCAATGAGGAATTTTTTGCTGTTGGATATACCCGTCAATTTTAATTCAAGATGGTAATCGTTCAACAGTTTTTGAGCCTGCCGCTGGATTAAATCCAACAACTTGCCTCCAATTAATCCCACCCCTATTAAAAACAGATTAACGGTTTTAACATTTGCAATAAAAAAAGCATCATGCAGCGTATTTAGGGTTTTGGTCTCATTTTTCCGATCTACTACAATCGAGATATTTCGCTCCGAAGATCCCTGAGCAATAGCTACCACGTTAATCCCATTAGCACCCAACGCCTGAAATACGCGTCCAGAAATACCGGGTTTACGACGCATATTATCGCTAACAACCGCCACAATCGACAGCTCATGTTCTACCTTTACTTCATCGATAATATTATCGCGGAGTTCATACTTAAATTCCTTTTTGATCGCATGCTGTGCCGCTTTTGTCTGTGTCGGTAGCACCGCCAGACTAATAGTATGCTCGGATGAGGCCTGTGTGATCAAAATAATATTGATCCCTGCATCAGCCAACGCTCCAAACAGACGCGCTGAGATACCGGTGACTCCAATCATGCCGCTTCCCTTAACGGTCAACAGGGTGATATTATCAATTGATGAAATACCTTTTATGATTGACTCTCCCGGAATCGACTGATTACTAATACGGGTCCCTTCCTCTTCGGGCTTGAACGTATTTTTAATAAGGATGGGAATATTTTCTTTCATAGCCGGCTGTAATGAAGGTGGGTAAATAATCTGCGCCCCGAAATGCGACAACTCCATCGCCTCTTCATAAGAAAGATGGGGAATCACAAAATAGCGTTTTACCTTCCGCGGATCAGCGGTCATGATGCCCTCAATATCCGTCCATAGCTCAACACCTTCGGCTTTTAGTGCCGCGCTTATGAGTGAGGCTGTATAATCCGAACCACCGCGACCCAAGGTGGTAGATTCGCCACTCGACGTTGAAGCCACAAAACCGGTGACTACCTGTATGGCATCAGAATTTGCTTCCGAAAAATAGTCTCGAATCTTTTTGTAGGTTTTCTCAAAATGCACTCTTGCAGAGCCAAAATCATGATCGGTTTCGATAATTTTTCGAGCATCCACATAATCAGCTAACATTCCAGTATCAGACAAAAACTGACTAATGATGAATGCTGAAAAACGCTCTCCGAATCCCAATACAAAATCACGAGTCCGCTCTGTCAGTTCCCGAGTCAGTGACACTCCGTGAAGTACGTCGTCAAGCTCGTTAAACATAATTTTGAACTGTGCCAGCGTATGACTTTGATTTTGAATGCTGACCAGATCTTTAATAGCTCTATTATGGCGCTTTTCAAGATCAGTTAAAATTTGGAGATATGCTTCATCCCCTTTTGAAGCCTTAGTCACAGCATCTTCTAAAACATCGGTAACCCCTTCAAATGCAGAAACCACCACGGCTAAGTGGTGGTCCTTTTTCTTTTCAGAAATGATACCTGCAACCTGTCGAATAGCACCAGTAGTTCCCACCGAGGAACCACCGAATTTCAATATACGCATAAACCTTTTTTAAACATGAATAAATGAAATCTAAGTTTTGATCGTAATTATCGCAGTGCATCTTCCAATTCAAGAGAGGCATCGCTGTCTTCATCGCGGTACTTCACAATCAGGGGACAAGCAACATTAAGACCCTGTTCTTGGGCCCAATCACCGCTCATGGGTCGGGTACCCGGTACAACCACTGCTCGCTCGGGAATATCAGCGCCTTTACCCAACACCTCTTCATTAACACAGTCGTAAACGGGAATTGATTTTGAAAGCGTTACGCCCGGAGCAATGACCGCACCTTTCTTGACAAGAATTCCCTCTACAATAACCGATCCGGCACCGATAAAACAGTCATCTTCAATAACAACAGGTGATAATCCAACCGGTTCAAGCACCCCGCCTAACTGCACTCCTGCTGACAAATGAACATTTTTGCCGACCTGAGCACAAGAACCGACCAAGGCATGACTGTCAATCATTGATCCTTCATCCACATAGCCCCCTACATTTACATAAGCCGGCGGCATGATGATGACATTCTCCGCCACATAGGCTCCGCGACGGACCGATGATCCGCCCGGTACCAAGCGCACATTTTCCTCAGCGGAAAACCGACGCGGCGGTAAGTTGTGCTTATCAACAAATCCATCATAAATGCCCGAGTACTCGGTATTTTTACCGGCCGAAAAAGAAGCCAATATTGCTTCTTTGACTTCTCGATTGGCCTCCCACCGATCCCCTTTGGGTTCGGCGGCACGCACTTCTCCGGTTTCCAGTTTATCTAAAATATCTTCCCAATCAATATTACTCATCTGCTTTTAAATAATTTATATTGAAATTAATAACTCCTAAAACCTATACTCTGAATTAACTATTCTCTTTATACCAGCTCTGGATCATATTATCAGCATTTTTGAGGATACTAATATCCTCCACATCCTCTTCAACGAGTGGTGGATGCAGCGTAGCATGTTCAATCCATCCTTTCTCTTGCAGCAATACTTTTGCCGGAACCGGATTGGGCCCACTAAACAAAGCATCGGTACATTCTTGCCACAAGGGCAATAACTCTGGACCGCGTCCATCCAAACACCAATCTACATATTGATGTGTGGGTTTCGGCCAAACATTTGATGCCACCGAAACAAGTCCGTCACATCCAGCCATAGAAAAGAACGGAAGCAACCCGTCATCACCGCTGTAAAATGCAATATCTTTGGCCGTCTTACGATAGTTCTGATAATCTTCAATGCTACCACTGGCTTCTTTAACTGCAACAAAGTTCGGATGATCAGCCAGCTCTTTAAGCACCAACGGACTCATTTTACTGCCCGTGCGCGACGGCACATTATATAACATGCAATCTTTGTCGGCCGTATCCAGTAATGATTTAAACCATTGAACCTGTCCCTTTGGACCCGGTTTGGCATAAAGCGGAGTCACTAACAGAAAGGAATCTACATCAAATTGATGGCAATACTCAATCCATTCAATCTGTTTGCGGAGGTTAAATCCCCCTACTCCAACCATAATAGGCACATCAATATTAAGGCTTGCAGCCGTTTTGACGACCTGCTTTTTATCTTCAAGGGGCAGCGCCAATCCTTCACCTGTACTTCCCAAGACAAGCACTCCATTACCCGCCTCATCCTGTTTATGGATCAGCGAAGCCAAATTATCCAAATGTATATCCCCATTTTCTTTCATGGGAGTTACCAAAGCCGTATAAAGTCTCGTATCTGAAATACTCATAATTATTGTTGCATTACGTTATCAAAGATAGTTGAAAGATCATAAAAACCCGGACTCACATCCCCATTGACAAGTTGCTCTGCTGCCCAGATGGCACCTTGCGCAAAAATTTTACGATCGTGTGCACGGTGTTTTAGATGGATGGATTCCGTATCGGTTTTCACTTCCAGTTGGTGAATTCCTTTAATATCACCTTTACGTTCTGAGGTGATCTTTGCTTCTTTACCCAGCCACTGCTCCCACGAAATAGCCGTTCCACTGGGAGCATCTTGTTTATGTTTGTGATGGACCTCATGAATAAGAAATTCCGGATGATCCAAAACCGAAGAACTTTGGCCGATAATATTCAAGCATCGGCGCACAATATTCATTCCCAAACTAAAATTTGAAGCCTGCAGCCATTTAAGATGCTGCTGTTTTAGCTGGTGATCCAAATCGTTGGGCCATTCATAGCCGGTCGTTCCCCACGCAGCCGGAATACCGGACTCCATCAATGGTTCCATCAGCTCGTCTACGGCTGCTCCGGGCACGAATAAAATTGCAGCATCAGCTTCTTCAAGCTTTGAAACTGTAGGTTTATTTGATGAATCGAACGGACCGACAAGTTGATCCTCACCTAACATTTCAACAACCTTGCCACCGGTTTTTCCGGTGCCTATAACGGCAAATTTCATACACTTTTATTTTAATATTTGATACAAAGTGAAAGATAAGTATAACCTTTTCAGTGTCTATTTTCATCCATTTGCGCAATTACCCAATTATAATGTAGATTCAGGCGTAATCGTTTAAAAAATATCAGCTATGTACACCTTATTTGCAGCTCCCGTTTTTACCAATGACGCCGTTGTTTTAGGAATCTTGTTATTTATTCTGGCATTCATATTTGTCACCTCAAACAGCGACAATCCGAAGTGGCAAAAATTTTACACTTTCGTGCCCTCTCTGCTGCTCTGTTATTTTATTCCTTCTATTTTTAATTCACTCGGATTGATATCAGGAGAAGAATCCAACCTCTACTTTGTGGCTTCCCGATATCTGCTTCCTGCAAGTTTGGTGCTCCTTACCCTCAGTATTGACTTTAAAGGGATCATCAATTTGGGACCAAAAGCCATCATTATGTTTTTAGCCGGAACCGTCGGTATTATGATTGGCGGCCCGCTGGCTCTCATCACGGTAAGCTATTTTGCCCCAGAAATGACCGCAGGAGCAGGTCCCGAGGAACTATGGCGCGGACTTTCTACGATAGCGGGCAGTTGGATTGGCGGCGGCGCAAACCAGACGGCCATGTTCGAAGTTTTTGATCCCAGCGCTGATCTGTTTTCAGCCATGGTTACTGTAGATATTATTGTAGCAAATATTTGGCTGGCCTTTCTGCTTTATGGAGCAGGCATTTCCGAAAAAATTGATGCTTGGTTTAAAGCAGATGCTTCACCCATTACAGCTTTGCGTAAGAAAATTGAAGATTACAAAGCAAGTGTAGCCAAAATTCCTACCCTTGCTGATATCACAACCATTGTAGCGGTTGGCTTTGTGATAACAGCTATTGGCCATTTAGGAGCCGACGGTATTGCTCCATGGATTGGCGAAAACTTTCCGCAGCTCAGTAACCTAAGTCTCGACTCCCGGTTCTTCTGGATTATTGTAATAGCCACTACCGGTGGCCTTGCCCTGTCATTCACCAAAGCTCGTGAACTTGAAGGAGCAGGTGCTTCCAAAATTGGCAGCTTGTTTCTCTATATTCTGGTTGCTACGATTGGAATGAAAATGAACGTATTGGCAATCTTCGAAAGCCCCGGCTTCTTCCTCATCGGACTGCTCTGGATTATCATACACGTTGTTATATTGTTCATTGTGGCTAAACTAATCAACGCACCCTTTTTCTTTATCGCCGTTGGCAGTCAGGCCAATGTAGGTGGAGCTGCGTCAGCCCCCATTGTGGCATCCGCATTTCATCCCGCCCTTGCCCCTGTTGGCGTGCTCCTAGCGGTGCTGGGCTACGCCGTTGGTACGTATGCGGCCTATCTCTGTGCAATTATGATGCAGTTTGTGAGTTAACAAATAGCAAAGGTGAGACGGTCAAAAGCTAATCGTTTTCCGTTTCACTTCACACATCTGACTTATTCTTTGCTGATTTAAGGCAGTAGAGTTCGTATATTTACGGTTCATTTCAAACAAGATTTCCTTACATCCCTGCATGCGCATTCTAAAATTTATCGGCGTCTTTTTAGGTACGTTGATTCTCATCTTCTTTATTGTCTTCGGATTCAATTTGAATGCCTTAAAAACACTGTACAATAATAGCGGTGACCTGCAAGAGGGACAGCAATGGGTTTCCAAGGCAACGTCACTCAAAGGCCTCACCCAATATATCGGATCTAACCCTCAGCACGCTACCATTGTATCCCAATCTGTAACCAACCCTGATACGACTATTGCATACGGGGCGGATAAATCCCGAACCATGGGCACGCTTTCTAATTTATTCCTGATTACCACCTACGGCCGGCTTATTGAAAATGGGCAAATTGATCCTAATGAATTAATTCCGCTTGAAAAAACAGATCGCTTTCAACTTCCCTATATCGATGCTTCGCACCATGATGATGCCAAAAGCGTACTTAAAAATAAAGATGCTGTAACCAATGAAGGAAAAGTGCCGCTCAATGAGTTGGTACAGACCGCCATCATTTATAACGACTTGGCCATATCGGACTTTTTATACTATAAATTGGGGCAAAAGGCTATTAATGAAACCTTCAATCTTCTTGACCTGCAATCAACTGATCATCCGCTCCCTTTTTCCGGGTTGTATATAACTCTGCATTCTGACTTAAGCAACAACACATTTGATACCCATTTTGAGAAGCTTTTAGCTTTATCCGAAGATGAGTTTAGAAGTAAGGTGTTAAAGAATGCAGAACGTTTTAAAACAGATGATGATTTTAACAAGCGAGTCACAAAACTTTTTGAAGAGAACCAAGGATTAGGTATTGGCTTTAAAGAACGACGAAATATTTTAACCCTCTTTCCAAAATCTACCGGAGAAGAATTATCAACACTCATGGTTAAGCTTGAGCAAAATGAACTCATTTCAACTCCTGTTTCAAAACGTGTGAAGGATATCATGGATTGGCCTTACCAAGAGCAAGGATTAAACAATGATTTCAAATACTATGGGGCACTTTATGATAACAGACTGGGTCTGCTAAATGGTATCGACTACGGTGCTTCTGTTTATTCCGAAGAGCCCTTTGGACAAGCCGTATTTTTCGATTCGCTGCAAGTTGCTTTTTGGTTTCACATGAGCAGCAACCTGATGCACCAGGATTATCAACAGCGATTAATGTGGGATCCGGCATTGCGTGAAGCTACGCTTAAAGAAATCAGCAAATAGTATTAACTTTCCTGCAGTTAACCTTAATTAACAATCAATATCATGGCAAATTCAGGAAAAGTTCACGAAACCGTACGTGGCGGTATTACATTAGGGACTGCACTTGCAGTAACCATATCATGGTCGGTCAATAAATCTATCTTATGGGCTATTATTCACGGTCTTTTCAGCTGGTTTTATGTGATTTATTATGCACTTTTTTATTAATCTTTTGCACTTTTAGATAATGAATAAATACAAGTACCTGTATCTGTTTTGGCTTTTACCCGCTGTTTTTCTTTTTCTAACCTTACATCAGGGATTGGTTTACTATGGCATTACCGACACCTATGAAAATGGCAATAGCTACACGGCGGAAGTTGTGGAATTTGAACTAAAACAGATTGCCGCTCAAACAAATGGCTATATCGTTTTGCACTTCACCACAAATGAGAACCAAGAAATTCAGCGCAAACTTTCACTCCCGGTGGAGATGGCCGGCGGGCTGCAGGATATTCGGGTCGTCCCCATTCGCTACCAGCCCGGCGCGATGCAGGAAATTGTGTTAATGCCTACGTTTGAAACTCAAAAAAACCTTATCTGGACGAATGCTCTGATGGCAGGTGTCGCTCTTTTGCTTACATTTTTTATCGGATTGGCTGCACATCGTTTTGCTAATAAAAAGCTTAGTGAACCGGACGAAGAATTGGTTATCGAACGTATCGATTAAGTTGTTATGAATTCTCCTGATCCTGCAAAAGGAACGCTATATCTAATCCCCAATACCCTGGGGAAAACCCCTGAAAATAATACTATCCCCGATTATGTGCTCAATGTAATCCGTCGGATGGAGGTGCTTGTTGTAGAAAATGTACAAACGGCAGCGCGATATCTTCAGTGGGTGGGTGATACAGTTCCGGAGTATGAAATTGAATTTCTGCTGCTAAATAAAAAGACCCCCATCCATGAAATTGCTTCGTTTCTGGATCCCCTGAAAAAAGGAAAAGATGTCGGTTTGCTCTCAGAAGCAGGCTGTCCTGTAGTAGCCGATCCGGGATCAGAGTTAATAAAAATGGCACACGACCGCCAAATCAAGGTACAGCCACTTGTAGGACCTTCTTCTATTTTATTGGCGCTAATGGGATCAGGTTTTAACGGACAGCAATTTTCCTTTCACGGCTATCTACCTATCGACAAAAATAAACGTCAAGGTGCTATTCAGCAGTTAGAGGATCAATCTAAATCATTCGGTGGAACACAAATATTTATGGAAGCTCCCCATCGCAATGATAAAGTAGTTGAAGATGTTATCCGTTACTGTGAACCGAATACCCGGTTCTGTACGGCCACTAACTTAACGCTGCCCAACGAACAAATTGTATCCAAAAAAATATCTGAGTGGCGGAAAGATTCAGGCGAATCTATTCACAAAGAACCGACGATTTTCTTGTTGTACGCTTCTTGAACGTTCTCCTCCAAAATAACTTTAAAATAAAGCTTTTAACGCAACACTGGTTTATAAAATAGGTTCAAATAAAAAAGCCTGCTCTATTACAGAACAGGCTTGAGAAAACGAAACGATAATTATGGTTGATCAGTATTAAGCTCCCGCTTTTTCCAACATATTAACAATACCATCATAATGGTGAGAACTGGCCTGATCTTTAGCTGTCCAACCGCGATCATCCATAACACTCACATCACTGTGATGTTGTATTAACAACTGAACAATATTGTCATAGCCGTTACTGGATGCCCAGTACAATGCACTTGTTCCACGGTTATCGCGGGTATTCACTTCAGCACCATGATTAAGCAAATATTGAACAACATCCAGATGGCCATGCTTGGCCGCTTTCATCAATGCTGTTCGATCATGCTCGTCACCGGTATTTACATCAGCACCATTCTCTAAATGCTTTTTAACGGTCTCTAAATCTCCAGTTTCTGCTGCTTCAAGAAAGGCGTTTTCTTCCATATTTTAAACCTCCTTATTTAGGATTAAAGGTGGGTCTCTAAATCATTGTAAATGTTTGAACAATCATAGTCAACCCTTGGCGAAAAAATGATTTAAAAAAAACAAAAGAGGACACATTTCTGTATCCCCTTCTACCTTATAAATCAGATGGATTTCTATTCCAAGCCGAGTACATCCACACCTTGCTTAAAGGTCACATCCACCGGAATAGACTGTTCGGATAATCGATCCAATGACTGCTGCAATTGGTCGCCTATGGTTCCATATTCTTCCACAAATGCGGCAACGCCTTCATAATCACCATTGCCCTGCAAGGTAAGAATCTTGTTTGAGAGCGAATCAGTTGCTTCAGCAATTTTATCAAAGTTCACACGGTATGTCCCGGCTTCCTCATCGTAACTAAAAGCTCCATTTTCCTTGAAATAGTTGAAGCGAATGAGATTTGCTTTTCCATGTGCGCTGGATGAGCCAAACCTGATAGACCGGAAAATGCTGGCCATAAACGTCACATAATTATTTTCGATGGTCCCTTCGTTAACCATTCCATCTTTGCGCAGCTCCGAAACCATATACAGACCCAACACATCGGCCTTACCTTCTTCGAGCGCGGAGGCGTGCTCTTTCAGTGCTTCGCGAACTGTTCCCTTATCATTGATCGTATTTTTTATCCCAAGACCGTGCGCTACTTCATGGAACATCGTATTGCCAAAAAACGCATCAAAGGTCAAGTATTGACGCTGATCTTCGGCAATGAGCACATCGGAAATGGGCAATAGAATCTTATCATATTTAGCTCGCATGGCATTTTTTAACTGCAGTCGGCGCGTACCTTTTTTAAGCTGCACCTCTTCGTCGTTAGGTAAATTAATAGCAATCGTTTTAGAACCGGCATTGGCATCTCCGGCATAATAAACAGCATCGTAGGCATTTAGATCAGAGTCCCGCCCGGGCTTCTCCTGTTTATATTCTTCCGCCACGGGCAGTCCTTGCTGGAGTTCGGGCAGCACTTCAGCATATTTTGACAGGCGATTACTCCACTCTTTATCTTTAACCAGCACAAAAGTTTCGTGAGCCGCTTTATATCCAAAGAGCTGGTCTTCATACGTTTCGATAGGGCCAATCACCACTTCAATCGTATTATCTTTCATATCCAGCCACGCCATATCACTTTCCTGATATTCATCATCCAGCAATGCCTCGGCGCGGAGATTCAAGTATTTCTTTAATCCCTCATCCTCGGCCAGCTCAGCCGCTTCTTTAAGTTTATTTGCAGCCAGTTGATGCTGTTCAGCAAAAGCCTCGTGGTAAGGAATTGTTGTTAACTCTTCACTCTGAGTACGACGCACCAGTGTATAAAGGTCATCTTTTGCTTCAGATTCCCAGTTTTCGAATTCCTTCTTGGTCATATCCGGCGGATAAAAATTAGCACCTTCAGATTTGGGGCCTACGTTTTCAATGAATGGTTCATTACCATTCAACCGATCCCAGGGACCATAATTTATCCGAGCAAACTGTTGCTCTTTCTCAGGCACATTATTCATGAGTGTTTCTTTATTACCATACGCTTCCTCCCAAAACACCTCATCCATAGCCTTACCGGCATCAATAAGTAGTTTTAGGATTTCTTTTTGGTTATCACTCAGAGACGAAACATCCGCCGTCAATGTAAATTCAGTATACTGATTGAGTCGGTCATCTATCGACATCTTGTTATCACTTTGCATACCCTGACACCCCGCCAAGAAAAAGGCCGTTGCCAGTAATGTTAATAGTGTACTTAAAGCAGATTTCATATTTATGAATATATTTTAAGGTTTTAGAATTATAAGGCTTATCGAAATGCTTCTTGTTTGGGAAGCATTTCGCGTTGTTTTAGTTCATTTAAAATCAATTCTGTCATATCACTTTTAAAAGGAAATTCGTATCTGATATCAAGAACATAAGCTTTGACCCGAAGTTTGAGTACAAAGTTTTCTTCATGGACTTCATTTAGCGCAATAATCGAAATAGGCTTTTGCAAATATACATAGCGCGACGAAACCGCTGCGCGATGGGCAATTCGTTTAACCGTATCTACATCCACATCCATCGGTAAAAATATTTCGGCTACCACCTGGCAATCCAATGCGCTGGAGTTCGAATTTGATACCGCTTCGTTCATCAATTCACTGTTGGGGATTGTTACGACTGAATCATCCGGGGTAACGATTCGACTGGACCGCAGACCAATAGCAAGCACTTCTCCATAGTGTTCAGCAACCTGAATTTTATCGCCTACCTGGAACGGACGATCCATAATGATGATAAATCCACCAAAGATATTTTTCAAGATATCCTGTGCAGCAAATCCCACAGCAATACCAATAGATGCCAAGACGGTAATAACCGTGCTTATTGGTGGGTTTATGATGCCAGCGATTATGATATAAATGGCAAATGACCAAATAATCAATCGAAAAATGGGTACCATCCGTTTAATTCCCAGTCGATAGCTGGTAAACCGTTCCGATAGATTATCCAGTACTAAAACCACAAAGCGATTCAGAAAATAGGTGAAAATTATGGTAATAATAATTGCCAGTATCACCCCTACTGAAATAAGATTTTCAATCTCAGATAGGGCTTTACCGGTATCCTCACTAACCTGTTCAACAGCTGAGCTTGTATCGGAACGAATAGTGTCAACGGTAACCGTATCTACCTGCACTATATCAACTTGTACCGGTCCAGTTATCACCGTGGTATCGGGCTGTTGCGCCAGAGTATCTTGCACGGCAGATAGCCCCACACTATAAAATCCTAAAAAGATGATGGCTGTCAGAAGTAGTATCTTGGCAAATCTATACATGCTGTTATCTCCCCAAGTGAATTATATTGCGTTCTTTGAGCACCCGAACAATCTGCCGATACATTAAATGATTTATGGTGAACGAATCATTTTTCTCAATCAACATACTGCGCGATCTTAACCGATTTAACAACAACCTGCTTTCTTCCAGCCTCATGTTTAATACCATGGCTAACTCTTTATCCAATAACGTATCGTGTAGTACAAAAGCCGCCAGGGCAAACAATACCTTCGGATTTAAATCTTCGATCATCTCTACTGAAGTTACCTCCAGCGGCTTTATATAAAAATTGGTCTCATCGAAATCCCGGATCGACCGAATCCAGAATATCATGGCAATAGAGGGATTTCCTTCAGCCAGTTTCGTAAGTTTTTCAAAATAATCTTTTTTCAGATGCTCCTGAGCCTCCTGCTCCTGGTCTTTGAGTTTGCGATAGGTGCGCGACTGCACAATCTGATTATCCGGTTCAAAGTACAACGAATATCCACTGGCTTTATGTCTGCTCAAAATCACCCTTTTAATCTGTTCTGCATCCAGGGAATCACTTTTAGTGATATGAGAAAAGTATTCGCTAACCTGCACCACCTGATCCAAAAATGACCATGCGTAGCGAGAACAACTGACAATCCAGAAAATATTTCCCCGTGTTTCAGATATCAGATATAACAATTTCTCAATGGCTTTAAAACCATTTATCTGGCGAACAAAACAATTTTGTATCGACTCTAAGACAACGACTTTCCGTTTGTCGGATTCTTTAATAGCAGTCACCAGCTCATCGATGGTTTTCACAGACTCAAAGCCAAGAACAGGGCCAATATTCTTTACCAGCTGATCTTCATCCCAAATCGTTTTTGCGAATTCAACGGTATCAACATGCTCCTTCTCAAGCTCTGAATCCTTTATCAAATTCAAAAACGACGACTTCCCACTGCCTTTTTCTCCTACGATGGCAAAATTGGAGGGAAACTTATTCTGCCACTGCTCATACGCTTTTTTAAAAATAAGCGTCGATTCCTGGGCAGGTTCAAAAAATTGCTTATCGGCCAGTGACTGAAAATCAAACAACCGCCGATAGATATATGGCAGTTCCTTCATTTTGTTATCGGTCTCAGACAGATAAGTTGCAATATCGGTCCGCTTCGACTCCTCAATTTTCACCTCTTTGAATCCCAAAAAAGCTTTTAGGTCGGCACCATACTTTTTTGCTTTTTTCCAGATAAATCGGCTCCATAGCATCAACCGGTCTTGTACTCTTGCCCAGCGCGAATCTAAAACCGTGTGCCAGTCTTTGGTTTTTTCCTTAACGGCATATTTAGCGTTAATCCGCTGCAGCTGTTTCGAATCTCCCTCGTGTAGCAAGGTCAACAGGGAAGAAAAGAAAGAATCTTTCCCCTCCTCAATAGAACCATCAATCTGTTGCCACTTCTCATCTGCCTGTTTGTTCAGTTCCTGAACTTTAAGCAAGATCCGCTGCAATGCTTCGCGAACCACCTTGTTGGGATCATCCTTCTCCTCATCCTTAATATCTTCCTGGGGAGCTTCAATAGCTGAATCAATATTGACGGATATGATATTTTTTATCTCTATAATGTCCTCCAAATTCTGAGATAAAAATTCTTCGTACTGTTGGTTGGCAGGTAGCAGCGGATTCATAAATAATTCCCGGAGAGCCCGCATTACCAACTGTCGCCATTCAACCTCTTCCTGATTTACCGAGGGTGGATTTTTATCAAGATTGGCATCAAAAACCAGTTGTGCTTCTTCGGGAAATTGTCCCACACTCAGCAGCAGATCCTCAAACAAATGCTCCGTTTTTTCAGATAGAATATTTTTGTCCACCAATTTTTGTATGGGCTCTATCAATCGTTCTTCGACAAAGCTCGTGAGCGTGTTATTTAACGATCGTAAATCGTTTAAAGAATCACCTTTGCCAACTTCATCAATTGCTTCTTGGAGGTCTTCGGCAAACTCTTTGAGCGGGTGGCTGAGCGATTCTTGAAAAATCTCGTCAAATGCTCCTTTAAATTTTGCAATCTCCTCTCCGATGTCGGAACGTAGATTCAAAAATTGGACAACATCTTTTGTACGTTCAAAAAAGAGCTCTTGTACCTGCTTCCATTGCTCTTGATATGCCTGAAACTGCGATCGTAGTTGTTCTTCCTTCCCCTGTAATCGCTCAACTTTTAAAAATGATGCATGCCGTTCCAACGTCCCAACCGCTTCGATATCCTCGGTTATTTGTGACTGCTTTATCCGAAGCTCCTGCTCTATATTCTGCAGCAGCTCAGCCTTTTTGGCCTCCAACTTATCTTTTTGATCCGAAACAAAAGCACCTAAATCCAACGCTTGCTGCTCATTTCCCTTACCAACTAACAGCTCCTCAATCTCTCTGATGATATCCAGTTGTACCCTTTCAAGAGCATGTCCCCATTCCAAAACATACGCTGCATCCGATAGCTCGTAACGCACTGTTCTACGCATGGGGATTGTTTGCTCCCATTTGGGATACGTTTTTCTTTTGACCCCAAAAATGCCTTTAATCGACTGGAGAACCTTAAAACTAAAGCGAGTAACGCCTCGGCACGCTCCTTTTACTCGTTTTAGCGCTGCCTCCCAAAAAAAATCGTCCTGCTGTACTATAAATCGCCGTTCCTGTTGCATCCAAACCTCTTCTTCGGGAAAGTTTTCAACGACTTTCTCAATGGATGATAAATATATTGCTAAGATACTCTCACTTTGCTTATTGATGAGCGTATCCTCAATATTTTTTAAGATGCCCGGAAATCCCAGTTTAATTGTATTTTCTGCGTCGTACTTACGCTCAACCGCCGAAAAATACCTGAGTAATTGCTCAAATTCATCGAAACGTGCTTCAATATGCCGGATAAGATTTTCCTGCACATCTTCCGTTATGCACTGCTGCAGCTTTTCTCTAAATTCTTGACGATCCAATAGAAATACCTTCGTTAGGTTACTTTTTTATAATTTGATCAAAATATGGGGAAATACAAATAAATACATACCGTTAATTCATGAGAGTCATTGAGATAATCCTTTTTATTCTTGAGCAAATATTAGTTAATTTCGATTCAAATATTCTTCAGCATTACAATGAAATGTAAGGTGATCAATCCCATTTTAAAATATTTGCAATCTCCTCCAAAATGCGGTCAATTTTGGTCACTATTGGCAACCTTTCTCTTATTAAGCTTGAGCGTTACCCAACCACTTCAGGCGCAAGATAACTCCCTGCAAATGGTTACTACCGCTGAACGAAGCGATGGTAAAGGGCAAGTTATTCGGTTCCATCTAAGTCAGCCGGTAGATTCGTTTGAAGTGTATCAACCGGATGCCGACCTGATACAAATGACGCTTTACCAAGATAATATTGACACTACCGATATTACACTCCCTAATATTTCTTCCGCTTTTGATGAAATTAGTTTTTATGACATTCCGGCTGGTATTGGTGTTGACATTTATATTACAGAAGACAAATTCTACGACGGGAAGGCGTACCACGATGGAAACAGTGATGACTTGTTACTTGGGCTCACAAAAGTAGATAAAACAGAGTTAGAGTATCTCACGAAAGATACAGACCCAATTATCTGGTCGAGTTTTACTATCACCGAAAGAAGTTTGTTGGAAGGCAATGGAAATGGTTCTGCCAATCAACAAAACTCTGAATATGCTCAGACAAGAGACAAAATGAAGTTCGATGTAGTTGTTATAGATCCGGGGCACGGAGGCCACGACCCGGGTTCTATCGGCTATAGGAATGTTAAAGAGAAGCATATCGTACTCGACATTGCCAAAAAGGTTGGGGCTTATATCAACGAATATATGCCCAATGTAAAAGTCGTGTATACCCGCGAAACGGATAAGTTTATCGAACTTGAAGAACGTGGCAGTATTGCCAATAAAGCCGAGGGGGATCTGTTTATCTCCATACACTGCAATTCCCATTCATCACGTCAGCCGTATGGAACGGAACTTTACTTTTTGGGACTTGAACGCAGTGAGTCAGCTCTGGAGGTGATGAAGCGCGAAAACCGTGTCGTCCGTGCCAATAATGATACGGAACAGCGGGAGCTGAGCCAGGAGGAACTATTAGTGTACGAGTTGGCGAACAGCAGCTACATAGCTACCAGCGAACAAATTGCCGGCATGATGGAATATCAGTTTGATGAGCGGGCCCAGCGTCATTCCCGCGGAGTAAAACAGGGACGTTTTGTGGTATTATATCACGCTTCTATGCCTGCGGTACTTGTTGAATCTGGCTTTATAAGTAATCCCAGTGAAGCTCGCTATTTAACTTCCGAGCGTGGACAGTCTTATATTGCTTCAGCAATTTTTCGAGCCATAAGAAATTTCAAGGAAGGAAACGGAAATCCATAACCCCAAATAAATTTTACTTTGGACCCTCTGATAATTGGTGTTGCAGGCGGCAGCGGTTCCGGTAAAACAACCGTAGTACAACATATCATTGATGCGATTGGAGAACAAGAAATTCTGTTGATCCAACACGATTCTTATTACCGGGATCTCAAACACTTGTCATTTGAGGAACGCACGCAGCAAAATTTTGACCACCCTTCTTCGCTCGAAACCGAATTAATGATTCGTCACATTGAAGCACTTAAAGAAGGTTATCAGGTTGAAATTCCTATTTATGATTTTACCAAACATATCCGCAAAGAAGAAACCCGGCTGGGCGAACCGAAACAAATTATATTAGTCGACGGGATTCTGGTCTTTACCGAAAAAGAGCTGCGGGATCTCATGAACATCAAACTCTATGTTGATACCGATGATGATATTCGGTTGCTGCGACGCATCCAGCGGGATATTGTAGAACGCGATCGAGAGCTCGAGCATGTACTCTCACAATACCGCAAATACGTTCGTCCCATGCATCTTGAATTCGTAGAGCCTACAAAGCGATATGCTGATATCATTATTCCTCACGGTGGCGAAAATAAAGTCGCCCTCGATATGGTGAATGCACTCATCCAGGACCGGCTGAATAATTCTTCTCAAGTTTCTGAAGTAGAAAGCGAATCTGTTTCGGAGTAATTTTGTTGAGAAATGTGAAATCGTTCTACAACTTTTTTAAAAAAATTAAGTCAGACATTATTATGGACATTGATGCAAAAATCGCCGTTGTCACTGGGGCCAGCAGTGGTATTGGGATTGATTTTAGTAAGGCGCTTATCGAGAAGGGAGCTACCGTTTACGGCTTAGCCCGAAGCACTGACAAACTTCAAAAGGTGCAGCAAAAGCTTGGCAAAAAGTTCAAACCGGTCGCGATGGATATCACTGATCATGACGCCATTGAACAATGGATCAGTGATATCTTTTCAAAAGATTACCAACCCGATATCCTTATTAATAATGCCGGATTGGGCCGTTTTGCAAACGTCGATGAGCTTCCATTAGCGGATTGGGAGGATATGGTACAGACTAATCTCTCTGGGACGTTCTATATGACCCGTCAAATTGTTCCCCTGATGAAAGAAAAAGAATCCGTTTGCCATATCATCAATATTGCTTCTATTGCCGGTAAAATTGGTAATCCAAAAATGACCGGATATAATGCCTCAAAATTTGGGGTTCGTGGATTCAGCGAAGCACTCTTTAAGGAAGTACGGTACGACGGTATCAAAGTTACCTGCTTTTATCCCGGCTCTATTGCAACCAGCTTTTTCGGGGATAAGGATATCGATACGCATGAAAATATGATGCAACCTGACGAAGTAGCGCAGGTATTGATTAACGTTCTCGAAACCCCCGACAACTTCCTAATTAACGACATCACAATGCGACCATTAAATCCCAAAGCACCGGGAGATCAATAAATGAAGTGGCTTCCTCCTCTTGTTTTCTTATTGCTGAGTGTAGGGTTTGCTTGCTCTGATAATCCTCCTAAACCTGACCAGCTCATTAAAGAGGATAAATATATCGACGTGATGGTGGAGCTACAGCTTGTACGATCCCACGGGGAAATCAATTCGCTGGATACCCTGACCGTTGATTCACTGACCAATGAAGTTTTTCAAAAATATGAAATAACTGATTCTATTTTCGTACAAAGCCACAGCTACTATCAAAGGTTTCCACAAAAACAGCAAATGCGTATCGAAAAAGCAATTGAACGTTTAAAAATGGATCAAGTATCAGACACTACCAAAAAAGATAGCTTAGCCCGTTAATCTGCTAACTATTCCAACCGTATTTATCCTTTCTGGTAATTACCATTTCCTCACGGATCAGATAGCTCAGCAAGTGTTTGGTTCGATCTTTATTCCATCCGGCTCGGTCCGCTATCTCGGCAAAAGATAGCCAATCTTTTTCGAGAATCTTTTTAATCTGATCTATTTCTTCACTTTTTATTGAGGTGACAGCATTTTTCGCATTCAGGCAATTATCACAATGCCCACACCGCTCAACGTTTTCTTCACCAAAATAATGGCGAATATACACTTCGCGGCAGTTTTCAGTAGAAACATACCCTTTCATATATTCCAGCTTTTGCAACAGATTATCGCGATGTTTTTCCAGTTCTTCCGTACTTAATGACAAGTTCGAACGACGCTCCTCCATCAGCTTAATCAATGGCAGCTCCCCAATAGATTCATACTTTAATATATGATCGCGATCCTGAAGAACCTGCAATCCCTTCTTTACCGCATTGGCCGAAACACCCAACTTTCTTTGGATGTAATCAAATTCCAGGTACTTCATTTTACCAAAAGCCTCCCCTCCAAACTGACGAAAAAGAATATCCAGAAATTCTACTTTTTGTTGGTTTTCCAACCCGTTAATCTGATCATGGATATAATCCTGGCTCACTATAAAGTGTACGCCAATCTGTGGACTTATATGCTCAACCATTTCAATCATACCCAACTGTCCAAGGACATCCAAGGCTGTTCGTACTTTTCTATACGATAAAGCTGAACGTTTCTGAAGTGCTTTAATGGATACTTCTTCCCGCTCTTCCATCTCCGAACCTACCGCCAGATTCAGTTCATCGCAAAGCACATCATACACTTTCTGCAACTCTTCTTTCCCGGGATAGGAATCCTTAATTCTTTGTTCAGCAATTATAGCATCCGACTCCTTGAATATTAGTATGGGAAAACTCTCTTCTCCGTCACGGCCCGCTCTACCCGCCTCCTGATAGTAAGACTCCAGTGAATAAGGCATCTCATAATGGATCACATAGCGACAGTCACTTTTGTCAATTCCCATCCCAAAAGCATTAGTCGCAACAACAAGCGGGATATCCCCGTCAACCCATTCCTGCTGAATTTGCTGACGGTCCGCCGAATCAATTCCCGCATGGTAAGCCTTTGTTTTTATCCCCAGCTTCTGTTCCATCTTTTGGGTTAGGTCCTCACAGTTACGTCGAGTGCCTCCATAGATAAGTCCCGACCCTTTCGGAGTAGCTTTTTTAACAGCCTGAAAAAGTTTCTGATCTTTTTTTGCTGTTTCAACAACCCACCATTTAAGGTTGGGACGATCAAAACCTTTGGAAACAATAACAGGGTTTTCCAATTCCAAACTCTTCTGAATATCATCACGTACTTCCGGCGTTGCGGTAGCTGTTAAAGCAATCCAAGTCACCTCATCAGCGATATCTTCTAATGTAGGACGGATCTCACGATAACTCGGTCTAAAATCGTGCCCCCACTCCGAAATGCAGTGTGCCTCATCAATAGCGATAAGATCGATATCCAGCTTCGGCATCTCTGCTTCCCACAACGTTGTTTTGAGTCGCTCCGGAGAACAGTAAAACAGATCGTACATTCCGTTGCGAGCGTTGGCAAAACGCTGTTCAATCTCCCACGATGAAATCGTACTGTTCACAAAAGTGGCAGAAATTCCACGATCGTTAAGCTGCTCAACCTGATCTTGCATTAAAGCAACTAACGGCGAAATTACAATCGTCAATCCATCTAATACCGTTGCCGGAACCTGATAGCAAAGCGACTTTCCGCCGCCTGTTGGAAAGAGCACCATCGTATTTTTGCCATCCAGCACGGCCTGTATTACTTCATCCTGCCCCGAACGAAAAGAAGGAAATCCCCAATATTTCTGGAGCGCCTGTTGTGCCTGTTTGAATTTTGTAGAGCTCATAAACGGATATATAATTATTTTGCCGTAAAACGCCCAAAAGGATTTATAGTTTTTACAAAGAAGTTTTTTCTTCCATCTCTTGATCGATAAGAGCTTTACATTCCATCAAAATTAAACTGTCGAAACAATTTTCCACTCGCTTGCCAAGCTTGACACAAATTCTGCACATTAAACTGGTGTATTAAATGAGAATCACTTTAAAAGTGACAGACTTTGAATTTTAGAAGAACTGTTAATATAACCGCATGTAAAATGCTATCTATTTCGGTCTTTTATGTATATATGGTCTGATAATATCACTGAAAACAATCTCTATAATACCAAGGTTACGGGCGATTTTAGCAGCTTTAAAACACATTTTCATGACAAACAAATTGATATTTGCCTTTTTGCTCAGAACCATCCATTTTATCCGACCATGAAAGCAAACGGAACACATATCATTTCTTCCAGCGACAGCCGATCTGTTGCAGGCATTTCTACGTTCCGCTTTCGCCTACGGCGACGGGCCCTTCGGGCTCAACAATAACTCTCCAATAGGAGAGTACATGCTAATGTACCTCTCCTCTCGTCCCCTCATTTTTTAAAACTTTATTTCTTCCAGCGAATACCTGTATCGCTGCTGTATTAAACATCGCCGTACGATGGATATTTCTCTTACTATAGCTGACACTGATCATCTTTGTTACGCAGATCAAATTTGCGATCTCATGAAAAAGGCTGCCAAAAAGCGCGGCACTGGGATTGCCAAACGTGCTCCAGAATATATAAAAAACAAGATCTCTGAAGGCAAAGCGGTTATTGCCATTGACCAAGACGATGACAAACTGGCCGGCTTTTGCTATATAGAAAACTGGGGTCACGACAACTATATTGCCAACTCAGGCCTCATCGTCCATCCGCATTATCGCATGATGGGGCTCGGCAGGCGTATCAAACAGCAAATTTTTGAGCTTTCGCGCCAGAAATATCCCGAAGCCAAAATTTTTGGAATTACTACAAGCATGGCGGTGATGAAAATCAATTCTGATATGGGATACAAGCCAGTCACTTTCTCCGAGCTTACCCAAGATGAAGAATTCTGGAAGGGCTGCCAAAGTTGTCCCAATTACGATATTCTGACCAGCGAAGATCGCAAAGACTGCCTTTGTACCGGCATGCTCTACGATCCCGACGAGAAAGAAGATTCCAAAAACCGGCGGAGCTGAAAAAAGCCTGACCTACATCAGCTTACAGGACATCTCCAAACCATTTTCTTTAGGAACCATTTACCCTATTACCTATGAATAACAAGAAAAAAATTGTACTTGCCTTCAGCGGCGGACTTGATACCTCTTACTGCGTACCGTATCTACAAGAAACCTTTGATGCCAACATACACACCGTCTTGGTGGATACCGGTGGATTCACTGAGCAGCAACTAACGGATATTGAAGAACATGCCCATTCGCTGGGCACGGATTCCCATCAAACACTTAAGCAAACCGAAGCCTTTTACGAAAACGTTATCCGTTACCTCATATTCGGCAATGTGTTGAAAAATGACACCTATCCACTATCGGTTAGCTCCGAACGTATTTTCCAAGCTGTAGCTATCGCCGAATATGCCAAAAGTATCGGAGCCGAAGCCATAGCCCACGGCAGTACGGGAGCCGGCAATGACCAAGTGCGTTTCGACTTAATCTTCAATGTAATGGCACCCGAATTGGAAATCATAACTCCCATCCGTGACCAGCAGCTAAGCCGCCAGCAAGAAGTAAAATTCCTGCAAGATCACGGTTTTGACTTCGATTGGGCCCAGTCCAAATATTCCATCAACAAAGGCCTGTGGGGCACCAGCGTTGGCGGAGCCGAAACATTGACTTCTGACGAGCCCTTACCCGAGGAAGCTTGGCCCAGCCAGATGGAAAAGCAAGAATCCCAGACCATCGAACTGATATTTGAAGATGGAGAACCGGTTGCACTAAACGACACACACTATCAACCCGTAAAACTGATAAAACATCTTGACAAACTCGCTTCGGCTTATGCGGTAGGGCGGGATATCCATGTAGGTGATACCATTATTGGCATTAAAGGCCGAGTAGGATTTGAAGCTGCCGCGCCGATAATTCTGATAAACGCGCACAAGCATCTTGAGAAACACGTGCTTACCAAGTGGCAACTCTACTGGAAAAACCAACTGGCCGAATGGTATGGAATGATGCTGCACGAAGGACAATACCTTGATCCCGTCATGCGGGATATTGAGAATTTTATGAAATCTACCCAACAAGCGGTATCAGGATCAGTGAAAATTACGTTGCATCCATACCGTTTTGAAATCGATGGCATTTCGTCGCCGAATGATCTGATGAATGCGAAATTCGGGGATTATGGAGAAATGAACAAGGGCTGGAGCGGTGACGATGTGAGGGGATTTGCCAAGATTTTATCTAATCAAATTAATATCCATAAAACGGTGAACAGTAATGATTAACGCGGGAATTATAGGAGGATCGGGATACACTGGCGGAGAACTTATTCGCCTGCTACTCAATCATCCGGAAGTTACAATCGATTTTATATACAGCAGGAGCCAACACGGCAACCCAATTACTACCGTGCACAACGACCTGCTCGGAGAAACAGATCTCCACTTCAGCTCCAAGGTGAATCGTGACATTGATGTGCTTTTTCTGTGCACCGGCCACGGCAATTCGGCTGAAATTCTAACAAAGCATCCTGTAGCACCGACTACAAATATCATTGATCTGAGCCGCGATTTTCGTCTTGAGGGACAGCAATCATATCACCAACGCCCATTTATTTATGGGCTGCCAGAGCTTCAAAAGAACGCTGTCCAGAAAGCAAAAAACGTAGCCAATCCCGGCTGTTTTGCCACAGCTATTCAACTGGCACTGCTGCCCCTGGCACAAGCATCGGGTCTGCAGCACGACCTTCATATTCATGGCATTACCGGTTCTACCGGGGCGGGAAGCTCGCTTAGTGACACCACGCATTTTAGCTGGCGTAATAGTAATGTTTCTGTTTATAAGGCTCTTAATCACCAGCATGTCACGGAAATAACACAGAGCATCAAGCAGTTATCCGATGACTTCGATTCTGAGCTCCATTTTGTACCAATGCGCGGGAATTTTACGAGGGGCATATTCATCTCTGCTTATACCAAGAGCGGTATATCCCTTGAAAACGCCCAATCACTGTTTAAGGAGTTTTATTCCGATAGCCCTTTTGTATATATCAGCCCTGATCCGCTGCATCTCAAACAGGTAATCAACACCAACAAATGCCTCTTGCATCTTCAGAAAAAAAACGGACAACTGCTGATCACCAGTATTATCGATAATCTACTAAAGGGCGCATCTGGACAAGCTCTCCAAAACATGAACCTGATGTTCGGCCTCGATGAAACCAATGGACTTCTGCTTAAACCCACTCATTTCTAATATGGAAATCTTTGACGTTTACCCCCTACTTGATTTAGAACCCGTAAAAGCCAAAGGAAGCTATGTGTATTGTAATGACGGGAACAGATACCTGGATTTCTATGGCGGCCATGCTGTGATATCTATTGGTCACAGTCATCCACACTATGTCGATGCGATTACTGATCAGCTAAACAACATCGGCTTCTATTCAAACTCGGTACAAAACCCACTGCAGCAAAAATTAGCGGCAAAACTTGGCAAGCAATCCGGCTATAAAAACTACCAGCTATTTCTTTGTAACTCTGGCGCCGAAGCTATTGAAAATGCCCTGAAGATGGCCTCCTTTCACAATGGCCAATCGAAAGTCATTTCGTTTGAAAAAGCATTCCATGGACGTACGACCACTGCGCTAAACATCACTGACAAAGATGCCTACACGGCCCCGATCAATAAAAGCAGCGACGTTGTTTTTCTGGAACTTAATGATATTGAAGCCTTGGAATCAGAAATCAGCCAAGGTGATATTTGCGCTGTCGTTATCGAAGGAATACAAGGTATTGGGGGAATTCGTGTTCCTGAAAATGCTTTTCTAAAAGAGGTTGAAGAACTTTGTGAGAAATATAACACCGTACTGATTTGCGATGAAATTCAGTCCGGTTTCGGACGTACCGGCCGGTTCTTTGCACACCAACATGCCGGTATCCAACCCGACATCATTACAGTAGCAAAAGGAATGGGCAACGGTTTCCCCGTAGCAGGCACCATCCTAAGTCCCAAATTTGAAGCCAACTACGGACGACTGGGCTCTACCTTCGGGGGTAATCATCTGGCCTGCACAGCAGCTGGTGCCGTACTGGATGTAATCGAAAAGGAACAACTCGTTACCCATGCCGCGGAAGTAGGACAATACCTTCTTAACGAGCTTGCAACCCTTACTCCAATCAAAGAAGCACGCGGACGCGGCTTAATGATAGGTGTAGAATTTCCCTTTCCCATCAAGAAACTACGACAATCTCTTATCGAAAAGAAACACATCATCACTGGCGTTTCTTCTAATCCCAATGTAATGCGGCTGCTTCCCCCGCTGACAATTTCAAAAAAAGAGGCTACCCAATTCATAGTAGCAATACAAAACATTCTAACACAGCACTAACCACGATGAAAAATTTTACTTCAGTACACGATATCAAACATCCTCAATCATTGATACAGCAAGTCCTCGAGATAAAAAATAATGGTAAGCGATCTACTCTGGGCACCAATAAAACACTGGCACTTATCTTCTTTAATCCCAGTCTGCGAACGCGACTGAGCACCCAAAATGCAGCCATAAATCTGGACATGGATGTGATTGTAATGAACATTA
Organism: Fodinibius sp. SL11; assembly: GCF_052060035.1. Taxonomy (NCBI): domain Bacteria; kingdom Pseudomonadati; phylum Balneolota; class Balneolia; order Balneolales; family Balneolaceae; genus Fodinibius; species Fodinibius sp. SL11. The sequence goes on along the minus strand of NZ_JBPOEA010000002.1, from coordinate 102,975 downwards.
ACAAGAATGGCTGGAATATAGAATTTGAGGATGGCTCTGTCATGGACGGTTCAACCCAAGAGCATATCAAAGATGCGGTGCAGGTCATCAGCGGTTACTGCGATATCATGGGGGTGCGAACATTTGCAAATCTCAAAAATCGTGACGAAGATTACGAGGAGAAAGTGCTTAAAAAATTTATAGAGCATTCCAACGTTCCCGTTATAAGCTTGGAATCGGCTACCTTGCACCCCCTGCAGTCACTGACAGACCTGGCGACCATTGCCGAATCGAATATTCCCAAACCTAATATAGTACTAAGTTGGGCACCGCATCCCAAGGCTCTTCCACAGGCAGTCGCCAATTCATTTCTCCAGTGGATTACCAAAACTGATGCTGCGATCACGCTGACCCATCCCAAAGGATATGGACTCAGTAAAAGGTTTACGGATGGCGTTGCCATTACCAATGATCAGGAATCAGCGCTTGAGAATGCCGATTTTGTCTATACGAAAAATTGGTCGAGTTATTCCCAATATGGACAAACTCCATCAGTTGAGAATGACTGGACCATATCCCAGGAAAAAATGGATCTAACCAATAATGGAAAATTCATGCATTGCCTGCCAATCCGACGAAATGTAGTGGCAACCGATGAGGTTATCGACAAATCGCTGGTATTTGAACAGACCAAAAATCGCGAATACGCTGCCCAAGCTGTCCTTCAAAATCTGCTGGAGGATCTATAATGAATACACTGGAGATCATAAAGATCGGTGGAAATATTATCGACAACCACCACATGCTCGAAAAGTTTATGGATGAATTTACGAAGCTTGATCATCCTAAAATATTGGTACACGGCGGTGGAAGTTCCGCTTCTGACATGTGCCAAAAGCTGGATATTCCTATCCAGATGAAAGACGGACGACGCATTACCGATAGCCCAACGCTGGATGTTGCGGTAATGGTATATGCCGGTCTAATCAACAAAAATATTGTGGCCAAGCTCCAAGCCCAATCTGCCAATGCGCTGGGACTGTCGGGCGCAGACCTCAATATCATTCCTGCTCAAAAGCGGAGTGGTACCGAAATCAACTACGGTTTTGTCGGAGATATTGATAGGGAATCCATCAGTACGTACTTCCTTAAGCGATTACTGGATGAACAAATCATCCCTGTAATCTCTGCTATCACGCATGACACCAACGGTCAACTGCTCAATACCAATGCTGATACCATTGCCTCAACCCTGGCTGCAGCCCTTTGCCAAACGTGCAAAGTAAAATTAAGCTACTGTTTTGAAAAGCCCGGTGTACTACAAAATGTCAATGATGAAGACTCCCTGATCGAACTACTGAGTAAAGAAACCTTCACAAATCTAAAAGCCAAAGGAGTTATCAAAGACGGAATGATACCTAAACTGGATACGGCCTTTGAAGCCCTATACCAGGATGTCCAAAATGTGCATATAAAACATGCCCATAATCTATCGAACCAAACGGGGACTGAACTAACATTATGAATCCATTAGCCAGCCAATCTATTGATCTGCTCAAAGCACTTATTGCCATCCCTTCATTTTCTAAAGAGGAATCTAAAACGGCCGCAGTGATCCGTGATTATTTATCAGAAAATGGTATTAAGGCAAAGCGACATCTCAATAATGTCTGGGCAAAAAACAAGCACTTTGATGCCACTAAACCGACCATTTTGCTGAACTCCCATCACGATACGGTACGCCCCAGCACAGCCTACTCCAGGGATCCCTTCAATCCTGATATTGCAAACGGTAAACTCTATGGACTCGGCTCAAATGATGCCGGAGGGGCTTTAAGCTCGCTGATTGCTACCTTTATTCATTTCTATGAGCAGAAAAAACTCAACTATAATCTCCTTTTGGCAATAACGGCGGAAGAAGAAATCTCAGGAAATAACGGCATTGGATCCCTCTTTAAAAAATTACCCCCGATCAAATTTGGGATCGTAGGCGAACCCACCCAAATGCAGATGGCTATAGCTGAAAAAGGCCTGATGGTGCTCGACTGCCTGGCCAAGGGAGAAAGTGGACATACTGCCCGAAATGAGGGGCAAAATGCCATTTGTATTGCTTCTGGAGACATTGAATGGCTTCAGTTCTATAATTTTAAAAAAGAATCTGAATTTCTGGGGCCGATAAAAATGACTCCTGCTATCATCAAAGGTGGAACCAAACACAACGTGGTGCCAGACCACTGTTCGTTTACTGTGGATGTTCGAACTACTGATGCCTATACAAACGAGGAGACCTTAGCGATTATACAGCACTATCTCATTTCGGAAGTGACCCCTCGATCAACACGGTTACAACCTTCCTTCATTGCTGAAGACCATCCTATTGTCAGCGCTGGTAAAGCCATCGGCTTGAAGACCTTTGGATCGCCGACACTGTCAGACCAAGCTTTGCTTCCGGTTCCCTCCATCAAAATTGGTCCGGGAAAATCAGCACGCTCTCACACTGCAGATGAATTTATTTATCTCGATGAGATTGCTAAAGGGATCCACACATACATTACGCTTCTAATTCAAATACTATAGCAGATGAAACTTTGGAAACAGGGAAACCAATCCACTAATGAAATAATTGAACAGTTTACGGTAGGTGACGATCGGGTGCTGGATTTAGAAATTGCCAAATACGATATCGAAGCCTCCAAAGCCCATGCGCAGATGTTGAAGAAAGTTGAACTACTTTCTGATCAGGAATACCGTGCTATTGCAAACGAGCTCGAAAAAATAGGAGAAACGATCAGCGAGGAGACCTTTATCATAGAGGAAGAGTTTGAGGATGTCCATTCGAAAATTGAATATGAGTTAACACAAGCTCTGGGCGACACGGGCAAGAAAATCCATGCCGGGCGATCCCGTAATGATCAAGTCCTCGTATGCCTTCACTTGTACGTCAAAGATCAAATCAATGAAATAAAACAGCTTATAAAACCCCTTTTTGAACAGCTTCTTGATTTGAGTGAAACCCACAAAGAGGTTCTCATTCCTGGTTATACCCATATGCAGGTGGCCATGCCCTCTTCTTTCGGCTTGTGGTTTGCCGCCTATGCAGAATCCCTCATTGATGATCTTCATCAACTCAATGCAGCGTTTGATATTGCAGACCAAAATCCCCTCGGTTCCGCTGCAGGATATGGGAGCTCTCTTCCCATCAATCGGGAAATAACTACAACATTACTGGGATTCAGCACGCTCAAATACAACTCTGTGGCAGCACAGATGAGCCGCGGTCGTCTTGAAAAATTTACAGCCTTTGGGTTGAGTGCAGTGGCCGGAACGTTATCGAAAATGGCAATGGATGTGTGTTTGTACTGTAATCAAAATTATGATTTTCTGTCCTTTCCTGATTCGCTCACAACCGGCTCCAGCATAATGCCTCATAAAAAAAATCCGGATGCCTTTGAACTTATCCGCGCAAAATGCAACGATATCCAGTCGCTTCCCAATGAACTTACCCTAATTATTAATAACTTACCCAGCGGTTATCACCGAGATTATCAGCTGCTCAAGGGAAAACTGTTCCCTGCGGTGGAAACAGTCAAATCGTGCCTTTATACTTGTAAGTTGATGATAGAGCAGATGCAAGTTCATGAAGATGTCATTGCGGATAATAAATACAAATACATCTACAGTGTGGAAGCAGTGAATGATAAAGTAGAGCAAGGTGTGCCATTTAGAGTGGCTTACAAAGATATTGGAAAAGCTATTGAAGAGGGAGACTTTGAACCGAATAAAAATATCCGACATACGCACGAGGGTAGCATCAGCAATCTTTGCAATGAGGAAATTCAAAAAAAATTTAACGCCGTCTTTAATTCCAACAACTAACATTTACTTTCTATGAAAACTGAAGTTGCTATCCTCGGTGGAGGAAATCTCGGAAGTGCATTAGCTCAAGGGCTGGCCCGTACGAAAGAGGCAGGATCCACATACAACGTAACTGTAACCAGGCGAAATGTGGAACTTATCACACATCTGGAAGCTGAAAATGTCTCCGTAACGGATGATAATATTGAAGCTGTTAAGAATGCTGAAATTATTATTCTTGCGGTGCAACCTATGCAAATAGAGTCCCTAATTTCCGAAATTAAACCTGCAATAGATCCTGAGGAACAAATCCTGATATCAACGATCGCAGGTGTGAGGGATGAAGAAATTGCAGAAATGGTGGGCTCCGGATTTCAGATATTGCGAGTAATGCCAAACACAGCAGCTGCCATCAATCAGGCTATGACCTGCATTGAGAAAACACCTCACGACGAGGCGGAAAAACTCACCGTAAAACTTTTTGAAACCATGGGTAAAACGCTACTCATCGAAACTGAACTAATGGAGGCTTCAACCGTGTTAGGAGCATGCGGTATTGCCTTTTTTCTCCGATATATTCGCGCCGCTTCTCAAGGTGGCATAGAAGTGGGATTTCACGCTGGTGATGCACAGCTAATCGCGGCCCAAACGGCACGCGGAGCAGCAGCACTGCTGTTAGAATCCGGCGGTCATCCCGAACAGGAGATCGACAAAGTAACTACTCCAAAAGGCTGTACTATTGCGGGATTAAATGAAATGGAACACAATGGGCTAAGTTCAGCGCTCATCAGAGGAATCAAAACCTCTTTCGAGATGATAGATAAAATGCGCTAAATTGGCTATTTCAACTCGTTATTCTGGGAAGTTTTTATAAGCGATAAAATAAAAAGCCCGACCATAAGTGGTCGGGCTTTTATAACGAATAAATTAATGATAAATATTTCTCAAAAACACATTTGCACGCCGAAATTTATACCTCTTCACCTGCAAAAGCAGCTTTCATGTAATTTCGGCGCATCTCAGCTATAGCAGAGATAGAAATCCCTTTGGGGCAAACAGCCTCACATTCTGCGTAATTAGAGCAATCACCAAAGCCCTCCTCTTCCATCTGTTCGACCATGGCAACCGTACGCTTCTTACGCTCAGGCTCCCCTTGTGGCAGTCGATTCAAGTGTGCCAATTTAGCCCCGGTAAACAACGAAGCCGAAGAGTTTGGACAAGCCGCCACACAGGCACCGCATCCAATACAAGTAGCATAATCAAAAGCCGTATCGGCTACTGTTTTATCGATCGGAATAGAGTTAGCATCTGGAGCCGACCCTGTTTTAACAGAAACATATCCCCCGGCTTCGATAATGCGATCAAATGCTGATCGGTCGACGACCAGATCTTTAATAACGGGAAATGCCTTGGCACGAAACGGCTCAATAACAATGGTATCACCATCACTAAAGTTTCGCATATGCAACTGACAAGTACAAGTCATGTCTTTGGGCCCGTGAGCCTGACCGTTGATCACCAGATTACAAGAACCGCAAATGCCCTCACGACAATCATAATCAAATTCGATGGGTTCTTGTTTACCTTCTGCGACAATTTCCTCGTTAAGTACATCGAGCATCTCCAAAAAAGACATATGCTCGTTAACTTTATCAAGGGTATAATCAACCAGCTTACCCGGTTGATCGGGGCCGTCTTGTCGCCAAATCTTGAGATGTATGGTAAATGTATCAGACATAATTTTTTATCTATAAATTGAACACAGCTAATGCGGCTGATGCTAATTATCACAGATTCAAATCTGTAGTAATTAGTGGAATCAGTGTATTCCGCATGCTATTATTTATAACTGCGTTGCTTCAGTTCTACAAATTCAAATTCCAGATCTTCTTTATGCAGCTCTTCCTCTAGTTCACCATTTACATTCTGGAATTCCCAAGCTGCTACATATGAATATTCTTCGTCGTTACGGAGTGCTTCCCCTTCTTCTGTTTGATGTTCCGCACGAAGGTGACAACCGCATGACTCATCGCGATGCAGGGCATCTTTTGCCATCAACTCACCGAGTTCAAGAAAATCAGCTACACGGCCGGCAAACTCCAGATACTTGTTATAGTTGGATGATTCGCCCGGAACACGAACATTGTTCCAGAACTCTTCCCGAAGATCCTGAATTTCACTGATAGCCTCTTTAAGACCTTCTTCACTTCGCGAAATTCCAACTTTATCCCACATAATCTGTCCGAGTTCACGATGAAATTCAATAACGCTCTTATCCCCGTCAACCTCGAACAACTTGTCAATTTGATCCTGAGCATTATCTGCCGCTTCATCAAAGGCTTCATGATCCTTACTGACTTCATCAAGTTCCGTACCGGCAATATAGTTACCAATAGTATACGGGATGATGAAGTATCCGTCTGACAGCCCCTGCATAAGTGCACTTGCCCCCAGTCGGTTAGCACCGTGATCTGAGAAGTTCGCCTCTCCGGCCACAAACAATCCGGGGATATTGCTCATGAGATTGTAATCAACCCAAAGACCGCCCATTGTATAGTGTACGGCGGGGAAAATGCGCATGGGTTCTTCATAAGGATTGTTATCCGTAATATTTTCGTACATCTCAAATAGATTGCCGTACTTATCAGAAATGGCCTTTTTGCCCTCACGTTGTATAGCATCCCGGAAATCGAGATAAACAGCACGTCCAGTAGGACCAACTCCCATACCTTCGTCACAGACAAGCTTAGCATTTCTGGACGCCACATCACGAGGAACCAAGTTCCCGAATGCCGGATATTTTTCTTCTAAATAGTAGTAGCGCTCGTCTTCAGGTATATCATTGGGATGACGATCATCCTCTTTGTCCTTGGGCACCCAAACACGTCCGTCATTACGGAGGCTCTCACTCATCAACGTAAGCTTGGACTGATAATCTCCGGAAACAGGAATACAGGTTGGGTGAATCTGTACGTAGCATGGATTAGCAAATGCCGCTCCGCGTTTATGACAGCGCCATGCGGCCGTTACATTTGAATTCTTTGCATTAGTTGAAAGATAGAAAGCGTTTCCATATCCACCGCTGGCCAGCACTACAGCATCGGCCATCCAGCGCTGAATTTCACCAGAAACAAGATCACGGGTAACAATACCGCGTGCTTTGCCATCGATAACTACCAGGTCGAGCATTTCGTGGCGGGTATGCATCTCAATTTTACCCTCATTGACCTGTCGCATCATCGCTTGATACGCTCCAAGCAGCAACTGCTGTCCCGTCTGTCCACGAGCGTAAAATGTTCTGGAAACCTGGGCCCCACCAAATGAGCGATTGGCAAGCAGTCCGCCATATTCACGGGCAAAAGGAACTCCCTGCGCTACCGCCTGATCGATAATTTCGTTTGATATCTCAGCTAATCGGTACGTGTTGGATTCACGTGAACGATAGTCGCCTCCTTTAATCGTATCATAAAACAGGCGCCAAATGGTATCCCCGTCATTCGGATAATTTTTGGCAGCATTAATTCCACCCTGGGCAGCAATACTGTGAGCACGACGAGCAGAATCCTGAATACAGAAACTTTTTACGTTGTATCCCAACTCTGCAAGACTTGCCGCAGCAGATCCACCTGCCAAACCGGTACCCACAACAATAACATCATGCTTTCGCTTATTATTGGGAGCTACAAGTTGAATATCATTCAAATGCTTGGACCATTTATCTTCGAGCGGCCCTGAAGGAACTTTTGAGTCTAAATTCATAAGTCTATAATGGATTTACAAAATGATTATTGGCACTGAATGAGGGCGGCTTCACAACCTCCGCCAAAGTAAATATAAAGGGGAATAAATAGGAATCCGACCGCCATCAACACGGCAAAAATAATTCCTACAGTGTAGATCAAAGAAGAATATTTGTTATGCTTCATCGTCAGCGAAGTAAACGCGCTCCAGAATCCATGACTTAGATGGGTACCTAACAAAATCATTACTGCGGTATAGCCAAAAGCATACATCGGGTTAAGAAAAGTTTGAATAACAACGCCCTTCAAGCCCAGCCCATCAATGCCTTCAGCAGTGATAAATCCTGTATCATGGAACTTAAACATGTCTACATGAAGTACTAAAAATACCAGCAAGACGATGCCGGTAAAAATCATGGATTTTGAAGCAAAAGACTGGTGGCTGGGTCCTCCCTTACTTTGGTATTTTTCATAGCCTTCGGGACGTGCCTTTCTGCGTTGCCGCCAGATCGAAATACCGACGTAGGCATGCAACAGAAAAGCAACCCCCAAACCGGCCTCGAGGATATACAATATCCAACCTAAGCTTTCGAGAGTTTCGGTGTATTGGTTGAAGGCAGCTGCATCCCCGAAAAGGGTGAGATTACCCAGCAAATGAAATATTATAAATATGATTAATCCAACTCCGGTTACGCCCGTTAATATCTTACGACCAACCTGAGATTTTAGCGCGTCTAAAAATGATGGCATTGTAACTGATAATATTTAATCTTTGTGAATAACCGCTGCAAAACGCCAACGTTTGAACTCCTAATCCAATGAGTTGAAGATGTGTTTAAATGGATAAAAAGGCAAGGTTCTGCAACGTAGTTTTAAGGGTAAAATCTTATTCAGAAATGTTCTAAATTGTCAGTACACTAATTGATTGTTATTGGTTCTTTATTATTCATTGGCATTTATAATAACTATTACCTGGTATTTATAATAACTTGAACACATTGAAAACCGTTCAACAAACTTTTTCAGCATCTTTCAGAGAAAAAGGCTCAAAATTTATTGGCTACCTGGTTCCTACTTCATCAAAAGAACACTTTGAACACCAACTTGATGATATTAAATCAAAATATCCCGACGCCACCCACCATTGCTATGCCTGGCGCATCAATCCCAACAAGATAGAGGAGTTTTCTCAGGATGACGGGGAACCGAGTGGCACGGCGGGGAAACCGATTTTAAACAAGCTAAAATCCTACGAAGTGGTTAATTGCGGATGCATTGTAGTTCGTTATTACGGGGGTACAAATTTAGGGACGTCGGGATTGATTCAGGCATACGGACGATCGGCCGAGCTCTGCCTCGATAAAGCTAATTTAAGTACCCTCATTCCTACCCAAAATGTAGAGATTACCTATCCCTATAACCAGCAAAAGGAAATTGATCAGCTTAAAAATCGTTTTGATCTCAAAGAGCTGGATGCTGAGTACCTGGAAAAAGTGACCCTGGAAATGGCTTGTAGATCTAATCAAACAGATCGTTTTTTAGAAGCCCTTGAAAAGCTGGAACATTCTGGCGTCACTGCTGAACCATTGGGCAATGGATATGTAACAATAAACAACAGCTAAGGCTGATAATAAACCTGAAAAAAAGCTGTACGCTCCGTACTTTAAGCTACTCAATTTTTATCACACTAACATCTCATGAAGATTTATACCAAGAAAGGCGATTCAGGAGAAACTTCGCTCTTTGGCGGAACGCGCGTCCCCAAATCCAACGAGCGTATTGAAGCTTATGGTACGGTTGATGAGCTCAATTCATTTATCGGATTGGCGGCCAGCTATGAGCTTTCAGAATCTGGTACAAAATATTTGCGCAAAGTACAGGAACTACTTTTTACCCTCGGCGCCGATCTGGCCACCCCGCCATCATCCCAAACCCGAATCGACCGTATCTCAGCGGATGATGTTTCTTTTTTAGAGGATGCCATTGATACACTTGAAGAGAATCTGGAAAGCCTAAAGAACTTTGTTTTGCCGGGCGGCTCCCAACCGGGCGCAACATTACACATAGCACGAACTATTTGCCGTCGCGCCGAGCGTGCTACAGTGAAATGCGCCAATGTGGACGATATTTCTGATAACTGCATAAAATTCCTCAATCGTCTTTCTGATTTCCTTTTTGTGATCGCGCGCTATGAAAACAAACATGCCGGTGTCCGCGAAGAAACATGGAAAGGCAAGCAGTGAACGTCAGATAACTTTTACCTGAATTTTATACTTCTGAAAAAACTATTTTATCAACCATCATTATGAATTTATCTCAGCATCTTTAAGATTCTGAATGAGTTCATAATGAGATTCAAACTTTTATATATCTATGAGTTTAATGATTTCAGTCTCGGGCATCCGGGGCATTTTTGGCACTGATTTAACTCCCGAAAATCTAACCCGCTTCACAGCTGCTTTTGGTCAATGGACGGGAGGAGGAAAAATTGTGGTGGGTCGCGATACCCGCGTTACCGGACAAATTTGTGAGGATATTGTTTGCGCTACGCTACAATCGGTAGGATGTGATGTCGTAAAAGCCGGTGTTGCTCCGACACCTACAGTAGCAATGGGGGTACTCAAACATCAGGCTGATGGTGCTATTATTATTTCTGCCAGCCATAATCCTGAAGAGTGGAATGCTCTGAAGTTACTGAACAGCAAAAGTGAATTCCTGGATGATGCCCAAGGCAAAAAAGTTATGGAGATTAGCGAAAATGAATCTTATTCCTACAAAAAATATGACCAAGTAGGAAAAGTGACTGAAGATAACGACCTGCTGGACTATCATATCCAAAAAATTCTGGACCTTCCCTATATCAATGCTGACTTGATCGCCTCAAATGACTTTTCAGTCGCTATTGATCCAGTAAATGGAACCGGCGCTGTAAGTCTTCCCCGTTTATTGGAGGCTCTCGGTGTCGAAACAGTTCATGCTATAAACGATGACCCCACCGGACTTTTTGCTCACGTTGCAGAACCTTTGCCCGAGCATTTGGGGGATATCTGTGAACTTGTCAAAAAGCAAAACTGTGATCTGGGCATCGTCACCGATCCCGATGCCGACCGGCTGGCACTGGTAACGAATAAGGGTAATCTATTTGGGGAAGAATACACCCAGGCTGCGGCTTTCGATTTTCTGTTGGATAAAAAAACAGGAGCCTGTACAACTAACTTGTCCTCTTCTCGTGTGGCCGAAGATGTAGCTAAGAAGTACGAGCAAGAATGTCATCGATCGTCGGTTGGAGAAATCAACGTAGTAAAAAAGATGCAGGAAGTTGATGCCGTAATTGGGGGGGAAGGAAATGGCGGTGTCATCAATCCCGACCTGCATTACGGGCGGGATGCATTGGTGGGTGTAGCTATGATTCTGCAATTACTGGCCGAAAGAGAAATCAGTGCTGATGAATACCGCAACAATCTTCCCAATTATTACATGCGAAAAGACAAGATGCAGTTGGCTGATGTTGACGGTGATGCCTTGCTCGAAAAGGCAGAAACCATCTATAAGGAATATAATCCCAACACGACTGACGGTGTAAAAATAGATTTTGAAGACGGCTGGGTTCATCTTCGAAAGTCCAATACTGAACCGATCATTCGGGTTTATTCCGAAGGTATTACTCCTGAAAAAGCAGAGCAGTTAGCGCAATCTGTGATCCGAAAAATTCAATAATCTTTCAGTAAAAATTATTGAATGTAATAGTCTTGTCTGACGTTTAAACATTCAATCAAATCAATTTTAAATTAAGATTATTTTCAATGAACACTGTTAATGCATTTGCAGCACATGACCCTGAAGCGGACTTAGAACCATATAACATCGAACGCCGGGGCGTTAAAGACGACGATGTTAAGATTGAAATCACATACTGTGGTGTCTGCCATAGTGATATTCACCAGGTTCGAAATGACTGGAACAACTCAAAATATCCCGTTGTGCCCGGTCATGAAATTATTGGGCGCGTTACCGAAGTAGGATCAAATGTAGAAGATTTCTCTGAAGGTCAGCTTGTTGGTGTGGGCTGCATGGTCGATTCTTGTCAACAGTGCAAGCACTGCAAAAATGACCTTGAACAATTTTGTGAAGAGGGGGCAGTATTAACATATAATGGACCGGATGAGCATTTGGGCGGACACACGTTTGGTGGTTATTCAGAACAGATTGTGGTAGACAAAGAATTTGTCTTAAATGTGCCCGACAATATTGATACCAATGCAGCAGCACCTCTGCTCTGTGCCGGAATTACAACTTGGTCTCCGCTCCGCCACTGGAATGTACAAGAAGGTGACAAAGTAGGCGTAATCGGTCTTGGCGGACTTGGTCACATGGGCGTTAAATTTGCTGATGCCCTGGGAGCCGAAGTCGTTATGATTACTCGCTCTCCGGAAAAGGCCGACGATGCTAAACGACTGGGGGCGGATGAGGTTCTCATATCCACCGATCAAGAGCAGATGAACGAACATGAAGGCTCTTTCGATTTTCTACTTAACACCATTCCTGTTAAACACGATTTAGACCCGTACATTCAGCTGCTTGCTGTTGATGCTACGATGGTATTAGTCGGAGCTATTGAACCGCTTGAAGAGATGCACGGTGGAGGTTTAATTGGCGGCCGCAAGCGTGTAGCAGGTTCTATTATAGGAGGCATTAAAGAAACACAGGAAATGCTGGATTTTTGTGGAGAACACGAAATTACCTGCGATATTGAAATGATAGATATACAAAATATTAACGAAGCTTATGAACGGGTTGTCAATTCGGATGTAAAATATCGATTCGTGATTGATATGAAATCCCTTAAAAACTAATATCCTATTATTTTATTGCAACTTCTAAGCCATCGAAGGCAACGGATATCCTGTTGTCTTGGATGGCTTTTTTTTAATATCGGTATAGCAGGAAGAAATTATCATCGATATAAAAAGAAGGTTAATTTTATCGGGCAACAGAGTTTCTTATCTTAGCTTTTTCAAAAATCGGAATAAACCAACAGCTACATGATTACATCCATGACGGGCTTCGGTCGCGGCGAAGCTTCAGAAAACGGTATTACAGTAACGGTTGAACTGAAATCAGTGAATAGTCGCTATCTGGATATTTCTTTGCGCCTGCCACAATCGCTGCAAAATCATGAGCTGGATATTAAAGAACTTCTGCAACAGCATGTTGAACGAGGAAAAGTGAATGTTTCGATTCGTGTTGACAAATCAGACACCGGCGAACCCGAAATTACCTTTAATGAAAATCTGGTTCAAGGTTATAAGGAAATGCTCAACGATTTGCGCAAAGCTGCGGGTATTGAAGAGCCTATCACCCTAAAAACTTTCCTTGAATTTAACGACATCTTCGAATCTCGTAAAGACGACGAAGAGACCAAAGAACAGATCTGGATGCTTGCACAACAAGCGATTGAGGAAGCCGGTGAAGAGTTAAAGAATATGCGACTACAGGAAGGAAGTCAGCTTGAAAATGATCTCAATCAGCGTATCGATCACATTGAGGAAATGTTGAATATTGTCATGGATAAAGTGGAAGGACGCTCCGAACAAGTTAAAGAAGATCTTATTGAACGCATCAACGAATTAATCGAAAGCGATAAAATTGATCCGGACCGTCTGGAGATGGAAGTGGCGGTTTTGGTCGACAAAATGGATATTACTGAAGAAATTGTTCGCACCCAATCCCATATCAAATTCTTCAGAGAAGCAGTCAATAATGACAATGCGGTGGGACGGCGTCTGAACTTCCTTAGCCAGGAAATAAATCGTGAAATCAACACCATTGGTTCCAAAGCCAACGACTCGGAGATTTCACAGTATATCGTCAAAGCAAAAGAAAGTTTAGAACAAATAAGAGAACAGGTACAAAACGTTGAGTAAACCCACGCCCGGAAAAGTTATTGTCATTGTAGCACCAAGCGGAGCCGGAAAAACCACCATTGCCCAGCGCTTGCTGAATGATTATCCCAGGATTAAATTTTCCACTTCGGCTACGACACGGAACCCACGCAAAGGAGAAACCGACGGTGAAGACTATTACTTTTTAAGCGACGAGGAATTTGATCAAAAAATAGAGAATGAAGAATTTTTAGAGTGGGAGCATTACAGTGGCAATCGCTACGGCACCCTGCGATCTGAAGTTGATAAACTGGTGGAATCTGGGTATTTTCCTCTGCTTGATATCGAAGTGAAGGGAGCCCTCAACGTGCAGCGGCTCTACAATTCGGGCGCCATTTCCATTTTTATTGAACCGCCCTCGATGAATGAGCTCAAAGACCGGCTCTCTAAGCGAGGCAGTGAAACAGAAAGCTCACTACAACAACGCTTAAAACGAGCAGAAATGGAAATGAATTATGCCGATCGCTTCGATTATTCTGTTGTTAATGACGATCTTGAAGAAGCATACACAGAAGTCAAGAATATTATAGAACCCTTTATCACTGACTAAAAGCTGGATTACAACATGGGTATTAAAACATTAGATATTGAAAAACTGAACAAAGACACCGGAAATCAGTACGAGCTGATTACCATTATGTCTAAAAGGGCCCGGCAGATTGCAGCCCAAGAAAAGCTTCAGCTTGATGAAAAACTGAAATACTTTGAAGGCTTTGAGGACGACGATGAGTTCACCTTCAACGAAGAGCAAGAAAATATCTCCAAAGAGTTTGAAAAACTTCCCCACGCTACGCAGCGTGCTGTTGAGGAGATGGAAAGCGGTGAAATCTATTTCCGTTATCCACAAGAAGAAGATTAATTTATGTTATCCGGCAAGCGGATAATATTAGGAGTTACCGGAGGAATAGCAGCCTACAAGGCTGCTTTTCTTTTACGTGCCTTACAGAAGTCCGGTGCTGAGGTGCGTGTAGCAATGACTCCCTCTGCAACTCGATTTGTAGGTACCGAAACGTTTTCTTCTCTCTCCAAACATGAAGTTGCCGTTGATGTTTTCCCAGAAAATGAGGCTGCAACCCAATCATGGACTCAACATATCTCTTGGGGCGAATGGGCTGATCTTTTTGTAATTGCTCCCTGTACGGCTAATACCCTCGCAAAAATCGCGCATGGCATTTCTAATAATATGCTTACATCAACGGTATTGGCCGCGCGTTGCCCCCTACTTATCTGTCCCACCATGGATGGTGAGATGTATGAGTCACCGGCCGTGCAAAAGAATCTGAAAACTGTTCAAGAATTCGGTTATCACATCTTGGAGCCGGAAGAAGGATATTTGGCCAGCGGGTTAGAAGGCAAGGGGCGATTACCCGAAACGGATCGTATCCTCGAAAAATGCGATACCATTCTTGAACAACATCGTTTAGAAGGTCCCTTAGCGGGCAAAAAAGTCCTTGTTACCGCAGGACCAACTCGAGAACATATTGATCCCGTTCGTTTTATCTCTAATCCCAGCTCGGGCAAAATGGGGTTTGCCATGGCTGCAGCAGCACAACAATTGGGTGCAGAAGTCATCTTGGTTCATGGTCCGGTTTCCTTATCCAAACCCATAGGGATAGCGACCATTGAAATTGAATCTACCCGGGAACTTTTTGAGCAGGTGAAAAACCATGCGGATGCGGATGTGGTAATTATGGCTGCCGCCATTTCAGATTTCACTCCGCAAAAAACTCATCCCCAAAAAGTAAAAAAAGACCAGGCCGAATCATCCATTCGGCTCAAGAAAACAACCGATATTTTAGCCTGGCTCGGCGATCATAAAAAAGAGGGACAAGTTCTTATCGGCTTTGCGATGGAAACCGAAAATCTACTGGAAAACGCCCAAGCTAAACGAGAGCAGAAAAATGCCGATTGGATTATAGCAAACTCTCTTAACGAAGCGGAAGCCGGCTTTGGATCCGACAAAAACAGTGTGTATTTGATAAGTAAGAAAGACAGCTTGCGGTTTGAAGGACTAAAAAAAGAAATTGCCCGGAAAGTACTTTCACATATCTTTTCAATTACTTAGTGCACGTTGTTACCATTAACGCTCAACATACTACCACTTCCATTTTGTTTTTTGTTTTCAAACACAACTTTAAACTCCGTTCCACCATCCGAAGTATAAAAAAGTTCCCCTTCAAGTTGATCGGTTAAAGATTCTATCAAATTCATTCCGATCGATGTTTGTCCTTCTATACAAAAACCACCTGGCAGGCCAGCACCATTATCCCGTACAATAATTGAAATTGCTTGTGCTTTCTCTTTCAGCAGGATTTCGATAGTACCCCGTTCATTCGCATCAAAAGCATGCTTATAAGCATTCGTCACCAGTTCATTAATTATAATAGCACTGGGTATGGCCTGATTAATATCTAACAGTACATCCCCGGTATCTACCTCTACATCGATGTGTTGATGATCAAATGGCAAAGTGTTTTTAATGGTATCAATTAGTTTTGTAATATATTCCTCAAATGAGATATCGATAAAGTTCTCGGATTGATACAACAATTCATGCACAATACCGATAGACTGTATTCGCATCTGGCCATCATTTAAGGCATTCCGAATTTCTTCATTTCCGGCCTCAAATGCTTGCAGCTGCAGCATCCCGGAAATAATGGCCAGATTATTTTTTACCCGGTGATGTATCTCTTCTAACAATACCTGTTTTTCTTTAACTGACTGCTGTAACTGTTCCTGGTATTTTTTCTGTTCGGTAATATCCACATATATTCCAAAGCCGGCAATCGGTTGACCATCCAAATAAACCGGAATAGCCCCTAACAACAGGTTCAGCTTCTCTCCCCCTTTGCTATATCGAATGATATCAGTGTAAAACTTATCCTCCTCAAAACCTTTATCAGGCATCCGAGGCACAATCTGATCATCTTCTTCCCCAACAATTATTTCGTCAATATCCTGATTCAACAATTCTTCTTCGGTATATCCGAAGAGTTCTTCGAAGCTTTTATTTACTTTCCGCACTCTATTCTGAGGATCAATCATTACCATAGCCCCTGGTGCTTTCAGGAACAGCTTTCTGAATAACTCCTCACTCTTCCGTAATTTTTCCTGTGCTTTCTTCTGTTCGGTTAAATCACGTACTATAGCCTGCACATATTCATCCTCTGGCAACTCCAAGCGGTTTAAACTCACCTCCACATCAACTGGCTTGCCCTCTAATGTCTGATGCCGCCACTCAAAAACTTGTGGATTTCCCTCAAACGCTTGCTGTATTTTTTTGCGTGCTTTAACATCAGATTTTTGTCCGTCTAACTGATATTCGGGAGAAAAATCAGTGGGATTTTTCCCCAAAATCTGATCTCTGTCATCCAAGCCAAAAATATTAACCACTTGGTTGTTGCATTCAATAAACTTACCATCTTTGATGATAAAAATGCCATCGTTGGCATTCTCAAAGAGCCGCTGATACCGAATCTCTGCCCGTTTTTTTTCGGTCACATCTTCAATAAAAGTTAACACCGAAATTAAATTACCACTATCGTCACACAAAACCGAGGAGTGTACGTTAATATCAACCAAATAGCCCTGTTTATGGTATACCCTTGTCTCAAATTGGGACCGATCACTTTCGCCCGAAAGCAGGTAATTCATATCCTGCTGTACACTAATTAACCCATCTTCATAAAAATCAAAGAACTCGGGTGTGTGTCCAAATACATCATTTTTGGTATAACCCGTAATTTCCCGTGCTCGATCCGACCATTCAATGATTTCATAGTTCTCATCCCATTTTATCATAGCCAGCGGACTGTGGTTCACATGATGATTTAATTCATTGAACGCACTTTTTGCCCTTTTTTCCGCTTCCACACGTTCGGTCACATCGTGGATAAATGCCAGACGGGCATTTTCGTACCCATTTTTATAGGCATGGGAAGAAACCTGTACATAAAAAAGAGAGTTATCTTTTGAGCAATGACGAACTACCTTTTTTAGACTAAGTTTTTCATCCTCTTTATGATCCCAAAAACATTGTAGCTCTTGATGCATTTCGCCGGGATGTAAATCATACATCGTTAGTTTTTCTAATTCATCACGAGCGTAACCGTATTTATTAAAAAAGGATTTGTTCGCTTCTAAAATTTGCAGCGAATCCCTATCGTAGATTAACACCGGGTTCGGTGTTAAATCAAACAATGACCAATCCATAATGATATTCACCTTCCTATTTTTTATTTACTACTTAAGGTAACCGAACAATTCGTTTAATTCAAGTTGAGTTAACGAACATTAAAACTCCCACATATAGGTCCGGTGTGTTTTATGATGAAAACAGCCCAAGGCTTCTAAACTTCTTTGCATCAACCAATTACTCTCACTGACCCATGCGCCTTCCAAGTATTCCAGGGCGGGTGCGGCCTTCTTGGTAAACTGAATGCCCCGTGTAAAGGTTAGGGCCTCGAGACCTATTTTGCGATATTTTGGTCGCGTGCCGTAGACGAGAGTCCTCAAGTGTCTTGCGCGGCGCTTAAACCACATCAGTTTGGGATAATGCCACCAACGAAGTCTCCCCCCCGTTTCTTTTGACAACTCATTGAGATCAGGAACACAGACCACAAAAGACGCTGGCTCACCATCCACAAAAGCAATAAGTACACTTTCGGGTATTAGGACCGGCTTTAATTTTTTTATCATTGCCTCAACCGTATCCTGTGTAAGTTCGGTAAATTCCGCTTCACGGTCAGTAATGTCTTGCTGGCTCCAGGCCTCGTTATAAATCTGGCGAATATATTCTGCGTCCCGATAAATATTATTTTTGTCGAGTGACCGCAGCATCACATCAGATCTGTTTTCTATGCGGTTTGTAATTCTCTTCATGCGATCCGGGATCGGCTGATCGAAACTACGCTTGTAGCTCCAGTGATCATCAAGTTTTACCGCTCCGGTATCCTCCAGATATTCTTTGTAATACGGCGGATGGTAAAACATGCCATAAATAGGAGGCTCATCATAGTTTTCAACAAGCAACCCCCAGTAGGTATCGTTTTCGCCAAAATTGATGGGACCGCGCATTGCGTTATAACCTCGTTTCCGGTGCCAGTCGACCGCAAAGTTGACGATGGCCTGGGCAATCGTTGGGTCATCCTGCATTTCGAAAAATCCCATACCGCCCATTGTCGGATCGAGAACTTTATCACGCTCCGGGGTATTCATCACCGCAAAACGCCCCACCACCTCTTTCCCTTCTTTAACAAGAAACCGCTCGCATTCTCCTTTTTTGAAAAACACATTTTTATTAGGGTCAAAGATGCTTTCTATTTCAGAACGAAATGGCGGTGCCCATTGGGGATAGTTTTTATAAATTCGAAATGGCAACTGATGAAATGCATCAATTTGCTGAGATGTTTCTACCAATTCAAAGCTATAAGCCATTTGCCGGGGAAGTCGAGTCGATTAAATTAGTACTTACAATTCGCCTAATTCAAGAAATTATTCATAGATTTCCAATAGAATAACACCTATTATTAGACGGCAAAAATGCCAACTTAATATCGACAACTGGCTTGAAGGAACAAAAGAAAAAACAACTAATAGCAATTCTGCTGTTAGTATCGTGTTTTATAAGTGGATTCATCCTCTTTTCTACGTCTGATAACTCCGCAAAAAGGCTTACTTCACTGGGCCAGGCAGACTCGCTTATCTACCAACAATTCTCGAATTTTAACATTTCTGATGATCAGGTATCTGTTGCCAAAACGCCAGTCGATTCAAATTTATCTCGTAAAACATATTATGTAGGACTACCCTACCGATTTTCAAAAACCCAGTTCCATGCCGAGCTCAACGATGCTCTTTTTCCCTACGATATTCAAACGCCGGCCCGAGTCAGCTTCCCTCAAAAAGATATTAATATTCAGTTATTGTATAGTGGCACTGTAATTAGAACTGTTTCACTTCAAACCGATCCCAAACTTTCGCTGCAACAAAATGATATTAGCCTGCTATTAAGTTTTGATGAGCTACCAGAATCTAATGTGATTTCAAAACTAAATGCTCTTGCCGAATCCATCCCCCTGGTATTGAAAATTGAACAGCCCATGGAGGCACAAACCTTAAAAAAAGACCTCAATGGAGAATATCATTCTATGATATTTTGGTTTCAAAACAAAAATGGAAAGGATCTGATCAAAACTAATCCAGAAGCAGCCCATTCCCGACTCGATCGGCTACAGGATATCTCTCCCAACGCACGGGTCTTGGTCACAAAAAGTAATAGCTCAGAGCTGGTAAATAAATTTAACAAGCTTACGTTTATTGATGCATCCAATGCCCAACAATTACATGAACAAATGGGACAAGAAGCTTTTTTTGAAGAACTTGCTTTATTACAATCCAATACTCGATCATTTTTAGCATTAATAACCGGATCAGAAACAACCGTTGAGTGGTTGATAGAAACATTACCTGATCTAAAAAAAGCGGGTGCTCGGATCGTTTCACCGCCCAAAATAAATTCTTAATATGATTGATCGTCTTGATACCGACCGATGGCTCAAACGGTTTGAGCTAAACCAATTTCCCGAACCAGAAATTGTACAGCTTAACCACCCCGTATTACTTTGCCACGGGTATGGGGCCATCGCATCACTGGTAAAACCTTCACCGCTTTTTGATGTAGCGTTACTACTTCGATCTCACAACGTGCTGGCATTTGCACCAAATATTGTTCCTTACGCCAAAATAGAAACCCGGGCTAAGGGATGGGTAAAACTCATCAAAGAACTCTCAGAAAACGTACCCAATGGCAAGGTTAATATTGTAGCTCATAGCATGGGCGGTCTCGACATGCGCTATGCTCTTTCAAATTTGGATATTGCTTCTCATGTTGCCTCATTTACGACGGTTAGCACCCCGCACCGTGGAACAAGCCTGGCGGAACTCACGCTGAAAACACCCGATGCAATCCGTGATAAATTAGGAGATTTCCTCGATTGGATGGGCGATCGTATTTATCCACATACAAAAAGTGATTCAGTAGGTTCTGCTGCACAACTGACACGCAAATATGTTACCGAGGTTTTTAACCCCGCCACACCAAACGTCGATGACATTCCATACTATTCTTATACCTCAGCAGTGGGTAAAGGAACGACTGAACCCATTCGTGTTATTGCACGCTATCAAAACAAGCATATATTTGATCTGGAGGGACCCAATGATGGAATGGTATCGGTCGAAAGTGCTAAATGGGGCGAACATATTGAAACCTCCAACCTCTCTCACCTGGAGCAGATGAATATGCGCGTCAAAGATGACCGTGAAATGTTATACCACAACTTCTGGCTGGATGTGGTTAAAATGCTCGAAGCCAAAGGGCATTAAACAACCTAAAGCTCAATATCTTCCTTTTTCTTGAGCAGCGTATAGGCTGTCATATCGTACTGTATGGGGGTCAGCGAAGCATATCCTTTTTCCAACACATTAACATCCAAGTCATCGCCTTCATCTAATAGCTCAAGTTTACCGGTCATCCAGTAGTAGGATCTATTATTGGGATCTACACGGCCTTCAAACTCTTCCACATAGCGGCTATTTGCCTGACGTGCCCATTTAATTCCTTTTAACGGGCCGGCCGGAACGTTTAGATTCATAGTAACTCCTTTGGGAAGTCCTTCACTTAATACATAGCCAATAACTTTTCGAGCGGCATCTTTAGCTCCCGAAAGATCTGCATCCTCATCATAATCCGTGCAACTTACCGCTATAGATGGATATCCCAGTATTGTACCTTCCGTAGCAGCACTTACCGTACCTGAATACAAAATATTGATACCGGCGTTACTACCATGATTTATACCACTAACAACCAGATCCGGTTTGCGTTGCATCAACTGATCATGAGCTAACTTCACAGAATCCGCGGGCGTCCCCGTCACCGCCTGTCCGTTAAAGCGTCCATCAATTTGAAAAGAACGTGACCGAAGCGGCGTATTTACTGTAACGGCGTGCCCTACTGCACTTTGCTGACGATCGGGGGCGATAATTTCCACATCCCCAAACTCATCGGCAACCTGGGCAAGGGCTCGAATACCGGGTGAGAAAATGCCGTCATCATTACAAACTAAAATTACCGGATTCTTGTCAGATGTACTCATAAATGGGTTTTATTAATCGTATTGCTCATTTTCATTTGGAAAGTCTCCGGATTTTATATCCGTAATATATTTCTGAACAGCATTAGTCATAGAAGAATGCATATCATCATATCGGCGGAGGAATCGCGGTTTAAACTCCTTGTTAAGTCCCAGCATATCATGAGTGACCAGCACTTGTCCATCGCACTTTGACCCGGCACCAATACCGATGGTGGGGATCGAAATTGCTGCTGTTACTTTTTCTGCCAGTTCAGCTGGAATCTTTTCTAATACTATGGCAAAACACCCCGCCTCTTCCAATTGTTTAGCATCTTCGATAAGCTGATCTGCTTCGGTCTCTTCCGTGGCTCGCACCTTGTACGTACCAAATTTATAAATACTCTGTGGAGTCAGCCCCAGATGGCCCATAACAGGAATCCCAGCTTCCACAATTTTAGCGATGGTATTTACAACCGGCTTACCGCCTTCCAATTTAACACCGTGGGCC
Source organism: Fodinibius sp. SL11 (assembly GCF_052060035.1). NCBI lineage: Bacteria > Pseudomonadati > Balneolota > Balneolia > Balneolales > Balneolaceae > Fodinibius > Fodinibius sp. SL11. Next base: position 80,810 of record NZ_JBPOEA010000002.1, on the reverse strand, counting down.
CCTGCTTCTTTCATCATGCGTCCCGCATTTTCCAGCGCTTCTTCAGCTGTCACCTGGTAACTCATAAACGGCAAATCAGCAATAACTAAAGCTGTTTCCACTCCCCTTACTACGCACGAAGCATGATAAATCATCTGCTCCATTGTCATAGGCACGGTGGTATCAAAGCCGGCCATCACATTACTGGCCGAATCTCCCACCAAGATGACGTCGATACCCGCCTGATCTACAATCCGAGCCATGGTATAGTCGTAGGCAGTCAGCATGCTTATTTTCTCAGACTGCTGTTTCATTTCAACAACAGTCTGCGTAGTAACTTTTTTAGGGCGATCAGAAGATTGTTGTGTACTCATTTAATCCTCGCTTGGAACTATGGCTGCCGTAGCATCCAATTCGCAGACGACCTTATCATCAACCCGGGCTTCAGCCGTCATGTTATAAAAATTTCGCTTTTCCTGAACCAACTTTACTTCCATTCTGAGCTGATCGCCCGGTACGACCGACTTGCGAAATTTCGCTCTGTTGATCCCCGTAAAAACCGGTATATAGTCTTCCGGATTGTCAATATGAGAATGCATCAACATTAAACAACCGCTCTGAGCAATAGCCTCAACCTGAAGAACGCCCGGCATAATGGGACGTTTGGGAAAGTGCCCGTTAAAAAAATCCTCGTTAGCCGTGACGTTTTTTAATGATAAAATGCGTCCCTCTTCTACTTCCAACACCCGATCTACCAGCAAAAATGGGTATCGGTGGGGAATTAGCTTTTTAATTTCATCAATTGTTAACTGGTCCATAGTCTCGTAATATTTTACTTTAAATGTGTAATAATATAGATGTTTTATTGTACGGTGCCTACATAAACGTAGGCAATACCGCCGGTCAGCTTTTCAAAAAACTGCCCCGAAAATGATCCTGCTTCTTCCATCAGTGCTATAAAATCATGCCCGGCAGGAAACTTCGCACTTGTTCGTGGCAGATACGTATAGGCCTCTCTATTGCCACTTATCCACCCTCCCAATGTAGGCATAATATATTGGCTATATAATTCATAAGGATATTTTAGTAATCCTTTGGGTTGTCCAAATTCCAGTACAACAACTTTACCTCCGGGCACCACAACGCGAGACATCTCTTTTAGTGCTTGTACAGGATCATCGACATTGCGGATGCCAAAGGCGATACTCGAAATATCAAAAATATTATCCTCATACGGCAAGTCCATCGCATCAGCAACTTCAAAATCGACCACCAAATTGTTTTCTTGAGCCTTCTCGGGGGCATGTTCAATCATTTCGGCACAAAAGTCAGTCCCGAGCACATAGCCCTCATGGCCGACGGCCTCTTTAAATTCTAATGCCAGGTCCCCTGTTCCCGTTGCACAATCCAATACCCGGTCCCCGACCTTTGCACCACTTAAAGAAACCGTACGATCTCTCCATATATGATGGATACCAAACGAAAGAATAGAATTCACCCGATCGTAATCATCAGCGATATCCGCAAACATATTTCGAACTTTTTCACTCATAAAACTTCTGGAAATTAATCTGTTTGTATGCTGTTAGTTGGATGCGATTTCTTCTTTCGAATGCAAATCAGTCAAGTGATCAGTCTTGTTAATGTATAACGATTCAAATCCTGTGCTATTCCACCGCAGATGATATAAAGCTCCATTAGAATGTGGGATTTCGTGCATATTTTTTAGTCCGTAACCGAGCCATTCCGACAGCAAAATACGCAATAACCGTCCATGCAGTACAAACAACAAGTTTTTTTTCTGATTTTCTTCCAGTATCAATCGTGCTCTATTATCGGCTCGTTTGAAAACAACAGTCGGACTTTCTCCCCCTGCTGAAGCAAAATCTACGTCACCGGACTTCCACCGTTCATGGAGGTGCTTTAATTCAGGCTTAATCTCCGATATGGGCTTGCCTTCCAAAATACCAAAATCCATCTCATCCAAATCTTGGTATGTATTCACTTCTAACTGATATTTTTTTGCTACCGCCTCGGCTGTTTGTTGAGATCGTTTTAAGCTACTGCTGAAAATCCGTTGGATTGAAACATCTTGCAGATGTTGAGCGATGGCTTGTGCTTGTTTAATGCCAGTATCATTTAGGGATGCATCAATACCGCGCCCCTGAATTTGGTTACAGCGGTTGTATTCTGTTTCTCCATGACGGGCCAGATATATATTCGTAATCCCCATTTTAGTTCTTTCCCTTCTTTCGATTTGTGGCCAACTCTACAAATTTATCTTCCATCTGCTGTACTTCGGGTGGCTGCAGATTATAGTGCATACCGTATTTTAGCAGTATCATCTTGAATACGCGGTCGTTAAGTGTAAGCTTTTTATCTACGCCCTGATCTATTTTATCCCACAAACGTTTTAACAATCCCAATTTCATCAAAAAGAAAAAAACAAGTCCAATGCCGGCAGCCAGATATTGACCGGTCATACCCAAGGCACTGATTATAACCAATGATGTAATGAGCAAATACCCATCAGTATTTAAAAATTTGAGCACCTTGCCAAGGTATATTGTTACCAGTGCACTTTTAGAGCGATACCATAAAAAGTGAAAGGCAATGGCTATGGTTACTGCCAATATAGGATGTATTGCCAGCAACAATACTAACAACAACGTAAGTGCAAGACTGTCGGCACTGCGCACCCATGCAATTGCTTCTTCAACTAACTTATCCAAAGGGCGCTTATCCAACAGTCCGGGTACAAATTGTTTAATCTGATCGGTAGTAATATGGAACCAGTCACCGGTTCGAGTAACGATACCGAGTTGCGTTTCCAAAAATTGATTTTGTGCACCGAGATTTTGTCTTTTCATAAGACGAAAAATATCCTTCTTTTCGCAAAAAACGAATTTTCAATCTGATTAATTATGCCTGTGCAACTGTCAATATAATAACAGGACCTGCCCCCGCTTTATTTAATGTATCTGCCAATTCAAACGCAGTCGCACCGGTCGTAAATACGTCATCAATAATTACACACAATCTATTATTAATCAATGTGTGATCTCTAACCTTAAAAGCTTTTTGCATGTTATTAATTCGCTTTTCAAGACTAAAGCCGGTTTGGGAACGTGTGTTTTTAACCCGAACAATATCATCAACATCACAAATGGGTATGTCCCCCCAAACCTCATGAAAACCCTGTGCTAATATAAACGCCTGATTAAACCCTCGATACCGATACTTTAGATAATGCAACGGTACTGGAACAATTACCGATTCATGACGGTCAAACAGCTCTATAACAGCAGGATGACTGTGCATCCGCAGGCCCAAAGCCTTACCCAAATCATGTCCTACTGTTGTCAATCGTTCATATTTTAACTGATGTAACAAATCCTGTAGATCTCCCCCCTTGTCAAATTGCCATAACGCATGCTGGATCATGACTCCTTCCGGCAAAAGAGAATCTGAAGACACCTGTTTATTTTCAGGATTTGCATCTTCAAAACGATTACTTAAACAAAATGAACAGATCTGCCGTTGCTGCTCAGTATGCTCATGTCCGCAGCAAACGCAAACATTGGGAAATACTACACTTTTAAAACCGCTCGCAATGTTCTGAAATACTCCCATAGGCCACTATTTTTATAGGTAAGATCTTTAATTGCCAGTAATCCTTACAGGGAATCTTCTTTTCAGCAAAAAATTTTTAGCAACCACTATATTTGTTTAGATTATACGCCGTATAAACGGTCTGCCACTACCTAATTCAGATAATTATTTATGGCATCACTTGGAAAAGACCTTGCCCACATTCGCAAAGAGCAAGAATTGAGCTTGGAGGATATTTACGAGACTACTAAGATTCCAACCAGGATTCTCTCATCTATCGAAGATGATTCTATCTTCACCAACTTTGAAGAAAATGCAACCTATATTCGGAGCTATGTCCGCAGCTATGCAAAAGCTTTATCCATTGATGAAAAGCAGATCATCTATGCCCTGAACAAAGTTGAAAAAAATGACTATTCCGGCTCACTGCAAAGTCTCTTTGAGGAGCAGCCGAAACGGTCTTTTGAGTATGATGAGGAAGCGGAAGATACGACCAAGGAGTCCGAAGAGCAGGATGACCGTCAAAGTGACGACATGATTCATGACCATTCTCCTGAATTTGAATCAGAATCATCAGAAGAATCCACAAAAGCAGAGAAATCTTCTCCTTTAACTAAATCGACCCATCCCGATGTTCAGTCCGTGGATTGGGCGGATATGGGGCGAAAATTCCAACCATTGAATTCAGTACAATCGAAAACGTGGATTGGGATTTTTGTTACTCTCTTAATAATTATTGTAGCGGGTTCTTTTTTCTATTTTTATGAAACCGGACCGACTTCTGAAAATATTTCTGAAAGTCCCACTTCACCTGCGCAACAAGATGAAGCCTCTAATAAAGCAGTTAGCACTGATTCGCTGGAATTGGATATCGTTCCATCAACCGAATCCAACGACACGACTCAAACAAACGATACTACCGAACAACAAACAACTACTACAGTTGGTGAACTACAAAGTGAGCCGCTATCTGCACTGCCGGATACGCTAACCATCGTTCTTTACGCCGCATACGATCGATTAGAGCCGGTACGTGTTTACACTGATATTATGGATGATATCAATCCCTATTGGATTGAACAGGGTGATGCTTTACGGTTTAACTTTGTGAATGAAATGAATATTCGAGGCCAGACAAGCCGCATGGTATTATTGCTGAACGGCCATCCTATCCCAAATATTCGCGAAAATTTCTATAATCCTGAATCCCGGCTCTTGGAAATTAACCGCAGCTTCTTTGAAAATGATCCCCAATGGCTGCAGCCTGCTCCGGATTCATTGGCCATCGATGCCCCACCTCCCACCACCATCAACGATCGTCCAACTTTTAATTAACCCGATACAAGCCTACGCTTAAAAATGGAAAAACAAGAGGCAAAGAAACGCGCTGAAGAACTGCGCGAATTGCTGGATAAAGCCAATAAAGCCTATTATCAAGATGCACAACCCTTTATTTCGGATAAAGAATTTGATGACTATCTGGCGGAACTGGAAAAAATTGAAGAAGATTACGATCTCGTTGATCCCAAGTCGCCAACTCAGCGTGTAGGCGGTGAACCCAGCAGTGATTTTGAAACGGTTGAGCATCCCACCCCATTGTTAAGCCTTGACAATACGTATAACGAAGATGAACTGAACGATTTTGACCGCCGGGTTCGTGAACTTTTAGAGCATGATAACTTCACCTATTTAGTCGAATTGAAGTTCGATGGAGCTGCTATTCGACTCCGCTACGAAAATGGTGATCTGGTACTGGGTGCCACACGCGGAGATGGTGAGAGCGGTGACGATATCACCCGGAATATCAAAACCATTAAAGATATCCCTCTTCATCTACACAATAATTTTCCGGACGTGGTGGAAGTTCGCGGCGAAGCATATATGGAACGTGAAGCTTTTGTACGAATGAACGAACACCGGGAAGAACAGGGGCTTAATGCCTTTGCCAACCCGCGAAACTCTACGGCCGGGTCGCTAAAGATGCAAGACCCCCGCGAAGTAGCACGCAGGCCTATCCGGTTTTTCAGCTTCGATATGCTCACCGATGATACTGATGCAGAAATTACACAGTATCAAAAAATGAAACTATTAGATCAATACGGGTTGCCTGTTTGTGATCACTTTAGACAGTGTTCCAATATCAATGAAGTACATACACAAATTGACGAGTGGGAAAATCTAAGACACGACCTGCCCTTTGAAACTGACGGCGTCGTTATCAAAGTTAACGAAGAGAAATATCGTGATACACTGGGAACGACCTCCAAAGCGCCCCGCTGGGCTATTGCCTATAAATTTGAGGCGCAGCAAGCAACCACTACCCTCCGGAAGATTACGCTTCAAGTCGGTCGACTTGGCAAAATAACGCCGGTAGCAGAATTAAAAGCAGTAGAATTGGCCGGTACCACCGTAAAACGAGCCTCTTTGCATAATGAAGATGAAATTCACCGCAAGGATATCCGGGTTGGCGATCGGGTGGTTGTAGAAAAAGCCGGTGAAATTATTCCCCAGGTGATTAGTGTAGTCAATCCCGATCGCGAAGATCGCGGCCCTCGTTTTGAAATGCCGCAACATTGCCCTGCTTGTGGGGAAAAGCTTATCAAACTTGGAGAAGATGTGGATTGGCGTTGCATCAACCCCGAGTGTCCACCACAAGTACGCCAGCGTATTGAACATTTTGCTTCGCGCGATGCCATGGATATTGACGGACTTGGCGAAGCGGTCGTAGATCAGCTGGTTTCCGAACAGTTAATCAGTAATTATGCCGACCTTTACGAACTCCAAACAGAACAGCTTTTGCCCTTGGAGCGCATGGCAAAAAAAAGTGCTGAAAATCTCATTGATGCTATAGAAAGTAGTAAATCGCAACCGCTGGATCGAGTCATTTATGCGATGGGGATCCGTTTTGTTGGTAAAACTGTTGCCCGCGATCTGGCGAACGCCCTGCAAAGCATGGATGCTCTGATGAAAGCAAATAAAGAGACTATTGAAGAAATTGAGTCGATCGGACCCAAGATTGCACAATCGGTTATTGAGTTTTTTAATCAGGATCACAACCGTAAAATGGTAGAAAAACTCCGAGATCATGGCCTCAACTTTACCATGGAAAAGCAGCAACAGGCATCACAAAAGCTAAAAGACAAGAAATTTGTACTAACGGGCAGCTTACCGTCGTTTACTCGAAAAGAAGCAACCCAACTAATCGAAAAACATGGAGGCAAAACAACATCATCGGTGAGCAGTAATACCGACTATCTGCTGGCCGGAGATTCTCCCGGAAGCAAATACGATAAAGCCCAAAAGCTAAACATCCCAATACTTGATCAGGATGCATTCTTGAACCTCATTGAGGAAGAATTGTAACCTATTATCTGTTTGGGAATATGGTTATGGGTTGGTATAATTTCACAATCAACGTATCTTATCTGAACATTATAATGTTTCTGGCCGATTAGGTATCACAGAAACAGACTGAATATATATTTATGGGTATTCTTGAAAAATTGGGATTAGCACCCAAAAAAAGGCAGGGCGCTCCTGTTATCGGGGAAAAGAAGAAAAAACAAGAAGAGGCCTCATCATTAAAACACAACCCTTACCTCAGAACATTTATCCTCATTGTTTTTCTGGGGGTTATTGTCGCGTCCATCCCAGAAAGCACCTATAAAGAGCCTATTAACTACAACATTGGTGAACCCTGGCGGGCAGATGATTTAACAGCTCCTTTTACTTTTGCAATCCAAAAAAGTGACCAAGAGCTTGAAAAAGAACGACAAACGATTCGAGAAACAACCCCTCCCATTTTCCATAAAAAGCCGGATGTTCAAATTTCCGTACAAAGCAAATTAGATTCTCTTTTTCAAGGTTTATCATCAATAAAAAAGGGTTATAGCAACTGGCAGCAGTCAAAGAAAGAACATAAATCCGAAGAGGCACAGCGAGATAGCCTGCAATTTGAGAAGCTGAAAAATAGATCGCCTGTAAATTTATCTGAATCGGCTTGGCGAACAATTCTGGATAACTATGCGTCTGTTTCTTCACAGAACAGCAATGCTTCCGGCGGTACAAACAACCAATTTTCAGACGTCAGTCTAAAAGAACAACTGCAAAAGCTTATCGCTGAAGTACTGGAAAGCGGCGTTTTAGATATTCCAAAATCCGAGCTATCGAATGATGAAATAACAATACGCGACTTTCAAAAACGGACCGAGCAAACCCTGAATCTGGTAAATGTACGGGATCTGCCTGAAGCAAAAGAATATGCACAATATCGTCTTTCACGTAACTTTTATGATGATTTAGCAAACGCAGGCAACGAAATATTCGCCCAGATTATCCAACCAAACTATCTCTTTAACAAAGAAGAAACCCAGGCACGCATTCAGGATGCACTGGATGAAATTTCCACCTCGAAAGGAGCCGTTGCCCAGGGACAGGTTATCATTCGTCGCGGAGATATTGTTACTCCCGAGAAATACAATATGCTGCAAAGCCTGGCTGATGCTCGGGCCCAAAATGCAAGTGACCTGGAACGCTGGCTTCGCTACGGCGGGGATATCATAGCAGTTGTTGCTATTCTTACGATTTTCTTTTTCTACCTTTATCTGTATCGCAGATATATCTTTGTTGACAATTCGCTGTTAACCCTCGTGCTTATTGCATTTTCACTGGTAATTGTCAGCAGCGCCCTTGTCTATCATCTTGATGACATCTCCCCATTTATTGTCCCCATTGCCATTGCCCCCATCATTCTAACTATCATTTTTGATTCCAGGGTCGGCCTGTTATCAACGATTACGCTGGCACTTCTAACCGGACTTATTAATGGCAATAATTTTGAATTTGTCACTGCCACAACGGTTGCTTGCAGCCTTGGTTTATTCTCGGTGCGTGATATTAAGCAACGTTCACAGTTTTTCTTTACAACACCCGGTATCGTATTCGGATCGTACCTTGTGGTAGTATTAGGCTTTGGCATGACTACTTTTGACAGCTGGAGTGCATTGGGCAGCGAGGTACTCTTTATTGCTATTAATGCAATATTTATCCTATTCACATACCCACTTATTCTGCTCTTTGAAAAATCATTTAATGTAACCACTGATTTTTCACTGTTAGAACTTAGTGACACAAACCTACCGCTGCTCAAAACCTTAATGACCAAAGCTCCAGGCACCTTCCACCACAGCCTGCAAGTATCAAATCTTGCCGAAGCTGCAGCGGGAGCCATCCGAGCAAACGGGTTACTTTGTCGCGTCGGTGGACTGTATCACGATATCGGGAAGATGGAAAATCCCGGCTATTTTACTGAAAACCAGACCGAGAGTAATGAACATGATAAGCTTAAGCCGCGCATGAGTGCGCTCGTTATTAAAGCACACGTTTCTAACGGCGTCAAGATAGCCGAAGAACACGGCTTGCCCGAAGTGATTATTGATTTCATCAGGACGCATCATGGGGATTCGCTCATTAAATTTTTCTGGGAAAAAGCTAAAGAGCAAGCTGATACCAGTAAAAAAGAAATACGAGAAGAAGACTTCAGATATGATGGTCCTCTTCCACAGACAAAGGAAACCGGCATTTTGCTGCTGGCCGATTGTATTGAGGCCTCTTCTCGGGCGATGAAAGACCCGAACTACCAGAAGCTGGAAAACCTCATCGACAAGATGATTGATGAACGAGTCAACGAAGGACACCTCAGCAAAACCCCTCTGACATTTCAGGACATCCGAACAATCAAGGAGACATTTCTCAATATCCTTGTGGGCATATACCACAGCCGGGTTGAGTATCCGGATGATGAAAAAGAGGAAGAAAAGGATACCCAAGAACAACAAGAAAAAAATGATGAGGTTGATCTTGAAGAAACACCCGCAACGGATGATATGCCCGAGCATCCCGACTCTCCTAAAAAACCGCCGCGGGTAGACGAATATTACAATTCGTAATCAGCATGTATTTTCAACAAGAGTTACAGCGGTACCTCCAATTTGTAAAGCTGGAGAAAAGTCTATCCGAAAATTCTGTTGTATCATACAAAAATGATCTGGAGCGATACCTTCGATTCGTAGCAAAAGACTTGCAAATATCCGATTTGAGAGGTATTGAGCTTCGTCATATCGAAAACTACCTCGAAGAACTGACGGCCATGGATCTATCGGTAAGCTCTATTGCACGGAACATCTCCAGCATCCGAGGATTCCACGAATTCGCTGTTGTGGAGGGCATGGCCGAAGCGAACCCCGCAGAATTAGTTGATCTACCTAAAAAAGCCAAAAATCTGCCGGATGTTCTAAACCCTGATGAAGTTTCAGCTATTATCGATATCCCCAACCGGGAAACGGATGCCGGTATAAGGAACGCTGCAGTCATGGAAACCCTCTACGCTACGGGAATGCGTGTCAGTGAACTTACCGGCCTGGAACTCGACAACCTGATCTTTGAGATTGGTTTTATCCGTGTGGTTGGCAAAGGAAATAAAGAACGCTTGGTGCCGGTCGGAGAAATGGCCCAATCTGCACTCGAACATTATATCGAAGTCGTACGACCTAAATTCCAAAGTAATAAAAACCCTCAAAAAGCTGAAAACAAAGTTTTCCTGAGCCAGCGGGGCAACCCGCTTTCGCGAATGAGCATCTGGAATATCGTAAATGATGCCGCAGAAAGAGCCGGTATCGAAAAGAATGTATATCCCCATATTTTTAGGCACTCTTTTGCAACGCATCTTTTAGAGGGGGGCGCCGACCTGCGTGCCGTACAGGAAATGCTGGGCCATGCTTCCATCAATACTACAGAAATTTATACGCACGTAGATCGCAGCCTGCTCCATCAGGTCCATAAAGAATTTCATCCGAGAGCCTAAGAAAATCGTATTATTAAAAATTAACCTTCTCTTTATTAAGGGAGAATTTTATACATATTTTTTATAGCATAAAGTAAATAAGCATGTGTATAAGAATATCATCATCAACCTTTTCACCTCTTCCTTCATGGCCCAAAAGAATATCACCCAACTGTTAATAGACTTGCGGAATGCAGGCGATGAAGCATATAATGAGCTTTTCCCTCTTATTTATGAAGAGCTCAAACGGCTTGCTCATAGCAAACTCCGGCACGAAAACAATGAGATTACCTTAAGCGAAACTGAACTTGTTCACGAGGTTTATCTTAAGATGATCGATCAAACAAAGATTGAAGCTTGTGACAAAAACCATTTCATGGCTATTTCCGCACGTTGCATGCGTCAAATATTGGTGGATCACGCACGTAAAAAGAAAGCCGAAAAACGCGGCGGGGAGCAGAAAGATGTGACCTATATCGACGAATTATTAAAAGCCCGTCAAGAGTCTGAAGAAATCATCGATATCGATAAAAAATTAAATGAACTTGCCCAACTGGATGAACGCATGGCCGATGTGGTAACGCTTCGTTATTTCGGTCAAATGACCGTTCATCATACTGCCAAGGCACTGGATGTATCAGAACGTACCGTCAAGCGCGACTGGGCTAAGGCAAGAGGATGGCTCTATAAGGAAATCAAAAATAACGATTGATAATTACATTCGTTTATGGAGAAACAACAATGGAAAAAGATCAACCGGATTGTAGATACGGCCTTGGACCTGGATCGGGAAGAACGCTTTACCTATATCAAAAAAGAGTGCGAAGGAGAACAGGCCCTTCAGCAAAAAGTCATTGAATTCCTCGAGTCCATTGAACAATCTGAAACCAAGCAGTTCTTAGAGGGAACGCAGGCTTATCCTAAGAATCTTGCCCGAGACCTGTCCAACTCCGATCTAAGCAAAAGTGCCTCTTCGATGATTGGGCAAGTCGTGGGACTTTATAAAATTATTGAACTCATTGGTCATGGCGGGATGGGTTCGGTTTTCAAAGCCAAACGAACTGATGGAGTTTATAACAAGTCTGTTGCTGTCAAAATATTGCGTCGCGGTATGGACACCCCCTCAAATATCGGTCGTTTTGAACGCGAAAGAAATATACTGGCTAACTTAGACCATCCCAATATTGCTCGCTTACTGGATGGAGGAATCACTGAGGACGGCCTGCCTTATCTGGTGATGGAATACGTGGATGGCGCCCCTTTACTACAGTATTGTGAAAAAAATAAGCTGTCAATTGAAAATCGTTTGGCGTTATTTGAGCAAGTCTGCTTAGCCGTTCAGCATGCCCATCAAAATGCAATTATTCATCGTGATCTAAAGCCCTCAAATATTTTGGTAGATACCAAGGGCAAAGTAAAAGTCCTGGATTTCGGTATTGCTAAACTTATGGAGCCCGATAAGGAAGGAGCCACCTTTCAAACACGGACCGGTGCCCGTATGCTTACATTGGGTTATGCTGCACCAGAGCAATTAGAGAACCAAATTATAACTACCGCTACCGATTCGTATGTACTTGGTATTCAATTGTTTGAACTTCTGGCCGGTGTTCATCCATTTGAATTGGATGACAAAAATTTTGTAGAAATCGAAGAGCAAATCCGGGAAGAACAACCCAAAACCCCCTCTGAAAAATTTGTCGAATTACCCTCTCAGGAACAAAAACAAATTGTAGAAAAACGCAACACCTCTGTCAAGGCTCTGCTTAGTACCCTAAAGGGTGATCTTGATGCTATTGTAATGAAGGCTTTACGTAAAGAGCCAGACCACAGATATAGCACGGCTGAGCAACTGTTGGAAGATATTAACAGGCTGAAGACTGATCTGCCTATTATCGCTCGTGAGGATACATTCCGTTACAATGCATCCAAATTTATAAAACGACACAAAACCAGGTTATCTGTAGCAGCGGTTTTTTTGCTATTTATTATTGGCTTTACTGCATTTTATACCTTTCAAATTACACAGGAGCGCAATAAGGCACAATTGGAAGCTCAAAAAGCCCAAGAAGTGAGCGATTTTCTTACGGATATGTTTCGGGCCAGTAATCCCAATTACAATCCCCAAGATACTGTTACCGCTGCCACTTTTTTAAAGCGAGGAGAAGAACGTATTGATCAGCTCGAAAATCAGCCTGAGGTCCAGGCTCAGCTGCTTGAAGTAATGGGACGAGCATATACCGAGATTGGACAATTTGAGAAGGCAAACCCTCTACTAAAAAAAAGTTACCGACTTCGTAAAACATATCAGGGAACTACGAGTATCGCATACTCACAGAGTCTTGACGCATTGGTCATTTTTCAACGGCTCAGAGGAAATTTTGCAGAAGCAGAATCGCTTACCCGCGAATCTATTTCCATAATTAGAAACAACCATCCAAATAATGAAACCCTACTTTCAAATGGATTGAATGAGCTTGGTTTAATACTTGACCAGCGGGGTAAATATCAGGAGGCCGATTCAGTTTATAAGGCTGTTCTCCAGATACAACAACGGCTTTACGAACCCAACCATCCAAAACTTGCCCACACGTATAATAACAGAGCGGGAGTTCTACGCAAACAAGGGCAATACGAACAAGCAGAAGAACTATATAGAAGGGCACTGGCTATTTGGAAGAAGAAAAATGGAGACATCCATCCAAGTACAGCAATGGGTTATCACGATCTTGCCCTGATACTAAACCAGCAGGGAAAACTTGAAAAAGCAGACTCTCTTTATCATAAAGGGTTAGAGATTGATAAAAAGCTTTATGAACCCCCGAACAGGCATATTGCTCAATCATACAATAACATTGGCACCTTTTATGGTCAACAAGGCCGATACGAAGAAGCCAAGCCTTATTTGACTAAAGCAGTAGCTATGCGGCGCAAACTATTTTCAGAATTCCATCCCAAGCTTGCGGAAAGCTTAAATAACTTGGGCCGACTTTATATCGAACTGGGTAACTATGAAAAAGCGCATCCTTACCTTAAAGAAGCGCTCACCATTGATCGGGAAAATTTTGGAGAAACACACCCGTATGTGGCCGGTGACCTCGCAAACTTAGCACGTATTGAAAAAGAAAACGGGTCATTAAGTATGGCTGAAAAACATTTACGGAAATCCCTGTCGATTTTTAAAGCCACATTGCCTTCTGATCATAGGAAAACAGCCGATATCCTCACAGAACTTGGTGATCTGCTTGTACTTCAGAATAACCTGACTGAGGCCATCTCTTTGTTACAAGAAGCCTTAACAATCAAACGTAAATCTTATAATGAGAAGAGTTGGCAAGTTGCTCATAGCAAATCAATCTTAGGAAAAGCACTTACTAAAAGCACCGAATACCAAAAAGCTGAACCTTATTTGGTACAAGCATACGAAACGCTAAAAAAAGAACGGGGTGTTTCTGATAATCTCACCAAACAAGCTAGAAATAATGTCATAAAACTCTACCAAGCCTGGGGTAAGTTAAAAATGGCAAAAAAATATAAATCGAAAAGCTAAGCATATTATGCCGTAAATAAAGCGGACAGTTTAACAAGGTATCAGCCACATAAAAAACCCGAAACACCTTTCTTACTGCCTCGGTTTATAAAATATTGTACAATTTACCCTTCTCAACTGTAGAAAGTTTACATAGTAATATGCGCACTGTTTAAGGAAAGAGAACAAAAAAAGCCTGCAACAACTATTGTATTGCTGCAGGCTTGAACTAATTCAGATTTGCCAAACTCTATTAGTTTTGGCGTCTATCAACAACCTGAACATGGTCTAAACCGTATTTATTAATTAGTTCTTTATATTCCATAGAATTAATATTTGGAGATTCACCCGAGTTCTTTTTGGCAGAAGAAGTATTATCAACAACATTCGTGGCTTTAGTCTGAACTATCCGAACATCATCGGGATAATAAGGTGCCCCACTGTTTATCGTTATTGTAAATTCTATGTCGCTGCTCTGATGTATCATAGAAACCGAAAATTCCGGACCTGTATTACCTTCATCTATTACACCCGGAATAGTATGCATAAAACCACCGCGTACTAGATATAGATCCCAGGAACTTTCTAACATATCTGTATAGCTCTTATTCCCAATGGTTAGAGTTGTATCTTTGCCATTGAATGTAAAATCAGGCGCATCAAATACGTATACTGTAACATTGGCATTCCCGTCGGCCCCTTTTAGATTAATCGGAGATCCCCATCCATTTTCTGTTTTAGGACCATACATGTCGTAATTGGCTTGGTCCAAGTAGAAATCGCCCAGATCACCTAACGAAGGATCCGGGGCACCGCTGCCGGCATGAATCTGACTTCCGTCTTCACCGTCCTCTCCTTTGAGTACGATAATAGGATTGCCCCAGCCATTGTCATCTTTGGGGCCATACAGTTCACCGGTATCGGTGTCCAAGTAATAATCTCCCGTTTCACCGGTGCTTGCATCGGGCACTCCCTGTCCGGAATACATCATACTGCCGTCATCACCGGCCGGTCCAACTGGTCCTTGTGGACCTTCTGTTCCTTGAGGACCTTGTTCCCCCGCCGGACCTTCGCAGCCTGCAATGCCCAGCATTAACATTAGTACTACAAGTGATGATATTTTTGTTAATTGCTGCATATTAGGTGTATTCAGTTAATATTTATTGTATTCATAAAGTATTATGCGTAACAGCAGACGAAATGAGGACAAATTTATTTAAAAAAGCACGCAGCAGCCTTTCAGCCACTACGCGCAAAAGTTCAATAATCCGATCTATTAATCCATGATTACTCTACGGGACTCCAGTATGGCGAATGATCATTCGCCTTGTTTGCAGTTAAGTTGATAAGCGTACCGCTAGCATCGGCATTGATTTTGTAAACTTCTCCATTGCCATCTCTGATCGAAGTAAAAACTAACTCCTCCCCGTCTGGCGACCAGGCAGGAAAATTATCAGGGCCATCGTCGTTTGTAACTCTGAGCACCCCTGTTCCGTCTGTATTCATGGTATAAATCTCAATATTGCCATCGCGGTTACTTATAAAACAAAATTCAGATCCGTCTGGCGACCATTGAGGTCGGGAATCATCATCACTATTATTTGTGATTTGCTTTACGCCCGTACCATCCGCATTCATGGTATAGATTTCAAAGTCGCCATCACTGGTACCATCGAATACAACTCTATCACCGTCTGGTGACCAGTCGGGGTTGCTCCTATCTCCTGTCGACTTATTAGTCAATTGAACTTCATCACTGCCGTCAATATCTACCTTATAAATTTCAGTATTCCCGCTACGATCATCTTCAAAAACAATCTGTGAATTATCAGGAGACCAGCTCGGAAAAGCAGCTAAACCTGTCGAATTGGTTAACCGTTTCACGTTGGAACCGTCAGCATTCATGATGTATAAATCATAAGAATTTCCATCTCTATTGCTGGCAAATGCAATCTTGGTTCCATCATTTGATACGACTGGGAAAATATCACTTGAAGAATTATTAGTAAGCTTGGTTGGGTTTGAACCATCAGCGTTCATAAAATAAATTTCATCATTGCCATTCCGATTGCTGGTAAACACAATCTGATTTTTCAACATCGCCTCGCAGCTAATATCGAAACTCGCACTGGTCGTATTCTCCGCGGTAATATCTACTTGTTGAGGGTTATCCCCGTCCACCGAGCAGTTCTCGGCAAGTCCAGAGAGTTCGGCATCGTAGTTGCCTTCTTCCAGGTCTTCGACGGTTACCGTCTCGTCCGTACCAATGGAATGATCAGATCCGTCCACGGAAAGGGTGTACCCGTCGGAATCCACATCCGAGCCACCGGTACTGGTCGTCACTTCCAGCGTCCCCGTGGTGGGTTCTTCGGGTTCCGGGTCAGGTTCTGGATCAGTGCCTGTGCTGTTATCTCCGCAGGAAATAACCAGTCCTATTAACAAAAGAGGGATAAGGGTTCGTAGTCGTGTTCTCATAATGATGATATTTATTTAAGATGATAGTTTGCAAATCTCTCAGAATGTAATTGCAGAAAATTACTGAACACATTCTTAAAGAAGGTTATATGGCATGATATTTTAGTTGGATAAATCTCAGAATCAGTTCCATCTGTATGAATAAATTATTTGCCACACAGTATTTTGCGTAACAGTGGGCGGAATGAGGACAAATTAAAAGTCCACACCGTAAGTAAGCTCAGTGTAAATCTGTTTGTTCTTTAATCAAGATCCCTCATTTTGAACTTTGCATTGCAAAGTCATCCCGGTGATCCACATATCTTTTCCACCTTTGGGATCTACATTGTCATCATCACTGCGTCCCGGCCAGCTCGAAGTTGTGACGCCCATTGTAAATACATGCACCTCTCTATTAGCATCCCGATACGTTTCTATTGCAGATGGAAATCCTCGTCCTTTCTTATCATCCTCAAACTCAAAAAAGGTAGACTCTTTGCTGCCATCGATAAAAAGCGGCGTTCCATCATCCCCATAAATGCCAAGGTATGGGAGGCCCCCAATCTCTGACGCATTTTGGCCTGCAAGAGCAACTCCTCCATCCGGCAGTCGCACGCCTCCTACATATTTTGTGGATCCGCTATCATCGAACTTTTGCTGATGCACCCACTCTTGTCCACCACCGGCATTGAGTCGTTGTACATAGGCGTCCTTAATATATACATTGATTCCTGATTCAAGGGAGGTGCCCGTATTTCCATAAATAACGGCACCACCATCCGGCATTGGGATAGGTTGTTTGATTTGCCGTGACACCTGTTCGCTTGACGCTTCGATTTGTAAGCTACTGCTAAGTCTTGCAAATACAGTGTTGCCATCATCATTTCTTGCTCCAAGAAATACCCGACTTTGACCGTCGGTAGCAATACTGTAAGGGGCCGTGTATGCCTCAATTTGTTTTACTGTTTGTAGCGTACCGTTCTGCTGGAATTTGGCAATAGCTACATCATGAGATCCCTTATTTGGTTCTTTATTATTCGGTGTGAAAGGGCCGCTCATTCTAACAGAGACCAGAATTTCTCCCGACGGTAGCACGGCAACCGTTTCATTATTGAGCTCATCAAGGTCAGGAGAACCAAATTGCTGGGCCCATCCAAGACTTCCGGAACCAGCATCAAGGCGAGCCAATACGGCGTCTCTACCTCCTGTATGAGAATTACCATCTTTCAGAGTTGAAAAATGGTACTCCAATTTTGCTTCTCCAAGCCCTTGGTCAGAAACACCACGTTCACCTACGATATATACGCTATTGCCATCAACTTCAATGCCTCTCCATATTGTTGACTTGAGTTTTGAATCAAAATTGGATTCCCAAACTTTATTTCCTTTGGAATCATATTTTGCTGCCACCCCTCGATCACGCAGCACCATGTATATATTTCCATTGGAATCCATGGCCATATCCTGCGACTTATCATCTTTATCCGAAGTCGTCAATCCCTGGCTAACCCATTCAAGCGTTGCATCAAGCTGGACATCATTACCATAACAGGCTTGTAATTCTGTTATGATTGAAAAATCAGCATCATCAGACAGCTCTCCCACTGTGATGCTTACCGCTCCGCCTGACGATCCTTCGGGAACTTTTGCCTTTAACGCATCCTTTGCTGCACTATCAACGGTGGCTTGCACCCCGCCAAATGACAGAATATTATCTGAGGCATTTTCACTAAAATTTTTGCCTTCGATAAGAACTTCTGCTCCCACAACTGTGGTATCCGGTGTGACCGATGTTATTTGCGGACCTTTTACGTCAAAATCCGGACCTGTTGTTGACTTATTGTTTACTGTAACGTCAACCGGGCCATCCGTAGCGTTCAAAGGAACCTCTGTTTCAATCTGTTCTTCATCAGCACTATTAACCGAGGCCGTAACACCATTAAACCTTATGGCATTCTCTGAAGGTGTTGATGAAAAGTTCGTTCCGTTAATTGTCACCTTTGTACCTGCAGGGCCACTTTCAGGATTTACCGAACTAATACCCGGTGCACTGGCCTCGACTGTAAAAGTGGGTCCTGTTGTTGTGTCTTGGTCAACGATGACTTTCACTTCACCGCTTGCAGCACCCTGTGGTACTTTTGTTGTAATAAAATCAGCAGCGGCAGAATCAACAGGAGCTTCCATATCATCAAAAAGTACACTATTGTCTGAGCTGCGATTGCTAAAACCGCTTCCCTCAATGGTAACTAACGTTCCTTCCGGTCCCGAAGTGGGGTTTATAGAATTTATATTAAGCTGTGGATCGGGTTCGGGACCTACCCCTCCTTCGTCATTACTGCATGCTGTAGTGATACCAAAAACAATAAAAATGATGAATAGATATTTGTTCATAAATTTCATAGAGACGCTTACCTTTTGTTCAAGTTAATCCTTATATAATATTTTGCGTAACAGTGGGAGATATGAGGACAAATTAATTTTCATCCCCTGTTGGGCAGGAAAAATCCACCGTAGCGTTCAAGCCACGGCAGACGAAAATTAACTTTTGTTGATACTTTTACTGACTTGGTTTCTAAAAGTCTTCGGCAAATTGAAGTAAGGTATGGGCGGCGCTTCCGTGGTATGGACTGGCCCATTGGATACCTAAGTTTGAATGACCATTTCTCCACCACCACCAGCTATTTGCTCCGTTTATATAACACTGGGGACAGTTTTCAAAAGATACAACCCAAGGTCCGCCACTCGAACCTGCCGTATAATCACAATCTGTAATCTTAGAAGTTCTGGGCCCTGAATTGGAACCAACTCCGTCTGCACCATCATAAGGAGCAAAGCACTCCCACATTTTCTGTCCGTTGAACAAGCTTCCTGCTCCAGGGTAGCCAAGTTCACGCCAATCTTGACTTCGCTGGGCATTGAACATCCAGCCTAAGGACCCTGTAACCGAAGCAATAGACTGATTATCACGCTCTTCGACCACGACAGCGCCTAAGTCATAATTCCTGTTGCCATCAGAATACCAGGCGGTAAGGGTGGTTTTGACTCGAGCAGACCATCTACCATGTGGCGCATCTCCATCTTCGTAAGCAGGTACAAACACCCAGCGGTCATGCCAATTTTCTTCACCTTGTTCTGCAACACAATGACCTGCCGTCCAAACAACGCTGCGGTTTTCAGAGGCAATTACCGCTGCACTGCACGAACGCCAGTTGTCATTTTTAGTAAAAAATACTTTGCCAACGGTCCGATAGGGATATTGTGAATAATTCGTATTAACCTCAGATGCCTCATTGACCTCTGTATCTCCCTGCATGGCATCCTCAAATATAGCCTTTTCAGCAAACTCAGGCTGGCTACCATCCCGCTGTTCCATTTGAACGTCCGGACCAGGGATATCTGGATCGGTTGGTGCAGGTGGATCTTCGCTATCTATACCTATCCCAGTCCCTTTAACAGGGGAGGCTTCCAGCATTCGCTCGGTAGTCCAGAAATTTCGAGCGGCGTCAGCATCACTGGCTGAAACCTCTTGGCTTATAGGATCAACTTTTTCCTGTTGTTCTTCTTCTTGAAAAATAACACCGAACGGCTGCGTGGTTTGCTCGCGTTCCGGCGAATCCCCGGCAAGTTGTGCATATACAACCACCATTGTCTCATTTTCTCCCAAGTTGGCCTCAGAGATGGCAACATTCTCAATTTCGGAGGGTGACCAGCTATTACCGGGCACCCACGAATTACCCGGTACCCATCCTGACCCCGGGATCCAATCTGTTCCGGGAATCCACTTCGAACCCGGAAACATCTCTTCGGTGGAAAGCCCCGCCGAGAGCTCATCGGCAGTCGTTTCGACCGGCTCGGTGGTGGTACGGTTCACCACTTCCCCGTTTTGCACCTGGAAGGCCGAAAGAGCAACCTCTCCACTCCAGTCACTTCCTGGGATCATATTAACCTGCACGTTATTTTGGAAATAGCCCCACGTGAAGTCGCTGGGCGTTTCCTGAATCATGCTGCTCAGCCCTTCGGAGGGTGCCGTCTTGAACTCCAGCGGCTCCTTCTCCGATTCAGCATCTGTACCGGTATCGCAGGATATGAATACCAGCGGGACCATCGAAAACAGTAGTACGATAATATATAGTGATCGTCGCATAATATGATGATTTTATTCGAATGAACTATTCCCTTACATAGCAACATGCGTAATAGCGAGCGGGATGAGGACAAATCCATCCTTTTAACACTTAGCACACTTTCGCTATTTATTTGGCCCTTTTTTAATTCGGATTGCGCATATACTAACAAAAGAGACAGGACACATTATCACCTTTTATGGATCAATCACGGTGGCATAAAATCGAACCTATTCTGGATAAAGCACTAACTTTCGCAGATCAACAGCAACAAGAGGTGTTTTTAAAAAAAGCCTGCGAACCAGATCACAAATTATACAAACAAGTCAGCTCTCTTTTAAAAGCTATTCGGGAAGCAAAAGAAGCAAATTTTCTAAAAAAAAGTTAAGGTCGACTTGATTCTATTCACAGAAGAAATCTTCTGATTTTTTTATATGTGAATAAGAATACAACTTTCAATCCTGTGATCGAATCTAATCACCAATAAGTGCTTCCGGTGAATAACTACCAAAATGCTTATTTCTATTTTGAGCATGGCAGACCTAAGTAAAATTGGGATAATTCATCGCAGGCTCGGGAATATTTTGTAGCGAAGGAAATCGTACTAAAGAAATCTAAAAGTATTTAGAGAGCGTGGCTATTCACTTTTAAGAACAATCCATCCTACCTATGAATCAAACAGTCTTCTCTAAAACAACCAACCTAAAAAAACATAATTGTAATCAAATAGATAGTGCTATAGCATATATTTATGTTGATATACAAACTCTTCAATATTGAAATATTTTACATGCTCGTAAAAATTTATTATATTGTTTGAGAGGTGGAAGGCACCTAAATCAAATAAAAACAACAATGAGGACAGAGGAACCATGAAAACAACAGTTAGATTACTTGCTGTATTCATAATATTGCTATTTCCCTTTGTGCTATTTGCGCAAAGCTCAGCCACATTAGAAGGAACGATAACGGATACCAATGGCGAAGCTCTTGCCGGAGCCAATATTTTCTTAGTGGAAAGTTCTCAGGGTACTGCTGCTGGAGAAGATGGCAGTTATTCTATAGAAAATATCGATCCCGGTACTTACACCGTACGAGTTACTTTTGTGGGATACCAAGAAATAGAGGGAGAAATTTCATTTTCTGCCGGACAAACAGTTACCCGTAATTTTACCATGCAGCAAACGGCCGTTATGGGTGAAGGAGTTACTGTAACAGTGGGTTCACGTGCCGGACACACCGCTGCTGATGAACTGGCGGTTCCAGTTGATGTATATACTACCCTTGACCTGGAAAAAGTCGGTTCTTCTGAAGTTGGCCAAATGCTTGAACAGGTCTCACCTTCGGTTAACTTTCCCCAGCAAACCGTCGCTGATGGAATGGACGCCTTGCGGTCTTTTACACTGCGTGGACTTAGTCCCGACCACACGCTGGTACTTATCAATGGGAAACGACGCCACAAGTCGGCGCTGGTTAACCGTCTGGGATCGGGTATCCAAAAAGGATCGAGTCCAACGGATATGAATGCCATCCCGGCCAGCGCGGTACAACAAATGGAGGTCTTGCGTGATGGTGCCGCTGCACAGTACGGATCTGATGCCATTGCAGGGGTTGTGAATATCCAGCTTAAAGAGGAACCGGTGCCTCTGTCTATGAGTTACAAACTGGGCGGCAATGCCACCGATAATTTTTCCAATGATGGAACAACACAAGACTTTACCGCCTCCTACGGATTGCCTATCGGTGAAAATGGATATATTAACCTATTTGGGGAACTTCGCCTGCAAGATCCAACAAATCGTGCCGGTGCAAGTCCACGCGATCAAATCACAGCAGGTGATGGTGATGTTGTCATGGATATGGATGGCGACGGCGTCCAAGAGGTTATTGAAAAAAACAATCCTGTTCAACAGCCTAACTTTCACTGGGGCAGCGGCGAATCAGACAACTATTATCTTTGGGGCAACTCTGCTATTCCCATTAACGAATCCATGGAAGTATATGCTTTCGGCGGATACAGTTATCGCGATGCCCTCGGTCAGGGTTTTTATCGCCGATCATTGGGAGATCGTAACTGGCCGGAAATATATCCGATTGGATTTCTGCCCGAATTTGATATAAAAATCAATGACTACTCTGGTTCTCTGGGCCTTCGTGGACAGATGGGTGAATGGGATTATGACCTTAACCTGCAAACTGGAAGCAACGATTTCGAGTACAATATCACCAACTCGCTTAATGTAACGCTTGGTCCCAACTCCAATCAGACGGAATTTTATGCCGGCACGGTTGGGTTCCAGCAGTCACACGCCATGCTCGATCTCAATCGCACATTTGATGTAGGACTGGCAGGACCACTTAATTTTGCGGCAGGTGCCGTCTATCGTGTTGATCAATATGAGATTACGGCGGGAGAAGAAAATTCATATATAGATGGCCCCGTTAAAACCAATCAAAATGGCGGACGGGCCGCTCCCGGTGCTCAGGTGTTTCCCGGATTTCGTCCAAGCCAGGCTGTAGATGAAAGCCGCTCAAATATCGCCACATACGTCGATTTAGAAGCTGATATTACTGACAAATTCCTTATGAATGTGGCAGGACGGTTCGAGAGCTACAGTGATTTTGGTGAAACGGTAAACGGTAAGTTGGCTATGCGCTTTCAGCCGCAAGAAGAGCTCATATTCCGGGGCGCAGTAAGTACTGGCTTCAGAGCTCCTAACCTTGCTCAACGTTATTTCTCAAAGGTATCTACAACCTTTATTAATAATGTGCCATACGAAGTTGGACTCTTTAATAATGAAAGTGAAGTAGCCGATGCCCTCGGTGTTCCGGATCTAAAAGAGGAAAAATCGTTCAACGTGAGTGGCGGTCTTGCTGTAAGTCCTACTGATGCCTTTACTTTTACTGTTGATGTTTTCCATATCGATATCGAAGATCGGATCATTTTATCAGGAAACATGGCCGGTACGGAAATTGAAAACCTTGTTTCTCAATTTGGGGCACAACGTGTTCAGGTTTTTTCAAACGCTATTGATACCCGGACTTGGGGCATTGACCTAACGGCAACCTATCGAACCGTAGTAGGTGAAAATGGATCACTGTATTTGAAAAGTGCTTTAAATAGTACCCGCAACCGTCTGGCAAGTAGCGTCGCTACTCCAACGCAGTTAAGTGAGTCATTTGGAGAAAGTATATTCGGCCGGGAGGCCCGTTTAGAACTTGCCCGGGAACGCCCTAAAAATACGCTTAACCTGGAGGCAACCTATGATAATGGTCCTTTTAGTTTAAGCATAATGAGTAAGCGGTATGGGGAAGTACTGGTACCGGATCAGGATCCTGCTCAAGATTATACGTTGGGCAGCGAATGGGTTATTAATTTGTCGACCAGTTACGAAATCGTGGAAGACTACGCCCGTGTTACGGTAGGAGCCCGAAACCTGCTCGACAATTACCCGGATCTTACTCCTGATCACTCTAATTTCCTTGGCATATTCCCGTATCCTACTGCTTCACCACTCGGATTTAATGGGCGCTATGTCTATTCAAAACTCTCAATATCATTTTAACAAAGTACGTTAACCCAATGCTCTCTACTCCTTCATTTTGGGAGTAGAGAGTACATTGGGTATTATTTTAGATATTAATTATTAATTCTCTTACAATTCAACTCTTTGCACAACGTTGCTGTCATTCTTATTGATTTAATTGAGTTGACAGCAAATTTTTTCTCGGATAAAAACAACAAACTGCGTGCCTAAAAATTTTAGTCTGATGAACAAAACGATATACTCTCGATTCCTTTCCTGGATTTTATTCATTGCCCTGTTTATATCACTGCCTAATGAAAGTATCGCCCAAATTGGCTGGGCCAAATCGTACGACAATGGCATTGTTGTTTCTGCTGAAAGCCATGCCTCTGAAGTAGGCAAAAAAATTATGCAGCAAGGCGGCAACGCGGTTGATGCTGCCGTTGCCGTGCAGTTTGCATTAGCCGTTACCGAACCGCGTGCCGGTAATATCGGCGGGGGCGGATTTATGGTATTGCATATGGCTGATGTTACCACCACTTCCCTCGACTTTCGTGAAAGAGCTCCGAGAAAAGCCTCAAAAAACATGTTTATCAAAGACGGGGAATACCAGCCGGATCTTAGCCGAAGATCGGCCTTGGCTTCCGGAGTCCCTGGCGTCGTTGATGGCATGATCAAAGCACTCGAACGGTATGGAAACCTTCCGCTGGAAACGGTCATTGCCCCGGCTATAAAACTGGCGCGAGAAGGATATCCGCTTACCTGGCTGCAAGCACAGGATCTTAATGATAAGGCAGATGAGTTTAAAAAGTATCGCTCCTCGACCAAATACTTTACCAAAAAAAACGGTACCCCTTTCAAAGAAGGCGACCTTTTTGTTCAAAAGGATTTGGCCGAAACCCTTGATCGTATTTCCCGAATGGGAAGAGACGGTTTTTATTCGGGTGTCACCGCCGATAAAATTGTTGAGGAGATGGAACGTCAAAGCGGTATTATCAGCTATAGCGATCTGAAAAATTACCAAAGCAAATGGCGCGATCCCATAACAACAAGCTTTAACGGATATGATCTTCATATTATGCCGCCGCCCAGCAGTGGCAGCATCGCTATTGCTCAAATGTTAACCATGCTTGAGGATTATAACCTGAATGAACTTGGTTTTAACTCGGCAGCGTACGTCCATCTCATTACAGAGGTTATGCGTAGAGCTTTTGCCGACCGGGCCCATTTTCTCGGTGATCCCGACTTTGTCAATATCCCGCAAACAGAATTGATGACTGAAAAGTATAATAAACAACGCATGGAAAGCTTTAGCCAAAATAAGGCGACTTCCAGCGACGATATTTCTCACGGCAATCCCATCCAGGTTAAAGAGTCTACCGAAACAACCCATTTTTCCATTGTGGATAACAATGGCAATGCTGTAGCAGTCACAACTACCTTAAACGGCTCATTCGGGAATAAACTGGCTGTGGACGGGGCCGGATTCTTGCTTAACAATGAAATGGATGATTTTACGGCTCAACCGGGCGAACCCAACATGTTTGGACTCATCCAAGGTAAAGCCAATGCTGTTGCTCCCAAGAAACGGATGCTCAGCAGCATGTCTCCCACGATTGTAACGAAAAATGACTCTACCCGAATGGTACTCGGTGCCGCCGGCGGACCGCGTATTATTACGGCTACGTTCCACAACTTTCTGAACATGGCGGTCTTTGGGATGAAGCCTCAAAAAGCCAACTCTGCCCCACGTTTCCATCATCAATGGATGCCGGATAAACTATACTACGAAAAATTTGGGTTGAGTCCTGACACAAAAGAAAAACTGAAAGAGATGGGACACACGCTGAGCGTAACAAGCGGTGTTGGCCGTGCCCATACGATCTATGTTGATGAAAACGGCTTGAAATATGGTGCTCCGGATCCCCGCGGTGACGGAGCTGCAGAAGGATATTAATCCTTCTAAAATAAGTTACTATTGACCCGATTATGATACCCTGTATAATAATCGGGTTCATTTTTTATAGCCAATATTAACAATAAAACCTTCGAACAAATACAGTACTCAGTTGGAAATCCCTACTTCTTTTGCCATAATCCATGTCGTTTGTTCAAAACTAAATTAATGCTTTACAATCATGAGTGATAATATCGATACTGCAGTACAGTCTATTGAGTGGCAAGAGGATCATGTTCGCATTTTAGATCAAACCTACCTGCCGGGGCGGGAAGTCTATAGCGATATCCGTGATGTGGGACGCATGTGGGAAGCTATCAAAAAGTTGCGCATTCGGGGAGCGCCTGCTATTGGCATTGCCGCTGCCTATGGGTTGTATTTGGGGATTAAAGATCTGCCCGAAAATACATTCAAAAGTTTTATGGTTGAAGTTAATCGCGTTGCCAAATACCTGGAGGGAGCCCGACCCACGGCGGTGAATCTCAAATGGGCCACCGATCGGATTAAGTCAACGATTAGGGCTCATAAGGATAAAGATATCAGCGAAATAAAAAAGATTGTACTGCAAACGGCTAAAACCATTCATGATGAAGATAAACGAACCTGCAAAAAGATTGGCGAAAACGGTGTTGAACTCATTCCGAAAAATGCTCAAATACTAACTCATTGCAATACCGGTAGTCTTGCAACAGGCCAGTATGGCACCGCGCTGTCTGTTATTTTTCATGCTCATGAACAAGGTAAAAAAACATTCGTTTGGGTAGATGAAACACGTCCCCTCTTACAAGGTTCTCGTCTCACCGCATGGGAACTGATGAACGCGGAAATCCCCATGAAGATTATTACCGATTCCAGTGCGGGGTCACTCATGCGTCGCGGCGAAGTTGATCTGGTTATGGTGGGTGCTGATCGCATTGCTGCGAATGGCGATGTGGCCAATAAAATCGGGACCTATCCCCTCGCAGTGTTAGCCCAAGAAAATGAGATTCCCTTTTATGTAGCCGCACCGCTTTCAACTATCGATATGGAAATGGCAACCGGCGATAAGATTCCTCTCGAGGAGCGCGAGCAAGAAGAAGTGCTCACCTACAGCGATGCCCAAATAGCACCCAAAAAAGCAGAGGCCTATAACCCTGCATTTGATATCACTCCTCACTCATATATTAATGGCATTGTAACCCAGGAGGGTATTATTGAACCACCGTTTGAGGAAGGATTTAAAAATGTTTTTGACGATTGAGGTGCTGAGAACCAAGCATCATTCAAAATAATCCAAAATCGCACCAGCATCGATACTGCCATGTGAGCCGTGCCAAACAACCT
The DNA here is from genome assembly GCF_052060035.1 of Fodinibius sp. SL11. Lineage (NCBI taxonomy): Bacteria > Pseudomonadati > Balneolota > Balneolia > Balneolales > Balneolaceae > Fodinibius > Fodinibius sp. SL11. Next base: position 53,467 of record NZ_JBPOEA010000002.1, on the reverse strand, counting down.
CCCCTTGATCGATCAAGATGGCCTGCGGTGACTCGTGACGAATATCCAACTCTGATGCTATTTTGTTAGAGGCATCCCGATTGCGAACGACGTTAAGAAAATGCATATCAGCATATTCTTTTATGTTGTCTGATGCCATTTCAAGATTTCCTTTTGATACAAAACAAACACTGCATCGATGACTGTGCTTATAAATTAGCTGTGGTGTCTGTTTAGATTCCCCAATAATAGGATCTAACTGAGAGGGATCTGTAATCGTTTCCCAGATCTCGCTCGTTTCCGATCCTGATAATGCATTTTTCACTGAATTAAAAAGTCCCATATCCTTTTTTGCTTTTAGATGCTGAAACAAGTTCAGCATGACACATTAATTTTCTTAAACATTAATCGCCCAAGCAGATACCTATATCGCGCGCCGTTTGTACGGTATCGCTTTCAAGAGAAACCGATTTCATCTTGCCTTCAATACTGGTAATAGGAATCCGGGTCAGCTTATTATCCTGCAGCACGACCAGTTTGTTATAGTCGTGTTCTTCCACACAGCGAATAGCAGCTGCGCCAAAACGTAGCGAGATAAGCCGATCATACGTAGATGGTGATCCTCCGCGCTGAAGATGTCCCAGCACGACCGATCGTGATTCTTTACCGGTCCGTTCAGAAAGCTCGTTGGCAACCTGATCAGCAATACCGCCCAGCTGCACTTCCTGTCCAGGAGTTTTACCCTTGGTTACGATTTCTCCGTCTCTTTGCTTGGCGCCCTCGGCTACAACAATCATGGTATATTGGAGACCTTTCGACTCCCGCTCTTTTATTTTCTCTACGATGGAATCATAGCTAAAGGGAATTTCAGGAATCAACACAACATCAGCCGAAGAAGCAATACCGGAATAAAGGGCAATCCACCCTGCATAACGTCCCATCACCTCAACCACCATCAATCGGTGATGTGATTCGGCGGTCGTCGTAATACGGTCAATCGCTTCTGTTGCAATGTCGATGGCCGTATCAAAACCAAGTGTTACGTCACATCCGAAAATATCGTTATCAATGGTTTTGGGAACACCCACAATATTAATTCCTTTCTGAATAAGCTTGCTGGCAATATTCATGGAACCGTCACCGCCGATAGCAACAAGGGCATCAATGCCGTAATCTTCAAAGGTCTTTACCAGTCGATCAGAAACATCTTTAGTCTCCCAGCTGCCATCATCTTTTTGATAGGGCATTTCAAATGGGTTCCCCCGGTTAGCGGTTCCTAAAATAGTACCGCCCTGCAACGTAATACCCTGCACGGCTTTGGCATCAAGTTTTATAAAGGGCTCTTCGGTAAAGATAGATCCGTATCCATTTTTTATACCGTAGACCTCCCACCCTCTCTTCAATGCTGCCAGCGTGGCTGCACGTATTGCAGCATTAAGACCGGGAGCGTCACCACCGCCTGTATTGATAGCAATTTTCATAAAACTATATCTATTTTTCTAAAGGTTCTCGCTCACGTTCAAACACTTCTTCCACTCGTTCAATTCCAAGACCTCGACGAATAATCTTGGTGTTATCGTCGGTCATATCTAAGATAGTCGTTTCCTTTGAAGGCAAATCCTGTTGATTATCAATGGTAAGATCCACCTGCTTTTCAAACTCTCGCAAGAATGGTTCGCGCTCAAACTCTTCCAGCGCATTATCATCCATTTCTGGCTTCTTGGCGGTAATGGCAAGCATCGGATGTCCAACCTCGCGCACTAAACCTTCACAAATGGGGTAGTCGGGCACGCGAATACCTACCGTTTTTTTCTTGGGATGTACGAGTAGTTTGGGTACCTCTTTAGTAGCAGGTAAAATAAAAGTATACGGGCCGGGAATCAGCCGTTTAATAAGTTTAAAATTATAATCAGAAATATGGGCAAACTTCGCTATACCGGATAAGGAGTCACATAAAATCGTCAGGTGATCATCCTTTCCCAGCTGACGTATCTCTCTAATTCGTTCAATCCCCTTTTTATTTTTGTAATCACAGCCAAGGGCATATTGACTGTCGGTTGGAAATAGTACCACGGCACCATCTCTTACCTTGTCGGCAATTTCAAATAATCTTTTTACATGGGGCGTTTCGGGATGCAGTTTAATTCGTTCTGCCATGAATAAACCTCAAATGTTTTGGAGTTATACTATATTAGATAAGCTCAAAAAAACGCACGGAATGATTCAACATAAAATGTTGTGATAGTAAACGAAATGGAATAACATTCAAATTCATAATACATCTTATTTTATGCGCTTTCGAACTTCATTAATAACACATTGATCACGGATAATCAATACTATTTTAATAAACCTATTAAATAAAATATTATTACTATGGATACATCAGTTCAAGCACAATGGTTAGGACATTCTGCTTTTAAACTCATAAGTCCGCAAGATACAACAATATTAGTTGATCCTTTTTTGTCAGAAAATCCCACCACTCCGGACGAGTATAAACAACAGGATGACGTCGATTATATTCTGCTTACACACGGACATGAAGATCATGTAGGAGATACTCTGGATATCGCCGAACAAACCGGTTGCAAAGTGGTAACGATGGTTGAACTTTCACGTTTGTTGGTGAGCAAACACGGTCTCAACGAAGATCAGGCCGTGGAATTCAATAAAGGCGGTACTGTAGCTTTTGATGATTTTTCCGTTACCATGGTATCTGCCAATCACAGCTCTTCTTTCCAAGGTGACTATGCAGGCGAACCGGCCGGACTGGTCATCTCTTTTTACGATGATATTACCTTCTATCACCTTGGTGATACTAATATCTTCTATGAACTTGAACTGTATGGAGAACTCTACGAACCGGATATCGTCGCAGTCCCAATGGGCGATCACTATACGATGGGGCCCGGCGAAGCTGCCATGGCCTGTGATCTGCTACAAGCTGATTATGCGGTACCTATTCACTACGGTACTTTTCCACCACTTACAGGTGATCCCGAAGACTTCAAGAAATACACTGAGAAATCAACCGATACCCAAGTATGGATTCCCGAAGTGGGTGAGAATTTCCTGGCGTAACTACCAGCCATATTTCAGCAAAAAAGGCGCGGACTCCCGCGCCTTTTTTATTTTAGGCTATTTACAAATTTAAATGTTGTTTCAACCTGAATTCATTTCAGGGCCTGATACAAAAAATTGAACTAACAGCTTTCATATATGCATCAGCAATAGATGCTGAAACAAGTTCAGCATGACATTACAGGGTTTCTAAAGGTTTTTTTCAATAATTTTTACAAAATTTATTTCTTAGACAGTTTTTTTGCATCCGGCTTTACAGTTAGTACCGGTGTACTCAGCGACTGTGCTACCTTTTCGGTTGTGGATCCCAGAAGCAGGTGAGCAAAACCACTATGACCGTGCGTAGCCATCACCACCACATCTGCATGTTCGACCGCATAATCTTCAATACCCAAGTGGGCCGAAACCACTCGTTCAATTGCGGTGTGAACATTAATCCGTCTGCTTGATGCATTATCCGATATCACAAACTGATCCCTAAACTTTTCATCGCCGCGAGCTATTTGCACATTATCAATTCCCTCGTTCGCCAGAAAATCATCCAGGCGATCCATCAGGGACTCATAAATATTTTCTTTATCCGATTTTTTGGGATCTATACTTTTAGACTCCAGCGGACTCCCATAAAGTTCCTGCACGTGATAAAAAGTGATATTAGCATCATAAATTGTTGCCAACGTTAACGACAAGGGCAAGGCCGTAAATGATAACTCCGATCCATCCGTTGGAATCATAATCTCTTTCAGTCCTTCTGCATTGAGTCCTTCATCGACGGTAAACACGGGAACCGAAGAATGTCTCACAACTTTATTCGTCGTCGAGCCACGCATTAAGTTCGACTTGTGGTGGCCTTTTGTGGGCATCACAATCAAATCATAGTTGTTCTCTTTTGCATATTCGGCAATAGCGGTAGACGGTTTTCGATCTATTTTGCAAACAGCCTCTCCTTTTGATTCGTCAGAGATATAATCATCCATCGCTTTTTCCATTTGATGCACGACCTCCTTTTGGACAGTAGGATAAAGCTCCTCGTCTAAATCCAGCGGGGCCTGCATATTTGCGAGGCTTTTATTAAAATAAGTGAGCGTTGGAATAATGTGAATAAAGTCAACTTTTGCCCCTACCCGATGAGCAATTTCCTGGGCATGGCGGTAAGCAAACTGTGCGTTTTCCGAAAAGTCTGTGGGTACTAATATTTTTTTTATAGCCTTCATAATAGCAGTCTTTTGATAGTCATTGAAGAGTTTTATTAACGTTAGGTTTCCGTTCGTAAATAGTCAAGCCCCATCACCATAATAAGCCCGATAACCATGCCCCAAATCCCACTCCCAAAATGGGCCGTCCCGGCCTCCTGAACCGTTAAATATGGAATGAAAGGATCGCTCTTAATAAGCTTGTTCTTCACGGTCAAAATCTCCACTTCTTTTTGTGCGCCATCGGGATTTACTGTTTCACCCAATCGCCTAAATTCAGGTCGATTCTGGTCGGGTGGATTACGCCGTAACTCCCGGGCTTCGGAGCTATTATAGGCCACCACTTTCGTCTTGCTGATAAACTGTTCGTAGGTACGATTTTGGTAAGGCCAGATGACATACAGAGACCCGATCAAAAAACCAATAAGCACAGCTAAGGTTTTGGCTTCGTAGCGACTTAAGAGCCAAGATAACAATCGCGAAAAAAGCGCCAGTCCCACTACTGCACCCATTATAAACGGCAGTAATGCCAACAATCCCGATAGCATCTCTGGGGTCCCTATTTTTCCAAACTGAGCCAATATATAATCATACTTGCGAAGAATGAGCAAAAAATATGATCCAGAGATCCCGGGCAAAATCATCGCACAAATAGCAATGGATCCGCTTATAAATACAAACCATGGGGCTTCAGGGGTATCCGTGGGAACCAATGTTACCACCCAGAAACCAACCACTGCACCAATCAAAACCATTAGTCCATGCACCCAGCCAAAACCTTCAATAGCTTTCACCAGCACAAAAATAGATCCCACAATTAATCCGAAAAAGAGCCCGTAAATCAGTTCCGGATTCGTAAACATATACACCTGGAGGGGCACTACTTTTGTGAAGAAAAGAATTGCACAAAAAATCCCGGTTAGCAGGATTCCCATAAACTTCCAATGCACTCCTCGAAGGGCCTCATTAATTTTTAATGTAAGCAGCCGCTTAAAAAAAAGGCTATCAAAACTCTTGATAGCATTAATAAGACGTGTATAAATTCCCACAATCAGCGCCAGAGTCCCCCCACTCACACCCGGCACTATATCTGCCGATCCCATTAAAAAACCTTTAATTAGCAGAAAAGGAGATTCGCTCCAACTTGTAGAATCAGGTTTTGAATTAGACTGATCGGTTTTTGACAAAGGAATCAGGAGTTAGGAATTAGGTATTAATGAGGGCCGAAGATAGGACAAGGATTTTAATTTTTCATTGGATAATTTGAATTCCTGATCTAATCACTTACGCCAACCCTTCTCTCCAATAAGCGGGACAAATTTAAAATCGCTAAACCGTTCTTCTTCAAATTCATCCTCTCGAATTTTGATAATTCGAACCATCTCCTGCCGCTTGTCATCGCCCACAGGAACCACCAAACGACCATTTATATTGAGCTGATCAATCAAATCCTCGGGCACAACGGGAGCTCCCGCTGTAACAACAATGGCATCGTAAGGCGCATAAGCCGACCATCCCAGCGTACCATCACCCAGCTTCGCGCGGATGGAGTATCCGAGTTCTTTCAACGTTGATTTAGCTTTTTTGTAGAGTTTGTCGTGTCGTTCTACCGTATATACCTCGGCCCCCAGCTCACACAAAATGGCTGCCTGATATCCGGATCCGGTACCAATTTCCAGCACCTTTTCACCGGGTTGCAATTCCAGCAATTCGGTCTGCCGGGCTACGGTGTATGGCTGTGATATGGTTTGCTCTTTGCCAATGGGCAGCGCAGTATCTTTATATGCACGATCTTGCAGGGCCGTATCCACAAAAACATGTCGCGGAACGATGTTAAAAGCATCCAGAACTCGCTGATCTTTAATGCCCTTATCAGCGAGTGCTTGAACCAATCGGCGCCGACGCTGTTTAAACTTTGGATTATCTGTGCCAGAACCCCAATTTAACATGGTAAAACTTTTGTATTTTACAACTGATTACGAATTAATTATAACATAAGGAACTTGTGGCAAATTATTCGATTTTTAATCTGTAGGATTAATATTTCGATCAATAATTATGGGATACAAATTCAATTGAGACCAAAACCTTAAAATTATGAAAACGTTTGTAAAGATAGCCGCTGCTGTTTTAGGATTATTTATTGTTATTGTCATCGGACTCAATATCTATTTTACGGATGAGCGTCTGAAAAACACCGTAATGCCGTACGTTGATGATGCTGTGGGACGTACCGTCCATGTTGAAAAAATGTCGCTCACGCTGTTCAGCACTTTTCCACAGCCGGGAATCAGTATTCAAAAGATGAGTATTCCAGGCGAAACAGACCAAGACACCCTGCTTTCGCTGGATGAAATAGTTGTATCCGTAAAACTATTTTCGCTACTCGGTGATCAAATTAACATATCTGAAATTAGTCTTCGCAATCCTAAGTTCACCTACGTTGTTAATGCCGACAGCACAACAAATATCGATTTCTTAATGGCTGAAGAAACTGAGCCCGACACTACCTCCGAACCTTTGGCCGTAAACATCCCCTACTTTAATGTAACCGGCGGTGAATTTGGGTATCGAGATGCAACAACAAACACCAATGCCCAGATCAATGATCTAAATGCGGATATTTCGTTAAACTATGCCGACCTGATTAAAAGCACGATTGAATTACAGCTGGGCGGTGTTTCGGCTTCGGTGGGAGAAAGTACCTATCTTAAAAATCTACCGCTGAGTATGAGCCAGAAGTCAACCATAGACCTTGAAAAGGAACAAGTTACGCTCGAAGAAGGTACTTTCTCTATCCGAGGATTGGCATTAAACCTTACCGGCACACTTTCGGATTGGAGCAATAATCTAAATGCTGACCTTGCCATCAAATCCTCATCGGATAATTTTGGCGAACTGCTCCGACTTGTACCTGCTGAGTACGAAGAATATATACAGGGACTTGAAAGTCGGGGATCGCTGGCAATTGACGGGACCATTAAAGGAGCATTACTGGGAGAAGAACTACCAACCTTTGACATCGGGATTAGCGTCAGTGACGGCTACGTGAAAAATCCGGACCTTCCCCAACCTATTGAAAATATTCAGCTTTCAGCCAATGCCTCAAACAAACTTGTTTCGGTTAAAAAACTAACGGCCCAAGCCGGAGAAAATAACCTGTCAGCGAGCGGGAAACTCGAAGATCCACTGGAGGACAATGGAGCGTTTTCTCTTAATTTTGATTCAAATGTAAATCTGGCTACCGTTCGTGACTTTTATGACATCAGTCAATTTGATGTCGACAATTTAGGGGGGCAACTTACGGCCAAAGGGCAAGCATCAGGAAATATGACCGCTCCCGAAGAAGCGACCTTTGACGCCACTATTTCGCTCAGTAATGGTTTGCTTAAATACGCTGAGGTCTCCGAACCTATTGATAATATTTCTATTGATACTCAAGCAAATCAATCGGCTATCACTATAAACAACATGGAATTGCAGGCGGCCAGCAACACCTTTTCAATGAAAGGATCGGTCAATCAACCGATGGACGAGCAACAGCGCAGTATCGATTTAACAACTGATCTCGATTTTGATCTGGCTACGATTAAAAACTTCTACCCTATCGACGAAGATACCCTGACGCTGCGCGGACAATTTAAGGCCAATGCCACGCTAAAAGGGAAAGCCGATCAGATTGAAAATGCCGTTCAGTCGGGTAATATTTCCCTTACCAATGGATTCATCAGCCATAAATCTTTGGGCAAACCCATTGAACAAATAACGCTTAGCTCATCACTTCAAGGACCTAACCTTAAGATATCAAAAGCCAGCTTTGTCACCGGCGATAATAATCTGGGAGTATCAGGGAACGTCCGAAATTACCTGAGTGAAAACCGGACGGTTGATATAAAATTAACGGGCAAGGCCGCACTTAATCAGATTAAAGATTACTATGAGCTCGAGCCCACCCTTACTAAACTCACAGGGTTAGCTGATCTGAATTTGCGTGTCCAGGGGGCTCCCGCTGATCCGGTAAATATGCAGTTTAACGGTCAACTTACTGCACAAAATATCAATATGGATGGCGAAGCTATGGTTCAGCCAGTCAGCAATCTCAATGGAAAATTAAATTTGTCACCTACCTCCGTTGATCTCAATCAACTCTCCTTTAATATTGGATCATCGGATATCACTCTATCCGGATCACTCCGCAATTATATGGAGTATCTGAATGCAGAAAAAGACCGAAGCACTACGCCTCAACTTACGGGATCATATAAAAGCGAACTGCTAAATTTAGATGAACTGATCGACTGGAGTGATACAACCTCCACCACAGAACCAATTCCCATCCATCTACCTGATTTGACAAGCTCGGTAAGTGCTGAAATCACTAAGATGATTGTCACCGGCGTAACAATGACAAACTTAACGGCCAAAGCATCTACAACGCCGAACAAAATTACCATGGATCAAGCTTCTATCAATCTTTTTGACGGTCAGGCAAAAGGCTCTTTTACCTGGGATGTTCCCGAACCCGAACGTACGATGATCTCCTTTAACGGAACCTTAGATGGGTTGCAAGCTGCCGCCTTTTTTGATGAATTCCAGGTACTCGGCAAAGACAGTAATTTTCACGAATATGTATCCGGTGCCTTCAGTGCCGATGTGAAATATTATTCGGAACTCAATGAGTTTTTAGAGCCAGTCATTACAACCTCCACGATGGATGGTAATTTTGGAATGACGAAATCCCGTATTCAGGGGCACCCCATCCAAAAACAGTTGGCTTCACTGCTAAATGCCAAGGAGTTCAACAATATTGGGCTGGATGAATTTAATAGCACATATTCGCTTAAAAACAGTGTTTTTACCATCAAAGATTTGCGCATGACCAGTGATGATATCGGTATGGAGCTCAATGGTACCCAACACATGGTAACCAGTGAAATTAATTATAAAACTAAGCTTTTCTTACCAGGCCGCTTTAAGAAGGGGATTGCATCGGTTATAAGTTCCCAAGCTGTTGAAGCCTTAACCCAAGAAAATGGTACGATTATGGTTCCCCTTCGGATGACAGGCACACAAGAAAATCCCAAAATTACGCCCGATAAAGAAGAGATTGCTCCTATCATTAAAGATTATCTAAAAAATAAAGCCGGCAATGCCCTCAAGAAATTATTTGGTAATTAAATCAACGGTAATCTCCAACGATTGGTATAGAATGCACGTTGTAAACTGTTCATGCGAAACGTTATCTTTGCGAACTGTAAAAGAAACCTGATGATAAACAAGGAAGCATCCTGATTCATGGATAAACTACATATTTATAATACACTAACCCGTGAGAAAGAGGAATTTCAACCCATCGAAGAGGGCTTTGTAGGCATCTACGTTTGTGGCCCAACGGTGTATGGGGATCCCCATCTTGGGCACGCAAAAAGTTATGTCTCTTTTGATGTAGTCATTCGCTATTTGCGCTATTTGGGAAATAAAGTTCGCTATGTCCAAAACATCACAGATGTGGGACACTTAACTGACGATGCGGATCAGGGAGAAGATAAGCTCGAAAAACAAGCCGCTATCGAAAAGCTGGAGCCGATGGAAATTGCCGAAAAATATACCTTTAACTATTTCCGTGATATGGATGCCCTCGGCGTTCAGCGCCCGGATATCTCTCCCCGGGCAACCGGTCATATCATTGAGCAAATCGAAATGGTTAAAAAGTTGCTTGAAAATGGTCACGCTTACGAAACCGACGGCAACGTGTATTTTGATGTCTCTTCGGATAAAGAGTACGGTAAGCTCAGTGGTCGTGATATTGAAGACCAGGAAAGCGGCACGCGCATCGAAACGGCCAGCGACAAGCGTTCACCTGAAGACTTTGCCCTCTGGAAAAAGGCCGACGACGGTCACATTATGAAATGGCCGTCGCCTTGGGGCATGGGCTATCCCGGATGGCATGTGGAGTGCTCAGCAATGTCCACGAAATATTTGGGCGAAAATTTTGATATTCATGGCGGCGGTATGGACAACCAGTTTCCACATCACGAATGCGAAATTGCTCAGAGCGAAGGCGCTTTCAACAAGCCCTTTGCTAACTACTGGATGCATAACAATATGGTTACCCTTGAGGGACAAAAAATGGGTAAATCGCTTGGTAACGCGATTTCGCTGCACCAATTTTTCTCAGGTGATCACGATCTACTGACTCGCGCCTGGGACCCGCAAATCATCCGATTCTTTCTGCTCCAGAGTCACTATCGCAGCACCACTGACTTCTCTGAGGATGCCCTTTCCGGTGCTGAAAACGGCCTGCGGAGCCTGCAGGAAATGATTAAAACAATTATTAACACCGAGGATGGCTCGGCCGATGCTTACGATCTGGAATCGCTCAGAACTGCACTGGAAAGTAAGCTGAATGATGATTTCAATACCGCGCAGGCTATTGCTGTCCTTTTCGAAGAGCTGAAGATCATCCGCAAGCAAATTAACAGCGGAGATACGCCTGAAAATATTGGCGATATCAAAGAATTTCTGCGTGAATTTGTTGATGGGGTCCTCGGGCTTTGGCCACAGGATGATGATTCAACCGCCGGTAATAACAAAACAGAACAACTCATTGAGTTGCTCATTGATATACGCAAAAACGCACGTCACGAAAAAAATTTTGAGCTTTCTGATACCATTCGTGACCGCCTTGAGGAGCTGGATATTAAGCTGATGGACAGCCCGGAAGGCACGGAGTATAAAATCGTGAAATAATATCAGGTAATGAGTAAGATCTAAGACACTTTTTATACTCATCAAAAAAATTATTTCTAATAGAATACTATTACATGAGCTTATTACTTTTAGCAAATGATTTCTTTACATGGTCCGCCGATCCGGTGGCGTTTAGCCTTGGACCACTCGAACCGCGTTGGTACGGGGTGCTTTTTGCCAGTTCATTTTTGGTGGGATTTTGGTTAACACGCAAAATGTTTCTCCATGCCGGCCGCGACCCAGAAGAAGTGGATCAACTGCTCACCTACGTTTTAATCGGAACTGTAGTGGGCGCCCGATTGGGACACGTGCTGTTTTATGATCCCGCCTTTTATTTACGTTATCCTTCTGAAATTTTAAAAATATGGCATGGCGGACTGGCCAGTCATGGAGCGGCCATCGGGATCATTATTGCCATGTACCTCTTTACCAAGAAATTTAGGGATATGAATTTTCTCTGGCTGGCCGACCGCGTGGTGGTCGTAGTAGCTATTGCCGGAGCATTCATCCGAACCGGTAACTTTATGAATTCTGAAATTGTCGGTCAACCTACCGAAGTACCCTGGGCAGTTATTTTTACCCGGGTTGACATGCTGCCACGTCATCCAACTCAAATCTATGAAGCCCTGCTTTGTATCCTTGTTTTTGGAATCCTTTGGAAAGTATATCACGCTTACAAAACGAATCCGCCAGAAGGTTCTCTTTTTGCACTGTTTTTAGCCACACTTTTTTCCGGACGTTTTCTACTCGAATTCACCAAAATGGAGCAAGCCGCCTTTGCTGCCGACTGGGTTTTTAATATGGGGCAATGGCTCAGCATCCCGCTTATTGCTATCGGTATGTGGCTGATGATCAAAAAAGTAACCTGGAGCCAAGAAACAGCCGTTAAATCACAAGAAAATTAATTCATCAACTATCGAAATTATGAAATCGTTAGACCCACAAATAAAACAAAAAGTTGACAACTGGCTGAACGGTAACTACGATGAAGAGACAAAAGCTGCAATTACAAAAAAGCTTGACAATCAAGAATATCAGGAACTGACGGACGCCTTTTACAAGGATCTGGAATTTGGAACCGGGGGGCTGCGCGGCATCATGGGAGTAGGATCTAACCGCGTCAACAAGTACACCTTTGGGATGGCTACACAGGGATTCAGCAACTTTTTGAAAAAGAATTATCCCGATGAACAGATAAAAATTGCTATTGCTCATGACTGCCGCAACAACTCGGAGGAATTGGCTCAAGTTGTAGCCGATGTATTTTCTGCTAACGGCATTTACGTGTACCTGTTTGAAGGGTTACGGCCAACTCCCGAATTGTCATTCGCCATTCGCGAACTGGATTGTCACGGCGGCGTTATGCTGACCGCTTCCCATAATCCCAAAGAATATAACGGTTACAAGGCATACGATGAGCACGGCTGTCAACTGGTGGCTCCACAGGATAAAGAAGTAATGGAGGAGGTCCAGCAGATCGAAAACATCGATGATGTGTCCTTTGAAGGGGTTCCCGAAAATATTGAAAGCATCGGCAAAGAAATTGACGAGAAATATCTGGATGCTTTGATGGATGTCTCGCTGTCCCGAGAAGCAATAAACCGTCAGAACGATCTGAGTATTGTCTTTTCGCCCATTCACGGTACTTCTGGCGTGATGGTTCCGCCTGCCCTGACGCGATACGGCTTCAAGAATGTAACACTCGTCGAAGAGCAAATGACCTACGATGGTGACTTTCCCACGGTAGAGTATCCCAATCCGGAGGAGAAAGAAGCGCTAACCATGGCGCTAAACAAAGCCAAAGAAATCGATGCTGAACTGGTAATGGCTACTGATCCTGATGCTGATCGCGTGGGTATTGCCATTAAAGACCATCACGATGAATGGGTCTTGCTCAACGGCAATCAAACGGGTTCGCTAATCATCAACTATGTGCTTAATGCCTGGAAAGAAGCTGACAAGCTTCATGGTAATGAATATATCGTCAAAACAATTGTCACGTCTTATCTCATTGATTCTATTGCTGAGCATTACGGCGTGGAGTGTTACAATACGTTGACCGGCTTTAAATACATTGGTGAGCTCATGACCAAACTGGAAGGAAAAAAACAATTTATTGCCGGCGGTGAGGAAAGTTACGGATATCTTATTGGAGATCATGTCCGTGATAAAGATGCCATTGTCTCTTCAGTCATTATTGCTGAAATGGCCGCCTATTATAAAGATAAGGGAAGCAGTCTTTTTGATGCCCTGCTGGATATCTACCTGCAGCACGGTTATTATCGGGAAAAACTGGTATCTGTTTATAAACGCGGTCGCGAAGGTGCTGAGGAAATCCAAAAGATGCTGAAAAGTTATCGTGAGGATCCGCCCAAAGAACTAGCCGGATCGGATGTGGTGGTTATCAAAGATTACAAAACCCAAGTATCCAAAAATGTAAAATCAGGCCAAACAGAAGAAATTAATCTGCCTGAATCTAACGTTCTGCAATTTGTTACTGAAGATGGAACAATGGTGACAGTCCGTCCATCAGGTACTGAGCCTAAAATCAAATTTTATTGCAGCGTTAATACCGAACTTTCAAATCGCACTGGTTTTGATAAAAAAACCAACGACCTGGAAGACAAGATGAATACGATTATCCACGAGTTAACCGAGGAAAATTAATACTCTTTAAACCGTTTTCTGAGTGATATGTAACCTCTAAGGGGTTACTTATCACTCATTACTTTTTACCACTATTTAATTCAATTCTAAATTTTTTGTAAGTAGTGGATTAACCGTGATCACTCTGTATATTCCCGAGCATTAACAACAAAGGAACTATGAGTGATCTATTACAACAGCCCGCATTTGATGTATTTATCTATGCCCTCATAACGGCAGTAGCAACGGGTTTGGGCGCCCTTCCTTTTTTCTTTTTTAAGAATTTAACCCGGAATTGGTTGGGTATCTCCAATGCCATTGCTTCCGGCTTGATGATTGCAGCAAGTTTTGGACTTATCTATGAAGGAATAACCCACGATCTCTGGTTTACTTTTTACGGCATCCTCATAGGTCTCTCTTTTATAATTGGCAGCGAAAAATTACTCAGCAGGTACGACGATCAGTTTTCTATAAAAAACATCGACAATACCGACAGCACAAAAATGCTGCTTATTGTTGGTATTATGACGATCCACTCGTTTACTGAGGGGGTAAGCGTAGGCGTGTCTTTCAGTGGCGGATTAGATCTGGGATTATTTATTACGACTGCCATTGCCGTACACAATATTCCAGAAGGGTTAGCAATCAGCCTTGTACTTATACCGCGGGGAACCTCTCCCCTTAAAGCAGCATGGTGGAGCATTTTTTCGAGCCTGCCCCAACCATTGATGGCTGTTCCTGCCTTTTTGTTTGTTGAAGTATTTAAAACCTATCTGCCCATGGGGCTTGGTTTTGCCGCCGGGGCTATGATATGGATGGTCTTTGCTGAACTAATCCCCGACGCAATGGAAGACAGCGACACCTCTACCATCGCAACTACTATCACCATTTCCATCGCACTTATGATTATATTTCAGGTTTTAATAGAATAGTAGATTAAAATTTTAATATGTTATGAATTTAGATCATTGATTTTTCAATACTTAAAAAGTCCTTTTCTCTAAAATAGATATTCAAAAAAATGAAATATTCATTCTCTTTCTTTTTTAAAACGTTGGCTCTCGGCATGTTGGTGGGAGCGTTTATACTTCAGCAACCTACTTTGGCTCAGGAGAAACAGCGCTATTCCAGCGTAAAAGAAGCCCTCTCTAAAAGTAGTCAACTTAGCGGTTCCAGCGGTCCCAGAAATGTCAACTGGATTGATGACGGCAACCGATACTCGTATATGCAATACAATGAAGAAACGGAAAATATGGAAATACGGGCGTATGATCCGGCTTCAAAAGAAGACGAACTTATCTTCAACAGTGCGAATCATACATTTCCCTCATCCGATTCTACGTTCGAATATTCGTCATTTCAGTGGTCGGATGATTCAAAATATTTAGTATTTCAATCCAATTTCCGACCTGTCTATCGCCGTTCGGGTATTTCTGATTACTACCTTTACTCTGTTGCTGATGGATCACTGAGCCTTCTTGTTGAGGATGCCCGCACAGCAGAACTTTCTCCCGATGGAAGTAAAATTGGATATGAACGCGATGGCGATCTGTTTGTTTACCATCTGGAAACTCAGCAAGAAACACAGCTTACCAACAGTGCAAAAGAATATTTTTATAACGGACGCTTTGGCTGGGTTTATGAAGAAGAATTCGGGCTGGCTCAGGCATGGTCATGGTCACCCGACAGCAAAAAGATTGCCTATTGGCAAACTGATGAACGGAATGTGAATATTTTTAAAATGACCGACTATTCCGGACAGCACCCCGAATACGAGAAGATCCCCTATCCTAAAGTAGGTGACGAAAATCCCAAGGTGAAAATCGGGGTAGTAAATGTAGAGTCCGGCCAACAACAATGGATGGATACCCCCGCTGAGGGCTATATCCCACGAATTTATTGGACAGCCAAAGAAAATAAGCTGGCTACCGTACATTTAAACAGAGCTCAAAATCATCTGAAGCTATTTTTTAATGATATCAACAGCGGTGAGCGGCGGCTGGTTATGGAAGAACAGTCTGATGTCTGGATTGATGTATTCGACTTCTTTGCGGGTATTAATCACCTTTTCTTTTTCCCAAAAGACAGTGAGGAGTTTTTCTGGATTTCCGACCGAAATGGATGGAGCCATATTTATCGCTTTGGTTATGATGGTACCGTTAAAAACCAAGTCACCAAAGGAAAATGGGAAGTAACCTACGTTCACACTGTGGATTATCGCAATAATAGAATCTATTACACTTCTACGGAAGATTCACCACTGGAACGACACCTGTACTCGGTCAACTTTAGCGGCCGTAATAAAACCAAGCATACCCAGGCTAAAGGAACACACGATATTAGCATGGGCTCTAATAGCAGATATTTTATCGATCGTTATTCAAATACCTCAACGCCCACACAAGTGGAACTCTGGAGTACTACGAACGGAAAGTTAGAAGTGCTTGAGAATAATGAATCGGTAAACGCTTTTACGGAAAAGCACGTATATGCTCCGCGTGAATTATTTTCTTTTACAACTTCCGACGGCCAACAATTAGACGGCTATATGATCAAACCGATCGATTTTGATCCTGACAAAACATATCCGCTGGTCCTCAATATTTATGGAGGACCCAGTGCTCAAGGTGTATATAACAGCTGGGAATCCGGAGGATGGAATCAATACCTGGCGCAGGAAGGCTATGTAGTAGTAAATGTAAATAATCGAGGAAGCGGTGGATATGGTTCAGAGTTTGAAAAGATTGTTTATAAGCAACTCGGAAAATGGGAAGCCAATGATTTTGTAGAAACGGCACAGTTTATGGCCGACAAAAATTGGGTAGATGGACGCAGAATGGCTATGCGTGGACACAGTTATGGTGGCTACATGACGACCTATACCCTGTTTACCCATCCCGACGTATTTAAGATCGGTATTGCTACCGCACCCGTTACCGACTGGCGATTGTACGACAGCATTTACACCGAACGCTATATGGGACTGCTCGAAAATAATGAAGAGGGCTACAAGCAAAGCTCATCCATAACTCATGCTCAAAACCTAAAAGGTCATCTTTTACTTTCCCATTCAACAATGGATGAGAATGTGCACGTACAAAATACCATGCAACTTATGACCCAACTTACCGGAAATGGGCAAGAGGTGGATTTACAGATCTATCCACCGGGCGCACACGGAGTGGCCTTTAATACCGCCAGCTACTACTTGTTATACACTTCGTATGTGGATTATCTAAATCGTCACTTTAAATAGTGTTCATTCAAATTTTGAACAAAAAAGGCCGAGCTTAATACTCGGCCTTTTTTTATTAGTTATTTCCTCAGCTAAAACTATTACGATTGCTCACGATTACCCAGCATCGTATTTAGCTTTTCGCCGCCCCGAATACCAAAATCAAGTGTACGAATGGGGAACGGAATCATAATATCATTTTCATCAAACGCTTTAGTAATAGCAATAATAGCATCGCTTCGCGCTGACCAAAAATCGGGATTATTCTCAAAATTTACCCAAAATCGGATTTTAAAATTAATGGAACTGCCACCGAACTCGTCATAATAAAACTCAATACCCTTATCGGCATTATAGTTATCCAACCCTTTCACCGCTTCAATAGCAACATCCTTTGCTTTCTCCAAGTCATCACCGTATGAAACTCCACAAGATAGATCAATACGCCGAAGGCCACTGCTCGTAAAATTTTCCAGTGGATTTTCAAAAACACTCTTGTTGGGAATATATACAATCTGTCCCTGCGGTGTGCGAACTATGGTATTTCTTAAATTCATCTTCTGTACTTTACCGTAAAATCCGTTGGTCTCTATAATATCACCAATACCAAACGGGTGACGGATAGATAAAATAATTCCTGAAATAAAATTTGAGGCAATATCCTGAAATGCAAAACCTAAGGCCAAACCAATAATACCAGCACCGGCAAGGAGCGACGTTACCGCACCGTCAAGCTTAAGAATACTTAAGGCAATAAAAACCCCGATACCAATTACAAGGACGCCCACTACGGTTTCCAGCAAATTAATGATAGTTTTATTGCTGGTCGTCTTTTCCAGCATATGTTTTACCCCCTTGCGCACGAGGCGACCCAATACAAAGAATACAATTAAAATTAACAACGCTACCACAAGGTTTGGCAGCATCGCAATGGTTGTCTCCAACCAATTCATTAATTTCTCGGAGAGTGTGCTGTACACATCCACAAATTCCGCTTCCATTTCTTGATTCATCCGTGATAAAATATTTTGTAATTAACTATTATTACTCTGATTTAAATGATGAAAATTAAATACAAAATAAAATCGTTCATTTAAATAATTATTCCCTTTCTACGACCTATTTCATGCCTTTTTAACTGCATAAATAGTTGTTAATAAAATTTATAATGCTCTGCAGGAATGAGAGCAATACTTTCACTGTTTATTATCTGTAACAAAAGTTTAACCAAACATTATTTTATTATGCCTACACGCAAAGCAAAAGCAAGTTGGAACGGGGATCTCAAAAATGGTAATGGAAGCATGTCGTTCGGCAGCGGAGCCTATAAAGGTTCCTATACATTCAAATCCCGGTTTAAAGATGGTACAGGCACCAATCCTGAAGAACTGATCGGTGCTGCCCACGCAGGGTGCTTTTCCATGGCACTTTCTGCTGACTTAGCCGAAGCGGGATATGCTCCCGAAGCCGTAACTACCAATGCTGATGTGGCCCTCGAAATGGTAGATGGTGATCCGGCGATTACAACTATTACTCTAAATGTAACAGCCAATATTCCCGATATCGATGACGGTGAATTTCAGAAATTTGCCGAAGGTGCCAAGAAAAATTGTCCGGTTTCAAAGGCACTGGCCGGCGTTAATATTGTGCTCAATGCAACGCTTGAAAATTAATCTACTATTTGGCCAATAATCATTTTCGGGGATGCTTTTGTGGCATCCCCTTTTTTTCTTGATGATCATATTACAACTAAAAAATCATTGCCCTTTGTTTAACAAACCTGCTGTAGGATTTGTATCTTTGGGATTATGACTACTACACAAACTGATATCGACGAAAAAACCAACCTGAAAAGTTTAACCAAAGAAGAACTACAGGAGTTTACCGAGGATTTGGGACTTCAATCATTTCGCAGTGACCAGCTATTCCAATGGCTCTACCAAAAAGGAGTGCACAGTTTTGATGAAATGACTAATCTCTCCAAAGATTTGCGCAACCGCCTTAAAGAAATAGCTACTGTTCCCACGATTGAACATGTTACCCAGCAGGAATCCAAAGACGGTACCATTAAGTTTCTTTTTAAGCTTCAAGGCGAAGAAGACCATAAGGTTGAAGCTGTACTTATTCCCGATTTTTATGAAGATGGAGCCGCTAATCGTCTTACGGTTTGTGTATCATCACAGGTAGGATGCGTATTCGGATGTTCATTTTGCGCGACCGGCAAGATGGGCTTCTTCCGGAGTTTAACACACGGCGAAATCGTTGATCAGGTACAATATATTGACGAGCTCTGCGAAAAACGATTTGGCAAAGGCATCACCAATATTGTATACATGGGGATGGGAGAACCACTCCATAACTATGAATCAGTTGTCAATTCAGCCAACATCATAACGGATGAGCTTAGCATTGGTCTTTCGCCTAAGCGGATTACGGTTTCCACGGTGGGTCTGACCAAACAGATCAAGCAGCTGGCTGATGAGCGTCAGCCTTTTAACCTGGCCATCTCGCTGCATGCTGCCAACGATGAAAAACGTGACGAGATTATGCCTATCAATAATTCAATGGGTCTCGACAAGTTGAAGGAAGCTGTTCAACATTATTACAACAAGCTACACCGCCCTATCACTTACGAATATCTGTTATTTGATGAATTTAATGATAGTCCCGAAGATGCACAGCAACTCGCTGATATTGTACAGTGGGTGCCCAGTAAAGTGAATATTATTATGTACAATGATGTAGCCGGGGTAGCACTCAAACGAGCCCGTGAGCGGCGACTGGATGCATTTATGCAGGAACTCGTATCACGCGATGTGACAGCTACCGTTCGGCGAAGTCGCGGTGACGATATTGACGCAGGGTGCGGACAGCTTGCCATCAAAGAAGGTCAGCCAATGGGCAAAACCATCCGCAAAAATTAATCGTGGATAAAGTTTAGGAGACGACCAAAACGCGGCAGCATGCGTTCGCTATCCCAGGAGAAATAAATCATACCCGCTTTACCTACGATATGGGTCTGAGGGACAAAACCCCAAAAACGACTATCCTCACTGTCATCTCTGTTATCTCCCATCATAAAGTAATAATCCTGCTGAATCGTGTATTCATTTGCAGGCTCTCCATTAATAACGAATTGATCGCCCTCTCGTTCTACATTATTCCCTTCGTAACGAGTAATAATATTTTCGTAGATGTGATAGTTTTCAGCCGTTAGCTTAACAGTTTGTCCTTCAAAGGGAATTACAACGGGCGGAATGTGATGGTGGTTATTAAAACCAGATGAAAAGCTAAAACCGCGACGGTTAAACTCATTGAAATCATCCGGTAAAACGAACAAGTCTATATTATTGACCTCTGGCCACTCGCTCATTTTTTCGGCGACGCCCTGGGTCATCATAACGCGGTATGAACCTTGATTTTGTGACCCTATAAGCCTACCGCCGGCTGCCTCAACTTTCGCAGGACTTAGCCGCACACGTTCGCGAACCGAAACAACGTATGTTCGCTGAATACCCTCGAACTGCTGTGCTTTTTCTCCGTTAATAAAAAGTTCCGCATCATCAACAGTCAGCGTATCCCCCGGCATACCCACTGCGCGTTTAATATAACTTGTTTTGGCAGCCACCGGATCTAAATCAATAGGGTAGTTAAATACAACAATGTCATTGCGTTCAACTTCGCTCAATCCGGGTAACCGTGTCCACGGTAATACCGCGCCGGGCATGTAAATATTGGTAAACGGCACCCCCAATACCATGGGCGTTCGAGGACCATAACTGATTTTAGAGACAATAAGAAAGTCTCCCGTCAATAGGGATTTCTCCATGGAAGGCGTGGGGATTCGGTAAGCCTCAAATAAAAAAGCACGAATTATTATTGCTGCCACTGCTGCAAAAAGCAGGGCGTCCATCCATTCCCGAAGCCAGCTTTTAGCTTCTTCGTTTTCTTTCCCTTTTCGCCGTTGTCTTTTAGATCGCCGTTCTTTACGCTCTTCTTCTGATAATTGATCTGCCAATGTTACTCCTAATTATTAATAAATTAATCGATGCTCATTCCTGGCGGTGAGTCAATTTCTTCGTTTCTAAACTTTCCGTCTTCATATTTAACAATATACCACTGTTCTTTTTCCGGGGAATAAAAGTAATCTTTATACTCACCAAAGTCCTCTACTGCCATCAGCTTTCGCACAAATTCCCGTTTAATTTGCGGCATTAAATCCACGTATTTGCTTGCGCCGCCATATGTTAATCCGCTTCCGAATGGCCCGTTCCAGTCTAAGACCATTAAAGGGATACTGTCATTAACCATAAACCAATATTCAAATTGAATAGCTTTGCCGGGTCTAAAATTGTCCTTATTAATCAGATCTTCGAGGGTTTGCGTGGGATTACCAAATTGCGCTTGTAACCGAGCTCTTATTTCATTGGTTTGCCGGTCATCAAGTTTGGTGTCTTCGTATAATCCTTGACCGGTTAAGCTAATATTTTGGGTTTGGCGCTCAAATTGCGCTCGGTTTTCTTTGGTAATTTTTTCAAATTCGGCCGCCTCAAACTGAGCAAAAGCCGGTAAAGATGTTAGGCTTAATAAAATGATTACCATTCCAGTAATCATTTTCAAAAAAGAGAAGCCTGTAGCTCGTTTAACTGAATCCAAAAAAGTCTTATTCATTATCTTCTATTACATTAGTTATTATTGTCTTCGTCCATAGAGAGTACCGCCAAAAATGCTTCCTGGGGTATTTCAACAGTTCCCACCTGCTTCATACGCTTTTTCCCTTCTTTCTGTTTCTCAAGGAGTTTACGTTTTCGTGAAACATCACCGCCGTAGCATTTAGCCGTCACATCTTTTCGGATAGCCGGAATCGTCTCACGGGCAATAACATTATTACCGATAGCTGCCTGGATGGGCACCTCAAACTGGTGACGATCGATAAGTTCTTTCAACTTCTTGCATAACTTTCGTCCCAAATCATAGGCTTTATCCCTGTGAACAATACTCGATAACGCATCAACCGGCTCTTTATTTAATAAAATATCCAATCGAACCAGATCACCCTCACGATATTCCAAAAACTCATAGTCAAGCGATGCATAACCTCGAGTTCCGCTCTTTAGTCGATCGTAAAAGTCGAAAACCACTTCAGCCATGGGCAGTTCGTACTTGATTTCTACGCGCTGACTCTGCATATGGATCTGATTCACATATTTGCCACGCTTTTCCTGGCAGAGAGTCATTACCGGACCAATATAATCCGATGGTGTTAAAATACTGGCCTTGATATAGGGTTCATAAACCGCATCCACTTTGGCGGGGTCGGGCATATCACTGGGATTATCAACCAGCACCTTTTTCTGCTCCCCTCGTTCGGTTATATGTACCTCATATTCCACATTGGGAACCGTAGTAATAATATCAATATTAAACTCACGATCGAGACGCTCCTGCACAATTTCCATGTGCAGCATGCCCAAAAATCCGGCTCGGAATCCAAATCCAAGCGCCTCCGATGTCTCCGGCTGATAGGTCAGCGAAGCATCATTAAGCTGAAGCTTTTCCAACGCCGATCGCAGATCCTCAAAATCATCCGACTGCGTGGGAAATAAACCACTAAAAACCATCGGCTTCGGCTCCTGGTATCCGGGGATCGGGTTGTCAGCGGGATTATCTGTTCGCGTAACCGTATCACCCACCCGTGCATCCTGCAACGACTTTACGCTACCAACAATATATCCTACATCGCCGGCCTCCAGCTTATCGGTCTTTTCTTTTTCGAGTTTTAAAAATCCTATTTCCTCGGCCTCGTATTCCTTATCTGTGGCCATAAATCGGATGCCATCACCTTTATTAAGGGTTCCTTGCATCACTCTAACATACACGATGGAACCTCGGTAACTGTTAAACACAGAATCAAAAATGAGAGCCTTTAATGGCTTTTCGGTTTCTTGTTCCGGTGAGGGAATACGTTTAACAATAGCCTCCAGCAACTCATCAACCCCTTCCCCGGTTTTGGCCGACACTTTCAAAATTTCATCGTGCGTGCATCCAATAAGATCTACAATCTGTTGTCCTACTCCTTCAACATCCGCACTCGGCAGATCAATCTTGTTAAGTACCGGAATAATTTCCAGATCCTGATCGATCGCCTGGTAGAGCGTAGAGATCGTTTGAGCCTCTATGCCCTGGGCGGCATCCACTACCAGCAACACCCCTTCGCATGCTTTTAATGCACGAGAAACCTCGTAGGAAAAATCCACGTGACCCGGAGTGTCAATCAAATTAAAAATCACATTTTCGCCATTGGGTCGTTCATAATCCATCCTGATGGCGTGGCTCTTAATCGTGATGCCGCGCTCCCGTTCCAAATCCATATCATCGAGAATCTGCTCTTGCATTTCGCGCTCGGTGATAGCACCGGTACGCTCCAAGAGTCGATCTGCGAGCGTGGATTTACCGTGATCAATATGGGCAATAATACTAAAGTTGCGAATCTGGGTCATAAAGATGTGCTTGCAGCACTATTTTAGCTTGCTCAAAAGAACGGTAAAGATACAAAAATGACGATGGCATTGCATAAAATATTCGTTTCAGGACTATAAAAAATTATTCATAAAAAAACCCAATACCGGCCAGGTATTGGGAATCTCAGTGTTAAAATAATATTAAGAATTACGCTTCCGGAATATCAAGGGGATGCTCTTCTTCAGACTCCGGACTCAACAGCTCAACATGAAAACGGAACTCTTCCTTTTCTATGGTCATTGTATTATACATCTCGCGGATCAGTTCAAAAACAACCTCCGTTTCACCGCGCACACTCGTTGACATATAATTTACATCTACCTCAACATCATGCTGGGCCACCAGCTCAAGCAAGTAGTTAATACTCTCTCGCGGATCAGAAGCTTTTAGTGGAATGTACGTAAATTGGGCAGTTGTAATCATAATATGATATCTGTTATCTGTTTCAATTATTGGGTTGTAAGAATAGCCTTTTAGCAATAATACTTCAATCAATACATCATATAATTTTATCCTGCATTTAGTTCCTCAAATAATATCAGAAATACCGGAACATCGACCTGTTTTTGCCCTTTAAATAAGGCTAATTAGATATATCAGAAACACAGATTCATGCATAAGAGAATTGTTCATAATCCCATCATTCAATTTACGTTATTTACCTTAATGCTCATTGTGTTTGTTGCTGCCATATCAGCATAGTTTTATGCTGCAGGAATTTACAGTTTGCCCCGTACCCCATTTAAGCACCCCAAAATGCGATAATCATCAATGAAACATTTTCCTGTAAAATGATCTTTAAATAACGTAATGAACAAAAATTAACCAAAATCTATTACTCAATTATGAAACAGATATCGCTACTACTCTCAATATTTTTTGCATTGTTTGTTGGCTTTACAGCCTGCGACAGCACTAACTCTGACGCCGGCACCGGAACCATGGAAGTCACCATGACCGACGCCCCGGCCAATTACGATTCAGTAAATGTTACCATTAACAGTGTCCGGGTTCATAAAAATACGGATGCCGAAACCGATAGCACAGAATCAGACGAAGAGGCTGAAGAAGATGGATGGACTACCATCACCGACGAGCAGATGAAAGTAAATCTGTTGGAGCTGACAAATGGTAATCAGGTAATGCTGGGTTCCGAAGAACTTGAGACGGGAACCTATTCACAGGTTCGTTTCATCCTTGGTGACGATAACACTGTTACTGTGGATGGAGAAACTTATGACTTGCAAACGCCCAGTGCACAACAGTCTGGTTTAAAACTGAATGTTAATACAGAAATAGAAGAAAATACGACCTACACCCTTCTGGTTGATTTTGATGCTGCACGTTCTATCGTTCAGCAAGGCAATGGTGGATATCTTTTAAAACCCGTATTACGTGCGGTTAACTTAGCCGAAGCGGGTTCAATTGCCGGCAATGTGCAACCATCTGATTTTAACACAAATGTAATGGCAATACAGGAAGATGATACCATAACAACGACAATTACTGCTGACAATGGTGATTTCAAAATTATGGGACTTGCCGAAGGTACCTATAATGTCACTTTTGATCCTGACAGTGATCAATATGCTGATTCAACGGTGACGGATGTTGCAGTAACCGCCGGTGAAGAAACCGTAGTCGATGATATGCAGCTGGAAGAAACTTCAAACTGATCCCATTCATTTACCTCTCAAGGTAAAATGAACAGTCACAGGCTCTTGCCTCTCGGCAAGGGCCTTTTCTTTTGGAATGATTTTCTAAGCCCTCCGGTTAAATGTCTTCACTATCGTAGTGTTCTGTCTAACCAAATTCCAAAATTTGATTGTGGAAGAATTCTTTAAAAATCTTATCTTTGACCTGATGCAAAAACAAAGCCTATTTATATCCTTCCATTCTCATCTCCATCATGGCGGTTGGCACCGTCAATAGCATCCCTTTATGTAGCTGAGGCTACATCATCTTCCCCACATTTTTAAAACAGTTTTCCCAAAAAATTTCAAGAATTATTTGTTATGCAACGCACTGCTGACTCTACAACTTCTTTACGTATTGCTATTCAAAAGTCCGGTCGGCTGACCGACAAAACCATCGACTTACTCAAAGGTATTGGCCTTCGTTTTGATGACTACAAACGGAACCTGCTTGTCAAATGCCGAAACTTCGACGTTGAGCTTCTACTGATCCGTGATGACGACATTCCTGAATATGTACAGGATGGGGTTTGCGATCTCGGCTTTGTTGGCGCTAATGAGACACAAGAAAAAGAGGCTGATGTCACCGTTCTCCGTGGTCTTGATTACGGAGTGTGCCGCCTCTCACTGGCAGCACGCAAAAATGGTGAAATTCAGTCTGTATCAGACTTTGCAGGCAAATCCATAGCCACAAGCTATCCCAACATAACACGTTCGTTTTTTAAGGAACGCGACATTGATGTTGAAATCGTCTCTATTTCGGGAGCCGTAGAAATTGCTCCCCGTCTTGAAGTTGCCGATGCAATTTGTGACTTGGTTTCGACCGGGAATACGCTCAAAGCCAACGGACTTGAGGAGGTGGAAATCATTCTTGAATCAGAAACTGAGCTAATCCGAACCAACAAAAAACTATCGCCCGGCAAAAAGCAGCTGATCGAAAAGTTCTTACAACGCATGGATGGCCACCAACAGGCCGAGCGCAGCCGTTATATTATGATGAACGCTCCGGAGGAAGCGGTTCCCAAGATCAAAGAGATTATTCCTTCCCTTAAAAGTCCTACCGTAATGCCGCTTGCCGACAACGGCATGGTTGCCATACATACGGTCATTCCCATTGATGAATTCTGGATTGTGATGGAAAAGCTCAAAGCGGAAGGCGCCAGTGGCATTGTTATACTTCCCATCGAAAGTATGATATTATAAATATGAAAACATATAACTATAACGACTTATCGGATAATCAGCTCAAGGCGCTTATCCAGCGCCCCAAAATGGATTTCCAATCTATATTCGGGCAGGTTGACCCCATCATCCAAAAGGTAAAACAAGATGGCGATACGGGCATTAACTATTTTACGCAACAATTCGATGGGGTAACCCCTGACCCGCTCGTAATCAATCCGGCCAACCAAGAAGTGTCTATTAAAAGTGATATCAAAGAGTCCATCGATACCGCCTTTGATAACATTTATCGCTTTCACGAAGCACAGCTACCAAACTCGCTCGAAGTAGAAACAATGTCCGGCGTGCAATGCAAACGGGTTACTCGACCCATTCAACGTGTGGGATTATATGTTCCGGGCGGTACGGCCATCCTCCCCTCAACCCTGATGATGCTTGGCATTCCCGCAATGCTGGCCGGATCTACAACAATTGTGATAGCAACGCCCCCCAACAAGGACGGTACCATCGCAGATGAAATCCTGTATATCGCTCAAAAGATCGGGGTAACCCATCTTTTAAAAGCAGGAGGCGCACAAGCGGTAGCGGGAATGGCTATGGGTACAGAAACCGTCCCAAAAGTGGATAAAATATTTGGTCCCGGTAATCAATATGTTACGGCTGCAAAAATGATGTTGCAAAACAGCGACGCCCAAATTGCTATTGATATGCCAGCTGGACCGTCAGAAGTACTGGTTATTGCAGATGAATCCGCTAATCCTGCATATGTAGCCGCCGACCTGCTATCACAGGCTGAACATGGAGAAGACAGCCAGGTTGTGTTAGTGGCAACCCCTGATTTTAAGTTGGATCAGTGTAGGCAGGAGATTAATCGCCAACTTGCAGAACTTCCACGCCAACAAGTTGCCCAAAAAGCGATCAAGCAAAGTTTTATCCTCACGGTAGATACCCTTGAGGACGGTTTTGCATTTTCGAATCAATATGCCCCGGAACACCTGATCATACAATGCGAAAAGCCCGAGCAATACGAAGATCAAATTATGAATGCGGGATCGGTATTTCTGGGGAAATGGACTCCAGAAAGTGCCGGCGACTACGCTTCGGGTACCAACCACACGCTTCCCACTTACGGCTATGCAAGAATGTTTAGTGGTGTTTCATTAGATTCTTTTCTAAAGCAGATCACCATGCAGCAAATTTCGGAAGAAGGCTTAAAAAATGTGGGCCCTACCATTGAAAGACTGGCAGAATTGGAAAAACTGGAAGCTCATAAAAATGCCGTTTCTATCCGCCTAAAAGATATTAATCAAAACACTTAATATTGGGTTACGAGACCATGAATCGCTCTTTTGATCTTGAAAAACTTGTTCGTCCAAACATAAGAAAGCTTGTCCCCTACCATAGTGCGCGCGAAGATTTTGGGGAGGGATTATTGCTCGATGCCAATGAAAATAGCCTTGGGGCTCCCTTTCCCGATGATCAAGAGTTGCATCGCTATCCTGATCCCAAACAAAAAAAGTTACGTCAACTTATCGCCGAGTGGCGCGGTGTTCGTGCTGATAATGTGTTTACCGGCGTTGGCAGTGATGAGGGAATTGACCTGTTGTACCGGATTTTCTGCGAGCCGGGACAAGATCGCGTGCTTTCCACTCCGCCTACCTATGGCATGTATAGCGTATCCGCGAATATTCACAACATTGCCATGGATGAAGTGTTATTGGACGAGGAGGGGTTTCAGCTCCGTGTAGATGAGATTCTCGAGGCTGTCAAACCGGACACAAAAATACTTTTCCTGTGTTCACCGAACAATCCCACCGGGAACACTTTTGGTAGAGCAGAGATGCGCCAATTAATCGAAGGCTTCAAGGGCATTGTCATTATCGATGAAGCCTATATCGACTTTAGCGATCAAAAAAGCTGGGCCTCTGAAGTAATTGAGTATCCCAATCTCGTTGTGCTCCAAACCCTGTCCAAGTCATTCGGATTGGCTGGCATTCGGCTCGGTATTACCTATGCCCAGGAAGAAATTATTAATTACATGATGAAGGTTAAGGCTCCATATAATATCAACAAATTGACGGTCCAGAAAGCTATTGAAGGGTTACAAAACTGGGATACCGTGCAATTTCGGACGGATGCCATCAAAAAGGAACGAAAGCAGCTTAAAGACAAGTTGGAACAACTAACAATAGTGCAGGAAGTTTATGAAAGCGAAGCGAACTTTTTACTTGCCAAATTTAGTAATGCCAAACAGATCTATGAACAACTTGCCAAGCAGAATATCATCATCAGATATCGTGGAGATCAACCACTCTGCAATAACTGCTTACGCATCACGGTGGGAACACCTGATGAAAATGAACGACTAATTTCAGCATTAAAAACTTTAGAATGATGAATATCAGGATTTCTACAGAAGCTTTATCCGATACCGATGAGCACCTACTCTGGAGTGGCGCCCTATACGGATTAAAAAGACTTCAAGAATTTGATCATCGCTTATTTTTTTTGACTGAGGAGCTTTCGAAGCAACAACAGCGCCTGCTTGACAATGAAAATATCGTATCCATAAAAACCTTACCGGATAACATCGACCTACAGGTCATCGCCGAAGAAAATTCACTTAAGGCGTTGGATGAAAATGGATCGGAAATAGAAGCTGCCAAAAATTGGATTGAACTCAGCAATAAAATCTGTTTTCCCACACGCAAAGCTTCCAGAGAACGAACAACGGCAGAAACTGATATTACAATCACCCTAAATCTTGACGGAACTGGCCAGAGCAATATTTCTACGGGTCTGGATTTCTTTGATCACATGTTGGAACAGATTGCCAAACATGGATTGATAGATCTGGATATCGATTGCGACGGAGACCTTGAAGTCGATGAACATCATACCATCGAAGACGTGGCTATTACACTCGGCCAAGTAATGAATAAGGCCCTGGACAATAAAATTGGAATTCAACGCTACGGTTTTGCGTTGCCCATGGATGAAACACTGGCTACGGTAGCCCTGGACTTTTCGGGCAGACCCTATTTAGAATTTGACGGGGATTTCAAAAGAGAAATGGTCGGGGATTTTCCGACAGAAATGGTAAAACATTTCTTTTATTCATTGGCTATTAATCTACAAGCTACCCTACATATTACCGTCGACGGGGAAAATGATCACCATAAGATAGAAGGATGCTTCAAAGGTTTTACACGATGTTTGCGAGCAGCCGTCAGCCGTAATGAACGAAACTTAAACGTATTACCGAGTACAAAGAACGTATTATAAAATGATTGCAATTATCAATTACGAGGCCGGCAACCTGGCCTCTGTTTCAAATGCTTTTAAGCGGCTGGATGAACCGCATATTATTACCGATGAAAAAGACGAGCTTGATGAAGCTGACGGAATTATTTTTCCCGGTGTGGGGCACGCGCAACCGGCCATGCAATCACTGAAAAAAAATGGGTTGGACACATGGCTCATAAATACCAAAAAACCGGTTCTGGGAATTTGCCTGGGAATGCAGCTGTTTTATGAATCTTCGGAAGAGGGCGAATCTAAAGGGCTTGGCATTATTCCCGGTCGACTTAAAAAGTTTGATTCATCAAAAGCCAAAGTTCCCCACATGGGATGGAATACCTTTGCGGATATTTCTGCCCATCCCCTTATGAATTCACTCACCAACGATCAATATTTTTATTACGTGCATAGTTATTTTGCACCTATTAATGAATTTACTGTAGCAACCTGCGACTATATTGAACCTTTCACCTCAGTGATATGCAAGGACAATTACTGGGGGGTCCAATTCCACCCTGAAAAGTCAGGAAAGGTTGGATCGTTACTGCTCCAGAACTTCCTGCAATATGTTAATGGCCATAATGAACCTTCCGAAGTGCAATAACAATCCGGCAATTATTCTTTCCATCCCCTCTATTTTGTCTGAATAAATAAGCAATTCTTTAATTGCATCCAGTGCTTCTACCGTTTACATTTTAATTGAATATTCATTCAATTGATGTAGATGATCACTCCAAAAATAATACCTGCCTATAAATACAATCTTTTTTTTATTCCTTTTGTAAAGGGATTTTCTGCTTTTCTTTACGCTATTTTTGCTATCCCTATACTCTTGGTGATTTTCCCCCAAACGGGAACTGCACAGAATGCCACCGAAATTGTAAAAAAGGCGGACGAAAAGATGCGGGGCGAAAGCTCTCGAGCACAAATGACGATGAAAATAGTACGTCCTGCCTGGGAACGAAGTGTTTCTATGAAAGCATGGAGCCTGGGTGAAGACTACAGCCTGATTCTAATTACGGCTCCCGCCCGAGACAAAGGGTCGGCCTACTTAAAACGCGGAAATGAAATCTGGAACTGGCTGCCCAACATTAACCGAACAGTAAAACTGCCCCCCTCAATGATGAGCCAATCGTGGATGGGATCTGATTTCTCCAATAATGACCTAGTTCGGGAAGCTTCAATGGTTGTGGATTACAATCATACCCTTTTGGGAGATAGTACACTCAGCGGATATGAAAGCTACAAAATACAAATGGACCCCAAGCCGGAAGCACCGGTCGTATGGGAAAAAGTAATTGTTTACATCAGCAAGGATGAGTACTTACAACTGCGGGCCGAATTTTTTGACGAGAAGCAAGAAATCGTCAGGGTGATGGAAGGATCGGAGATTAATGAGATAGGCGGACGTCTTATCCCAACCCGCATGGAGATGAATCCACTGCAGGAAGAGGGAAAGAAAACAATTATGATTTATGAGGATATAGCATTTGATATTGATATTTCAGAACGATTCTTCAGCATCCAAAACATGAAACGAGTTCAATAAACAGTTTTAGCAAAACTATACAGCTAATCCATCACCTTTAATTCGAGTTTTTAAAAATTGTATAAAAAATTTTAGCAGGTATGAACTTTAAAATGATGCCTTACCAAATTTCATAATTTATTATTGACTCATTGATCACTGAAAATGCTTTCTATTAAATTAGCTTGGCGAAATATCTGGCGTAATAAACGCCGAACACTTATCACCATGACTTCTGTCGCTATCGCGGTATTGTTATCTGCGGTAATGCGGTCGATGCAGGAAGGCCAGTACAATGATATGATTCAAACCACCGTGGGCAGCTTTAGCGGTTACGCGCAAGTTCATGCCAATGGCTATTGGGATGACAAAACACTGGAAAACAGTTTTGTGGCTACTGATTCTTTGTTGAAAACACTCAACAGCTCAAAAGGGGTTACTGCTGTAGTTCCCCGGATTGAATCGTACGCACTGGGAGCCGGCAAGCAACAAAGTCGTCCGCTTATGGTCATTGGTATTGATGTAGAAGCCGAACAACATTTGATGAATCCCCAAGGCCGATTACAAGCCGGAAGCTATTTTAAACAAAATAATGAACAAGCAGCTATCGTAGGGCGCGATGTTCCGGAGCGGCTCAATATCCAGCTGGCAGACAGTTTGGTATTGATCGGGCAAGGTTTTCGGGGCATGTCTGCTACCGGCTTATATCCCGTAAAAGGCACCATAACCTTACCCAATCCCGAACTAAACAGGAGTCTTGTAATACTTCCACTGCATACGGCCCAGCAATTTTTAGCAGCAGATAACCGATTGACTTCTGCCGCTTTGGTTGTCGAAAATCCCAATCGTGTTACACCTATCGTTCAACATATCAGAAACAAATTATCGACCGAGAGCTACGAAATTATGAACTGGCAAGAACTTTTGCCCGAGTTGGTTCAGGGCATCGAAGTAGATCGAGTGAGTGGTTATATCATTTTGGGAGTACTTTATATGGTCGTAGGCTTTGGCATATTGGGGACACTATTGATGATGATTAGCGAGCGAACCTACGAATTCGGTATTATGCTATCGATCGGTACCCCCCGACACAGGCTTGGCTTGATTCTGGCTATCGAAATCCTATGCATCGCTATGCTGGGCAGTGCCGTGGGTATTTTATTGAGTTTACCTATTGCCTGGTATTTCAATATAAACCCCATCGAACTCACCGGCAATATGGCTGCCACCATGGAAAACTACGGATTACAGCCCATGCTTCAGTTCTCAACCGATCCATCGATATTTGTTTGGCAGGCTGTTATCATTTTTATCATTACACTCTTTTTTAGTTTGATTCCGGTTATCCGAGCAAGTCAGCTTAATCCTGTAAAGGCAATGAGGGGCTAATGATGATCAACAATATCTTAAAGCTCGGCTGGAAAAATATCTGGCGCAATCCCACACGCAGCGGGGTTGTAATTGTTGCTGTGCTACTTGGTACCTGGGCCGGGGTTTTTCTTTCTGCTTTTTTTACCGGCATGGTTCAAGGGTACCTTGATAATCAGTTTGATTTAACGGTTCCTCATATCGAAATAAGTCATCCTGAATTTGAGGATCTATATAATCCCGAGTATTTCATTCCCGAAGCTGAAAATGTGCTCACCAATCTGTCTCAAAAATCTTTTGTGACAGACATTTCATCGCAAAGCTTGGCAAATGGTTTGGCTCAAAGTGCGCGTAATAACTACGGCGTAACAATTCGCGGCATAAATCCGGACAGCAGCCACAGCGTAGCTCATTATCTCGAAAACGGAAACATGCCCACTAAACAGCAAAGAAATCCCGTTGTTATCGGTTCCAAGCTGGCCAACCGACTGGGGTTGGAGTTAGAATCCAAGATGGTACTTAACTTTCAGGATACCGAAGGTGATATCACGGGTGGCGCATTTCAGGTAGTCGGAATTTTCGAAAGTTTTAGTACTGTCTTTGACGAGAGTAATGTGTTCGTAACCCAACAGGATTTAAACAGGCTAATGGGGCTGGATCAGCAAGTCCATACTATTCGCCTTACGCTTTCGGATTTTAGCGAGGCCGATCTTCATGCAGATCAGTTACGGAAACAATTTCCAGATCTCAAAATAACCACTTGGGGCGAAGCGGCTCCCGAACTTAAATATACCTACGAAATGACCGATCTCATGATGTACATCGTCATGATTATCATCATAATTGCACTCGTATTCAGTATTATTAACACCATGCTTATGGCCGTGCTTGAACGCACCCGCGAACTGGGTATGCTTCGAGCAGTAGGCATGAATAAATCACGCATATTTTCCATGGTTTTATTTGAAACCGTATTCTTAACAATGGTCGGAACACCGGTGGGGCTTTTCCTAAGTTGGCTTACGATCTCGTACTATAGCAGCACCGGCATTAACTTGAGCGCCTTTGCGGAAGGATTAAATGCTTACGGATTAAGTACCGTCATTTATCCAAGCCTACCCCCCATTTATTATTTAAATATAACACTCTTAATTACGCTGGCCGCCATGCTTTCAGCCATCTATCCGGCCTGGAAAACGCTGCAGTTAAATCCCGTAGAAGCAATCAGAAAAATGAATTAAACCACTATGGCAGTTATTGAAACCCACGGACTTACTAAAGTTTATAATCCGGATAAAGTACCGGTACACGCCCTCAATGGTGTAGATCTGACAATCGAAAAAGGAGAATTTACTGCAATCGTCGGTCCTTCGGGCTCTGGTAAAACCACGTTGTTAAATATTATCGGCGGACTTGATTCACCCACCGAGGGCAAAACCATCATAAAAGACACTCGGTTGGATACGTTGTCAGATCGGGAACTGGTTAACTTTCGCCTCCACCATATCGGCTTTGTGTTTCAAGCCTACAACCTGATCCCTGTTTTAACCGCCATAGAAAACGTATCGTTTATTATGCAGATGCAGGGCCGTCCGTCAAAAGAGTATAAACAAAAGAGTATTGCTTTATTGAAAGAGGTAGACCTCGAGGATAAAATTTATAAACGCCCTTCTGAACTTTCCGGAGGACAACAACAGCGCGTGGCCGTGGCGCGTGCCCTGGCCTCCAAACCCGACTTTGTGCTGGCTGATGAACCCACGGCAAACCTTGATTCTGTATCAACGGCCGACCTGCTGGACCTCATGCTGGAACTCAACAAAAAGGAGGAGATGACTTTTGTTTTTTCTACGCACGATCAGCGTGTCATCGACCGGGCCCGCCGGGTTATTACGCTCGTGGATGGAAAAGTGGACAAAGATGAAGTAAGAGAATAAAACGCATGCCTACCGATTATTACACAGAGTTACATGATGTAGAAACAAAGGGCCAGCGAGCTTTTCTTTGTGATTCGTTGCCCTTCCCCTGTAGTTCTTTACGTAATAAAGTATCCCAGTTAATTTTGATAATTCTTGTGTTTTTACTTGGATTTCAAACACTATTCGCACAAGAGGTGGACTTCAGCGGATACGTCAAAGAACTTGGGCAAGTTAGTGTAAACAACGACTTCGATACTGTCCGCTATGACAATATTCTACATCATCGCATTGAAAGCGATTGGACTTTATCTCAAAATTTTGAATTCCGTGCCGACCTTCGCACGCGCCTCCTCAGTGGCTATACCGTCAACAATTCCCCGGGCTTGAAACAATTCTACGAGCAAGATCCGAATTATTTTGATCTCTCCTGGGTGTGGTTCAAAACTGATCGCCTGCTCATGCATTCCAATATTGATCGGATGCACCTCAGTTATATCAACGGACCGTGGGAAGTCCATGCAGGTCGACAGCGCGTGAACTGGGGTCGCACTTTTGCTTGGAATCCAAATGATCTGTTTAACAATTACGCCTTTCTGGATTTTGATTACGAGGAGCGTCCCGGCGTGGATGCCTTAACTGCGCAGTACAACTGGAGTTACGCCTCGAGTGCAGAAGCAGGCCTTCGACTGGGCAGTAGCTGGAATGAGACCGTTCTGGCAGCTATGGTGCGAACAAGCTGGGGTAATTATGACATCCAAATCGTTGGTGGACATTATTTGGATAACGTAACAATCGGAAGCGGATGGGCGGGCTATCTTGGTGATGCGGGATTCAAAGGTGAGGTTTCCTACTTTCATCCCGAAGAGCAATTCTTTGAGAACGCCGGCCATTTTACTGCTACTACCGGAATAGATTATATGCTTTCAAATGGGCTGTACCTACAAGGTGAGCTGTTATATAACGGCGGATACACTCAACAAGGGAATCCCCTGAATACTTTAGTACAGCCACCCAGTGCTGATAATCTTTTCGTTGCTCGATCTGGATTTCTTTTCAATGGGTCATATCAGATACATCCGCTTGTAAACGGAAATATCAGTTTCATGGGTAGTTTTGACCAATCAATATTTATTGCCATTCCGCAGGTTTCGATATCTGTAACCGAAGACATCGATTTTCTGTTGCTTTCACAGCTCTTAAAGGGAACTGTATTCCGAGAGGCCGTTCCTACCCCGAATCTCTTCTTTTTCAGACTCAAATGGTCGTATTAACAGTTCTCAGACCTTCAGTTTTTAAGAAAGTAAATAAATGTATCGTTTGTCTTTTTTTGTGAAAACCGATTACTGTTAACTATCTGTTTCTTTGTTTACCTTCACAGACAAATTTTTAATAAACTCTTCCTGATGAAAGTTATACCCGCTATTGATCTGCTTGATGGAAAGGTCGTACGCCTACATAAAGGTGATTACGATGAAGCTACCATTTATAATGATAATCCCACCGAAGAGGCCCGAAAGTTCAAAGAGGCCGAGTTTAATCATATCCACATTGTTGATCTTAATGGCGCTAAAGAAGGAACTTTTGTTAACTTAAAGCAGATCAAAAAAATCATCAGCGAGCTCGACCTTTCGGTACAAACGGGTGGGGGTATTCGCAGTTACGGGGATGCGAAAATGTTACTTGAGCAAGGCATATCAAATATTATTTGCAGCTCGATGGCTGTTAAAAGTCCTGATGACTGGCTAAATGTGCTTGAGGATTATGGCGATAGCGCCATCCTGGGAATGGACCTCAAAGAGGGCAAAGTGGCTTATGGAGGATGGCTGGAAACGCTCGACAAATCATTGGAAGGTTTCCTTGCTCCTATGATTGAGCGCGGACTATCAACTATTTTGTGTACCGACATTTCTAAAGATGGAACTCTGGAAGGGCCAAATTTAGAATTATATCAGCAGTTGGGAAAGCAATTTCCACAGCTTCATTTCATTGCTTCAGGCGGGGTATCTAATGCCAATGATCTGAACGTATTAGAAAAACAAGACCAATATGGGGTAGTCGTAGGACGTGCATACTACGAAGGGAAACTCTCTCTCGAGGAAATGCTTAAATATCATTCCGGTTAGCCCAAATTACCGACCATAGTCATCTTGTACTCGCACAATATCATTTTCGTGCGAGGGATTATCAGGATCGGTGTGCTGCCAGATTTCAGCC
Source organism: Fodinibius sp. SL11 (assembly GCF_052060035.1). NCBI lineage: Bacteria > Pseudomonadati > Balneolota > Balneolia > Balneolales > Balneolaceae > Fodinibius > Fodinibius sp. SL11. The sequence continues at coordinate 16,856 of NZ_JBPOEA010000002.1, read as the reverse complement.
AAAATCCCCCAGTTATCAAGCCCAACCAGACGGTGACGCTCACCCTGTTTCAGCTTCACATATTCACCGGCTTCAAGTATATCCACCTCTCCTTGTTCATCCGTGTCACTGGTCATAACCCCTACCGGACCTTCGAGGACCCTCCAAATTTCAGAACGACGATGATGATATTGCCAAGAAAGCCGTTTATCTGGTTGTACAAGTAACACTTTCGGACTCAATTTCCCTGCCATTGTAAGATCTGCGATATCCTGATCCCCAAAAAATGTTTTAGCGAATTGGAACGCTTCATCTTCTTCGATTACAAAAAAACCGCCCCACGGTCGATCCCAGTCTTTATCTACAATGGTAAACCCTTGCTCGGTAATTTCTTCCTGAACCTGTTTAAACACTTCTTCGGGAGCCTGATCAGCCATAACCAACTTTTGTATTGCATTAAAAATTGAGGGGTAATAATAGAGAAGATTCTTCACATTCTCATCCAAACTTCTAACATGATTTAACCTCTATCCAAGAACTTTACTAATCCCTTGTCGTAATATTTTCTATATTTAGGAGCTAAGACAGCTAATTTCTCAAAACATATTCATGCTCGCAAAACGTATTATTCCCTGTCTCGATATTAAAGATGGACGAACGGTTAAAGGGGTTAATTTTGAAGGCCTCCGCGATGCCGGTGATCCCGTGGAATTGGCACGTCGATATTCAGACGAGGGAGCCGACGAGCTCGTTTTTTTGGATATTACCGCCACCAAAGAAAAACGTAAAACGCTGGTGGATCTTGTTAAAAAGATCGCACTTGAAATCAACATTCCCTTTACGGTTGGCGGTGGTATTAGAAACACCGAACAAATAGCTGAACTTTTGCATGCCGGTGCCGATAAGATATCCTTGAACAGTGCTATTGTTCGGGATCCGAATTTAATTAACCGGGCGGCAGAACAGTTCGGATCTCAATGTATTGTAGCTGCAGTTGATGCCAAACGTATTGAGGATGAATGGATCGTCTTTATTTCGGGCGGCTCAAAAAATACCGGGAAAAATGCTTTGAAATGGATAAAGGAGGTTGAAAAACGCGGTGCCGGAGAAATTCTACTTACCAGCATGGACCAAGACGGTACCAAAGAGGGATTTGATATAGAACTGCTTCAGCAAGTCAACGACTTTACCACCATTCCCGTTATTGCCAGCGGTGGGGCCGGTACCAAACAACATTGCATTGATGCTATTACTAAAGGAGGAGCAGACGCAGTACTTGCTGCCAGTATTTTCCATTTTCAGGAAATAGCAATCAACGATCTAAAAGAGGAACTCCAACAAGCTAATATTTCTGTACGCACTACCGCTTAATAATTTTCACCTATGATTGATACCAATTCTTTAGATTTTGCCAAAGGAGATGGACTAATTCCGGCTATTATTCAAGACGCCCATAGCTTTCAGGTGTTAATGCTGGGATATATGAACAAAAAAGCCCTCGAAAAGACCCTTACCGATAAAAGAGTTACTTTTTTTAGCCGTAGCAAGCAACGACTGTGGACCAAAGGCGAAACCTCAGGAAATCATCTCGATGTCGTTGACATTCAACAAGATTGTGATAATGATACGCTGTTGATATTAGCAAATCCCAAAGGACCTACTTGCCATACCGGTGAACAGTCCTGTTTTCATCAAAAGGACTTTAAGCCCCAGAAAAACCTAACCTTTTTGGGTGATCTCGAAGATGTCATTATCCGCCGCAAGCAAGAAATGCCGGAAAACTCCTACACTACTTCTCTTTTTAACGATGGTATCGATAAAATTGCTCAAAAAGTAGGAGAAGAAGCTGTGGAAACTGTTATTGAAGCCAAAAATGAAGAACACAGCTTGGTTGACGAAGTCTCTGACCTTATTTACCACCTGATGGTATTACTGGTAGCTAAAGGAGTTCCTCTTCAGACGATTGTCAAAAACCTCGAAGAGCGACACAGTAAGTAAAGCTTAACCATTCATCTGATAGCAAAACCAGTTATTCGATGACGTTAGAAATTACTTAACGCCCAATACTTCTTTTGACATGTGCATAGACACCAGCATGTGTGGTACGTCAACGACCTCGGCAATTTTCAGATCTCCAGCCAAAGAGGTTAATGCATAAGCATCATTACGATCCATGTTGTGCTCTTCAACTAAATAATCAATCATATAGCGGGTCGCTTTCTTTGCCGCTTCGTCAATGGTTTTTCCAAAACCGGTTACCGCATAATAGTCATCTGTCTCATACTGAGGTTCCTGTATTTCGCGGCCCCCTTTTATCACCTCAACCTCATAGACTATCCGCATAGGAGCTTCAATTGCCGTACCGCAGACCTCACCGGCTCCCTGTGCGGCATGCGTATCTCCTATTGAAAATAATGCCCCTTCAACCTGAACGGGAAAATAAACGGTAGTTCCTTCTGTCATATTCGGATCGTCCATATTACCGCCATTGGCGCGGGGCGGTACCGTTGAAAGCTCTTCTTCCGTATCTGGTGCTACGCCCATCACACCCGGAAAAGGCTTTAGCGGAATATTAATATCATCAGAAAAAGCAGCCGTATTTGAATTGTTATCAAACTCAAACGTTTTAATCCAGGGCTCATCAAATTCATCCGCCAAAAAACCAAATCCCGGGATAATCCCTGTCCAACCCCAGCTTCCCAGCTCAATTTTGTGAAGCTTAACTTTCAGCATATCACCGGGTTCAGCATTCTCCACATAAACCGGTCCGGTAAGCGGATGAATGGGATCAAAGCTCAGGTTTTTGATATCCTCAACGGTAGACTCCGGCGAAAGCTGTTGATCGGAGGCTTCTTCGGTACTGACTTCTATGACGGCTCCCGATTCAACCCGAATGAGTGGTTCAACGGTACTGCTCCAATAACTATGCGTTTGATTAGCGGAAAGTGAGTATCCCGGTTCAGGAACTGCATTTGACTCCTCATTTTTCATCTTTTGCGTACATCCAATCATAATCAGCGAAATCATCAACCCAAATAAAACTGCTGCTTTTTTCATCGTTTATCCCCTTTTAGTTAGTAGTAATGCTTGCAATTATTTTTTTACTGCTACTTTATACAGCCAAATGATAAAAAATACCGCTGCCAAAGCTCCCAGCCAATCAGCATAGGGAGCAAACGACTCCGGAACCACCCGCAGTGCATCCGTACTTTCCTGAATGGCAAATGGGATTGCCAACACAATACCGATTAAAGCCTCACCGGTAATCAATCCCGATGAAAACAGTAGTCCTCGCCGCTCGGCTTTTGTTTTCGCCTCTTCTACATCTGTCCCCTCGTTCAATGCACGATTGGCGACCATCCGTCCGGCTCCCCATGCAATCATCCCACCCATAAAAATGGGCACCGTAAGTTCAAGCGGTAGATATATTCCAACAGCCACCGCAAGCACGGGTGTACGAAACTCAAAGTTTTTAGCTTCCAACACCTTATCCAAGATGATAATGGCCACGGCAATAACGGCACCAATCCATATCATATTCCATTCCAGGTTACGAGCAAACACTCCTTCGGCCACCGACTGCATCAGGGTTGCCTGAGGAGCACTGAGCATCTCTGAAGAACTCATCCCTTCACGGGGTAATACGCCTCCTAATCCATACGCATTAAATAACAAACTTAATATTGGCGCAATAACCAATGCTGCTGAAACCACCCCAACAATCTGCATAATCTGCTGTTTATAAGGAGTAGATCCAACGATCTGACCTGCTTTTAAATCCTGCATATTGTCTCCTGCAATCGCGGCAGCACAGGCAACCATCGCACCCACTACAATGGCTGCAGCGGCGGCGGCTTGAGCCTGGTTGGTATCCACGGCAAAATCCAGCTGCGAACCCAGCAGAGCAAGCAAGATCAGCGAGGTTGCTAAAATTGTGGCAATAGTTACACCAGAAATGGGGTTGTTGGATGATCCCACCAAACCAGCCATGTATCCGGCAACAGAAGCAAATAAAAATCCGGCGATCAATGAAAAAGCAACACCAATGCTCATGGTGGTCCAATAAAGTCCGCTGGATACCGGGAGGTGTGCGGTATCAATCACTTGGGTGAACACGATAAAGATCGGTACAGCCAACCCAATAATGCCCCAAAGCACATAGTTGATTGGCATATCGCGCTCGGTACGTGGAATATCTGCACTTTCGCCGGCACGAGCTTTTTTAACCGCCTCCCAGGACGATACGATACCGTCTTTTAGTGGTTTAGCAAGTGAAATCAACGCCCAGACTCCACCTACTACCATGGCTCCTACCCCCATATAACGAATCTTTTGGCTCCAAATTTCGAGGGCAGCATCATATCCGCTCATATTTCCAATGACATCAGCGATTTCGGCAGGATTGGCAAATGCCATATAGAGGGGAATACCGAATAACCAAGAAATGAGTCCCCCGGCAAAAACAAGCACTGCAATATTTAAGCCCACAATATATCCAACACCGAGCAAGGCCACCGATAACTCGGTGCCCATACCAAAAATCGATTTTCCGGCAGTCACCGAACCGCTTACAGAACCCGAAAATAACTTTAAGCCGGTTTGTCCCAATTTATAGAGGGCTGCTGCAAGACCGGCCCAGGCAATCTGCACAATTCCTTTTCCACCTTCGGTACCGGCTTTTAAAACCTCACCGGTGGCTACCCCTTCCGGAAACTTAAGTTTCTTTTCAATAATCAGGGCACGCCGCAGCGGAATCGTAAAGAGCACCCCCAATACTCCGCCAAACATGGCGATAGCCATCGTATCAAGGAACGGAAAATCTGCCCAGTAGCGAAGTAAAATGAGGGCCGGCAGCGTAAAAATAACTCCGGCAGCCAAAGACTCACCGGCCGAAGCCGCTGTCTGGACAATATTATTTTCAAGGATATTTGAATGTTTAAAAAGTTTAAGTACCGCCATCGAGATAACAGCAGCCGGGATCGAGGCCGAAACAGTCATCCCCACTTTAAGCCCCAGGTAAGCATTAGCGCCCGCCAAAATGGCCGAAAGTAATATCCCAAGTATTACGGCTTTAAAGGTTATTTGTGGATAATCATCCTCTGCTCGTACATACGGTATAAAGTTTTGGCTTTCGTTACTCAAAATATCCCCTGTTACTTTCGATTAACTCGTTGCAAATTAAAAGAACTGCACAAGAAAGCAAGCCGCTTGAAATATATAACTACTTTCAATGGCTGACAGCTATAAAAACCTCCAGAAATCAGGAATAAGTTGCTGATCAATTAAGACTTGAGCTATCAAAAGGCTTATCAAAAAAGCCACGATGCCAATTACAGCCCAATATTTTACCTGACTTAACTTCTGAAATGTGGAATATTTTGTTGTTTCTTCAGAACTATTATCTGCTTTACCCTGCAATCCTTTCCTGGTCATAACACCCCATTCCTTATCCCCTTTTAAAAAGGCAATTAATCCTTTAAAACGCCACCAAGTGTGAATTTGACGAAATCCAATATTTTCTAACAAAGCATAAAAACTCAGTGTTGATACATCACCCAAAGATGGATATTTACGATAAGTAAACTCTTCACAAAGCACGGCCGAAACGGATAGTACCATTCCCAACAAGATGGCAACCGAGAAAAACATGAGCACGAAACTCGAATTAAGATACCCCAGTGCAATAATCGCAAAAAAGTACAAAAATCCTATCAGCTCTACGACCGGACCCAACATTTCCACAAAGAAGAAATAGGGCATTGCCAGTAATCCAAGGCGCCCATATTTGGGATTAAAAAGCATATCTTTATGCCGCCACAAGGTATCGGCCAACCCTCGTTGCCAACGATTTCGTTGTTTCCCCAATACGCTCCAGTCTTCAGGCACCTCCGTCCAGCATACCGGCTCCGGTAAAAACCGAATACTATAATCCGCATCTTTTTGGCGAAAATGTTTGTGCAATCGTACCACCAATTCCATATCCTCTCCAACGGTATCATGCAAATACCCGCCGACCTCTTGAACCGCTTTGCGATCAAATACCCCAAATGCGCCCGAAATAATAAGCAGACTTTCCAGGTAATCCCATCCCACCCTACCAAATAGAAATGCCCGCAAATATTCAACGGATTGTATGCGACCCAAAAACGTGTCAGGGATATCGACATCCTTTACAATATAATCCTCAATATTACAGCCATTAGCCAATCGAACAATGCCTCCCACGGCAATTACGTTTTCGTTTTCTACAAATGCTCGCAACAATTTTAACAGCACATTGGAATCAAGTATTGAATCCGCATCAATCGCACAGATAAGATCTTTGCGAGCCATATTAATACCCGCATTAAGGGCATCGGCTTTTCGGCCATTTACTTTATCAACGACCACCAACTCGGTGTATCGTTTTGAGCGATATACCTGTTTTATTGGTTTATGATCAAGCGGTAAATCTTTGGGCGCTGCCACTTCAAATAATTCAAAATGATCCTTCAACTTTTCGAGCGTCTGGTCGGTGCTGCCATCATTAACAACAATAACTTCAAAGTCAGGAAACTCAATCTGCAGAAGTGCTTCAACCGATGGAATAATATTAGCTTCTTCATTATAGGCCGGTGATAAAATACTAACCGGCTTATATAACTCTGACCGAAATAATCCCGTTAGTTTATAGACCTCAAAATAGTCCTGTTGCGAACGGATATAGAAAAAGGAAATTACTACCAGCCCAATATATACGAGATTGACGCCCAGAAAATAGGCCAAAAAAAACCAATTCAATGGTTCAAGCATATTCACGATTTCTTGTAGATGTAACGTAATATCCGGCATAGTTGTTTGTTCAATTGTTAGAAGGCATCGCAGCTACAGATTCTACCATTGAATATTTGTTCATTGATTCTTCCAATAACTGCTCACCCTCATCTTCATTTTCTTGCAAAGCTTTTACCGCGGTAAGTTTGACCTCAAAATTATCATCCTCAACCATAGATTGAAGGAGCAGTAGATTTTCTTCTCCTCCCATCATTCCCAAAGCCTCGGCTACTGCCTGTCGTACCTCAGGATGCTTATGCCCACTATACTTTTTTATATCATTGGCGGCTTCGGTATTCAGAAATACCCCCTGCGCTTTGATCAAAGCCGGTAATACTTTGTGATTTTTCCAGCGCTTTTTTGTCGAGCTTAGCTTCTTCCATAAAGTAGGCACCAAGTTCTGATACCTCAGTTCTGAAACACCCTTAATTAAGATACCCAAACTCTTTTGTGGCATCTTTTTATTTAAAATAATTTCTTTAAGCGCGTCTGCTTCTCCCTGTTGTTGATCTTCATGACTGTTATGAAATTTGTAGGTCATTTCAAGCAGGGCCATAGCCGAAAAATTTGGGCGTTCCGCTATTACTTGTAATGCCTGGCTTCGAATTTGAACTCTCGGGCTTGCCATAAGTGCTGAAGCAGCCGAAAAAACCAACATGGTATTGTCCGATGAAAGAAATGAAAACAGCTTTTTTATTACCTGCTCATCAACCAATTTTAAATAGCTAAAATAATGACATGCTTTAATGCGAGGAGCTGTTCTGCGGGAATTAAGCTGTCGGGAATGATATTTAAATATAGGATTTAAATACAAAAGCCTGCGTAGCTTATCCGATTCTGGACCTCTCACCGTTTCGAGCATCTCAAATATAATATCCTCAAACACCTCATATTCCAATCCCTCATCAGTAAATTCCGATTTAAGATCATCCAGAGTTATTTCATCATCGATAAAATATAATATCAGTGGATAGAGTTTTTCCTTTAACTTTTCCACCTTTCGCTCTTGAGACCGATACCGAGACCTTGCTATCAAAGAACTGGCAAATAACAGCAAAGTGAGTGCCAACAAAATCAGTGTAACCGTCCAAAGAAGCTGAAGCGAAAGCTCGCTAAATCCTGATTGTATAAACAGATTGAACAGATGCAATGAGCGTTAGTTTAGAGCTTTTTCTATCCTCATGATTAACTCTGCCGGTTTAAAAGGTTTGGCAATATAATCTTCCACTTTTAAACTAAAACCTTTCTCCAAATCTTCTACCCTATTCTTACTTGTCAACATAATAACTTTGGTATCTCCAAGCTCTTCATTGAGTCTTAACTGCCGTAGAATTTCAAATCCATTCATACTCGGCAACATTACATCAAGAATCACCAAATCGGGTTTCAGTTCCTGCAAAACCTCGAAGCCTTCTTTACCATTGGCCCGATGGTGAAAATCAAACCCGTACTTTTTTAATTTAAATGATACCAATTGAGAAATGGCCGGATTGTCTTCAACTAATAAAATGGTCGCTTTTTGTTGTGACATATCTGAATACTACAATTAACAAAACAGTGATAAGAATCTTACATTAGACCCATTACAGCGGATAAGAATTGGTAACAATAATTGACATTATCCCTAAAAAAGCAATTTATGCAACAACCCAAAAATCAAAATTTTCCCCTCCCGGAAAATGAGCAACAGCGCCTCCAGGAATTACACTCTTATAATATTTTACACACCCTGCCGGAAAAGGAATTTGATGCCCTTACTACACTGGCAAGCCAAATCAGTGAAACGCCAGTTGCCTTTATCAATTTAGTTGATTCTAACGAACAGTGGTCGAAATCCTGTGTGGGGACGAATCAAAATAGCCTATCAAGGTCTGAAAGTATCTGCCATTATACAACCCTGGATAATGATTTTTTTGAAGTAAAAAACCTATCCGAAGACCCGCGATTTGCAAATTTCGATTATGTAAAAAATGATCCAAACTATCGATTTTATGCTGGTGCCCCGCTCATTACTGATAGTAATAATGCAATTGGGAGTATTTGTGTTCTTGATTTTAAAGAAAGATCACTTTTGGATGAGCAGCGCGAAAGTCTACAGACGCTGGCAGATGAGGTTATGGCACGTCTTGAACTACGCAAACGTGAATATGAACTTCAACAGTTGGTGGGTTTCAAAGACCGATTATTAAAAGTAGCCTCGCATGATATTCGTAATCCATTAACCGGCATTATGGGGGCCGCTGAAACTCTGCAAGAAGATGATTTGGATGAAGAAGACCAATCACTGTTAAATCAAATCATTACCGAAGGAGCTACACAAATTGATCGCATCATTTCGGAGTTGCTTGACACCGAGCAGGTTCAATTTGGTCAAATCAAGTATCAGCCGGAAATCTATAGGCCTGTAAAAGGACTGAAGAATATTATCAGCATGTTTCAATTTTCGGCTAACAATAAAGGTGTAGAATTATCTTTAACAATTGAAAATTCTATACCTCCGGTCATGTTCGACAAACATAAATATGAAAGAATCGTAACCAATCTTATCTCAAATGCGCTCAAATTTACTCCAAGAGGTAAAAAAGTGAATGTCCATGTTTGTTATCGCTCAAACAAGCTGGTTACTACCGTTTCTGATGATGGCATTGGAATGACTGAAGAAATACTGCAACACCTGTTTGAGAAAAAAGAAAGCGGTGGTCGTGCCGGAACGAATAACGAAACAAGCTATGGTTTGGGGATGCCCACCGTAAAGGCATTTAGTGATATATGCAACGCTGATATTAAGGTATCATCAACGCCGGAAAAAGGGACAACCATAAAAGTTACAATGCCTGCTCCTAAAGCCGATGGTTGAGTTTTTTTAGGACTTATCATTTCGGTACCTTCACATCCTAATCAACTCTGTAAAAATTTTATCCTCTATGAAAATCACGATCGATCATCTTGAAGATTTACACATGGAAGCCCAAAACGAAGAGGGCGGAAAAGTCCGAATGGACGGTACCACAGAAATTGGCGGGCTTGAAGGCGGCTTCAGTCCCATGCAACTTTTACTGGCCGGCGTAGGTGGCTGCAGTGCCATTGATATCATCGGCATTCTTGAAAAACAGAAACAGGATTTGCAAGATCTTAAGGTAGTAGTAGATGGAGATCGACAAAACAAAGACACCTATTCCGAATTCAAAACCATTCACCTGAACTTTATTTTCACCGGTGATCTTGACGACAAAAAAGTTAAACGAGCTATTGATTTATCCCTCGACAAGTATTGCTCGGTTTCCAAAGCCCTCGAAAAAGGTTCTGAAATCTCCTACAGTTACGAAATAAAATCCTAATCGGCTTTTTTTATAAGCTGTAGTGACGCCGAATTGACACAATAACGGAGTCCGGTGGGTTTAGGTCCATCCGGAAAAACATGACCTAGGTGGGCATCACAAACATTGCATAACACCTCGATACGCTGCATACCATGGCTGTAATCCTCCTCGTATTTTATCACATTATCTGCAACCGACTCAGTAAAACTGGGCCAACCCGAGGCCGATTCAAACTTCTCAGTAGAATCAAATAACTCTGTTCCACAACACACACAAGCATACAAACCCGGTTGGTGACTTTCGCAATATTCGCCCGTTCCCGGTCGCTCTGTGCCATGTTTACGGGTCACATAAAACTGCTCATCGGTGAGATCTTGCTTCCACTCTTCCTCAGACTTTTCAACTCTTCTGGGGGGATCGGGATTCCCTTTCCCTGCGTACTCATTTACCTGTTTCCAATCAATCATAAGCCTCAACTTATTCTATTAAAATGAAAAAGGTCAGAATAACTCTGACCTTGATTTGTCGGGACGACTGGATTTGAACCAGCGACCCCCACGTCCCGAACGTGGTGCGCTACCGGACTGCGCTACGTCCCGGAAAAAAGTACTGGTGGAACCACCTAAAGTGATTCCACCAGCTAAACGTTAGGCGATTTTTTTAATTAAATCAGCGGTACGTGCAGAATATCCTGCTTCGTTATCATACCAAGCAAGAATTTTAACCAAGTTCCCGTTCGCCTTGGTAAATCCACTGTCATAAATACATGAGTGGGGATTTGTAAGGATGTCGGTAGAAACAAGCTCCTCATCCGAATACTGCAGTACGCCTTTCATGGAGCCATCTGCTGCATTTTTAAACGCTTCATGAACCTCTTCAACTGTTACATCTTTATCTAAAATCGCAGTAAGATCGGTCAATGACCCGTCGGGTACCGGAACGCGAATAGCACTTCCATCTAATCGACCTTCCAATTCGGGTAATACCAGTTCTACAGCCTGTGCAGCACCGGTAGTCGTTGGAACAATATTATGTGCTGCCGTACGCCCGCGACGTGGGTCTTTGTGCGGTCCATCCAAAATATTTTGGCTTCCGGTATAAGCATGGGTAGTTGTCATGAATCCTCTTTCGAGTCCAAAAGCATCATGTAGTACTTTCACCATTGGAGCCAAACAGTTGGTTGTACAACTTGCGTTGGAATAAATTTGGGTGTCCTCATCAATAATTTCTTCATTAACTCCCAATACGACGGTTTTCACATCGCCATCTCCTTTGGCAGGAGCAGAAATAATTACTTTTTCAGCGCCCGCTTCGAGGTGTTTGGAAGCCCCTTCCTTTGTACGGAACAATCCGGTAGATTCAACAATGATATCAGCACCGCGCTCTCCCCACTTTAAGTTGGCGGGGTCTTTTTCGGATGAGATACCAATCTCCATTCCGTCAATCGTAATACTGTCATCAGTGTAGCTTACCTCTCCGTCATAAGTACCGTGAACAGAATCACGTTTAAAGAGGTAGGCAAGCGTTTCCGCATCCATCAAATCATTAACGCCAACAACATTTATATCATCTTTGTGGTACGCCATAATAGATCGCGTCACCAATCTTCCAATGCGCCCGAAACCATTAATACCAATATTAATTTTACTCATAAATTGTAACCTTTTCGTTACTTCGTTAAAGTTCTCGCGATAAAAATCGCGTATTATTGAATTTCAACTAAAAATAAGAGTTCAAACGATCTTTTGTAAACTATATCCTGATATTAAATTACCTTCTAATCTTCATCCAGATCGACATCCTCGGGAATTTCTTCTTCGTCAATAAGATCATCAAAATCATCGGTATCAAGCAGATCTTCGGCGTCCTCTTCATCTAAGTCGGAGTCGGCATCCTTGCTTGCATCGGCTTTTGCGCCGGCACGCCGCAGTTGATTGGCAATCTCAGCATGGTCGTTATCCAATGCCAGCGACAAGGCTGAATTACCGTTTTTATCCTTCACCTTAATCTTTGCTTTCATACTCAGCAGATAATTAACGATATCCAGGTGCCCTTCACGAGCAGCAAGCATCAAGGGAGTCAGTCCCCATCTCTGCTCGGCATTAACATTGGCCCCATGTTCGATCAGTAACTGTACGGCCTCCAAATTTCCTTCGCGGGCTGCCGCAATAAGAGCCAAGTCACCGGCCTGCGCTCCATGGTCCAACAGCTTTTGAATAATATCAACATATCCACTTTCGGCAGCTCTGCTAACGGCCGTCCCGCCCATCGTTGTTGAAGCCGTAACATCCGCACCTTCGCTCAGCAGATACTCTACAACGTCGGCATGATTGTTTTCAGCTGCTAAAATGAGCGCTGTAACACCATTCTTGGCAGTTTGATTAATATCATTATCCTCATCCCGTAACTTTTTTACTTTTGACAAGTTTCCCTTTTTAGCGGCATCCAAAAATGATGATAACTCCATATTATCTGTAGTTTTATTGCAGGGTAAAAGTGAATATGATTATATGACAATTATCTGATTATTTGTCAATACAATTTTCCTTTTTATGATATTTTAATGTAGCATTCCCTCCCCGCTGTATCCGTTCATGAAATCCTTGCCACTCATCCGCTTTTTACCCTCCAGCTGTACTTCTTTCAATACTACACTGGCATCTTTGCAGCCTACCAGCAGTTCATCATTATACATTTGCAAGCGGCCCTGGGCGATATCCATAGACGGACCAACTTCTGAACGGTACATGTTAAATTTCAAATCATCGAGCACCGCCCAGGCCGTTGGGAAAGGGCTTAGTCCTCGGATTTTGTTATGAACATCCTCAGCATTTTTGCTGAAATCAATTTTGCAATCTTCTGTAAACAACTTCGGAGCCGGTGTGGCTTTATCATGATCCTGCTTCTGCAACTCATACGAATCACGATCGATCTGATCAACCGCATCCAATAACAGCTTACTACCTATTTTTTTCAGGCGCTTGTATACATCGCCCGTCGTTTCGTCGGGACCAACAGCTGTTTCCTGCTGCTTGATGATATTGCCGGTATCCACATTTTCATCCAGAAAAAAAACCGTACAGCCCGTTTTATCCTCTCCATTTATAATTGCCCAGTGAATAGGAGCAGCCCCACGATACTTGGGAAGAAGTGATGCGTGGAGGTTAATAGATCCCTTCTCGGGCAAATCCAGAATCTCTGGCGGTAAAATACGAAATGCGACGACTACAAACAGGTCCGCTTCCAACGCCTTCAACTCCTCATAAAAGGCGGGGTCATCAAGTTCTTCAACTTCAATAACCGGCAGATCAAGTTCTACTGCCTTTTTCTTAACAGCCGTCGGCCGTACCCGGCGACCCCGTCGTTTGTCAATATTACTTACTACGGCAGCAATTTCGTGATCAGATTCATAGAGGCGTTCCAAACTGGGAAGGGCAAAATCCGGGGAACCCATAAACACGATGCGCATAAAAACCCTCTATTTATTAGCCTCTTGTTTTTTTAGAACGGTGGGGTACCCTATTTCAGCACGTCCCTCGTCAATCTCTTTTAGCTTGGAACTCAGCAATTTACGCTTGAATAATGATAAGTGATCCAAAAACAAGATCCCGTCCAGATGATCCGTTTCGTGTTGAATAACTCTTGCCAGCCAGCCGTCAACTTCCAGTTCCTGCTCATTAAAATCACGGTCAAGATAATTTACCACAATTTTTTCGGGCCGTGTAACCGATGCGTTAACCCCGGGAATGCTCAGACACCCTTCATCCATTTTTGTTTCCTCTTCACTTTCGAAGGTTATCTCAGGATTGATTAACACTAAAGGACCATATTTGCTGCCTTGCTCTTCTTCGGTCATAGGATCAGCATCAGCTACAAAAATTCGATGCAATCTCCCTATTTGCGGAGCAGCAAGTCCGACCCCATCAGCATTGTACATGGTATCGAACATATCGTCGATAAGTTGCTGAATTTCGGGTGTGTTTTCTTCGACGGGTTCTGCCTCTTTGCGAAGCACCTCATCATCATACGTAACGATCGGTAATACGGACATTATTTGCTTTTACAAGTTCTATATATTTCTGGAGAATGATAGCGGCAGCAGCCTGGTTTACGCGATCAGATTCCCGTCGTTTCATTTTGGGAACCCCTGCTTCAACCATTGCTCGAACAGCCTCTTTTGTCGTATAACGCTCATCAATTTTAGCAATTTCGATATCGGGGAATTTGGCCTCAAGCTTAGTCAGGAATTCCTCAACCATTTTAATGGCTCTACCTTCCTCCCCTTCAGGAGTAAGGGGCCAACCGACCACCACTTTTTCGACGTTTTCATTTTCAAGCTGTTCTTCAAGAGCTTCAAAAACGTCATCCACATGATAGGTTCCAATGGGATTGGCTACTGTTTTTAATAAATCGGTGCGAGCTAAACCAATCCACTTTGTTCCTACATCGATACCGATTATTCTTCCATATTCTGCCACGGCTAATCTTCCATTTCTTCTACTTCCTCTTCTTCAAGAGGTTCTTTTAAAAATTCTTTTAAAAGCTTGCTCGGTTTAAAATGTGTTTTGCGATGCGCCGGCACATAAATCTCTTCATTTGTGCGAGGGTTTCGTGCTTTCGGCTTCGCTTTGGTCTTCTTCACTTCAAAAACACCAAAATCTCGTAATTCAATCCGGCACGTCGGATCCGCATCCATCATCGTCTCGCGCAATGCGTCCAAAACGGCATTGACCCATGGATCGGACTGTACCATGGGTTCATCCATCTGCTCAGCAACGCGTCGTACAATATCTCTTTTTGTATAGGTAATCATAGTCTGAAATGATCTTTTTAACTCTGTAGTTCGATATTCTTTTTTACTCTGACCCCGGCCTCTAACCGTAAAAAAGCATCAAATTTTGCTTGGTTGATGATATTACTTTTATTCCAGAGATAAAAATGATCTTGTCCGGTAAGTAGTAACGAAAACAATCACTTATTCGTACCTAAATACGCTTTTTACGCCTCCCACTTTCTGCAATTTATTGATGATACGTCCAAGGTGATCAATATCATCAACGTAGACCGTAAGAATGCCTTCAAACATTCCACTGTCGCTACTTACGTTAATGCTTTTCATGTTTGTTTCCAGCGATTTCGACAGCACATCGGTAATATCGTTGATCATACCCACCCGATCTTCACCAATGACTTTAACAGCCCCGAGAAATTTGGAATCAATATTTTTCGCCCAAGAAACATCAACAATTCGTTCCCCATCAGTTTGTATCAGGTGGTGAATATTCTTGCAATTTGATCGATGCACCTTCACATCACCGGTTCGACTGATAAAGCCCATCACATCATCACCGGGAATAGGATTACAGCAATTGGCGTAACTGTATTTCACATTGGTAAGCTCACCATTAATAACCAATGCCTTATCATCACTGATCGAACGCGCAGCATTGATATAGGTTTCCTGTATTTCCTCTTCCGTTACAGGGGCCGGCTTATCTTCATCCTCTTTATCGTCAATACGTCCCTTACTGGTAAACTGCTTAACCACATCATAGAGCTCATTCACATCAAAGCTACCCTTTCCAATGTCATAAAAAAGATCCTGTGTAGAATCGAATTTCAACTTTTGGGCGATGCGAGTTAAATCCTGTTCCGATATTTCGATATTGGCGCGCTTGGCTCTTTTCTCCCATATTTCGCGTCCCTCTTCGGCCTTTTGCCGTTCTTTCTGCTTGATATATTGCCGAATACGAGACTTGGCCTTATGGGTAACAACATCATTAATCCAGTCGGGATTAAGATTAATTTTATTTCCCGTGATGATCTCAACCTGATCACCGATATCCAGCTTTTGGCGGAGGGGGGCCATTTTACCATTTACTTTGGCCGCAATTGCTCGTTCCCCAATCTCACTATGGATGTCAAAAGCAAAATCAATGGGTGTTGCCCCCTGCGGAAGCGTGCGCAGCTCACCATCGGGCGTAAATACATAGATTTCATCCTGATACAGATTCAACTGAAAATCCTTGACAAACTCGGTAGCCGCATCGGGACGAGGATTATCCAATACATCGCGCACCCAGTGGACAAACTTCTCCAATGTTTCGGAGCCACCCTCTTTTCCCTCTTTATACTTCCAGTGGGCAGCCACGCCCTTTTCGGCAATATCGTCCATGTGTCGGGTGCGAATCTGTACCTCTACCTTGCGTCCCTTTTTCGTGATAACCGTAGTGTGTAACGACTGATAGCCGTTGGCTTTCGGCACCGAAATAAAGTCACGAAACCGCTTGGGAATGGGTGTATACCAATCAGTAATTATTGAATATACCCTCCAGCAATCCTCCTTGGTATGGGGCTCTTCAAGAATAATACGGATGGCAAAAAGATCGTAAATCTCCTCAAACGGCTTTTGCTGGCGCTGCATCTTCCGAAAGATGGAATAAATATGCTTGGGGCGCCCTTTCATCTCAAATGTAAAGCCCTGTTTACCTAACTCCTCATCAATAGGATCCATGAATTCCTCGATAAAAGCTTCCCGGGCTTCTTTCTTTTCCCTGAGCTTTCGAGCGATAAACTTATAGGAATTGGGATCAATAACCTTAAAACAAAGATCCTCGAGCTCGCTTTTGATACTAAATAGCCCAAAGCGATGGGCCAGCGGAGCATACAGCTCCATGGTTTCTGTCGCCTTTTGCATCTGCTTTTCGCGCGGCAAATGCTGAATGGTGCGCATATTGTGCAGGC